>JAEULD010000082.1 GCA_016792765.1 Candidatus Odyssella sp.
GCTCGCGGCGTAGACGTCGCCCATCGTGACGCCGCGCGGCGCCACGCCGCGCATGACGAACAGGTTGAGCCCGAACGGCGGCGAGATCGTCGCCATCTCCATGTTCAGCAGCATGATCGCGCCGAACCACACCGGGTCGTAGCCGAAGGCCTGGATCACCGGGAAGTAGATCGGCACCGTCAGCATCATGATCGACAGCGGCTCCATGAACATCCCCAGGAAGATGAGGATGAGCTGCATGATGATGACGACGACGATCGGCGGCAGGCCGGTGGACGTGGCGAGGTCGGCGAGGCCGGAGGTGGCGCCGGTAAAGGCGAGGATCTGCGAGAAGGCGGTGGAGCCGGTGATGATCATCAGCAGCATCACCGTGATGCGCATCGAGGAATACAGCGACTCCTTGATCATGCGCCAGTTGAGACCGCCGTAGAGCGCCGCGAGCAGGAACGTTCCCGCGGCGCCGAGGGCCGCCGATTCCGTCGGCGTCGCCACGCCGAGGAAGATCAGGCCCACGACCAGGAACATCACGAAGAACAGCGGGAAGATGTAGAGCAGCGTGTTGCGGATCTTCGTGCCGAGCGGGATCGGGGCGACCGGATAGGCCGGCGCCAGATGCGGCTGCAACCAGCACCGGGCGACGATGTAGACCGCATAGGCGACCGACATCATGAGGCCCGGCACGATGATGGCGACGAGAAAGTCGCCGACCGAGAACTGGCCGAGCGCCGCGAGCAGGACGCCGAGCGCGGAGGGCGGGATCATGATCGCGAGGCCGCCGGCGCCCATGATCGGGCCGAGCGTCATCGCCTTGTGATAGCCGCGCTTCTCCATGTCGGGCACGAGCAGCTTGCCGAGCATCGCGGTGGCGGCCGAGCCCGAGCCGGTCAGCGCCGCGAACACCGTGCCGCCCGCCACCGACATCAGCGCGAGCCGGCCCGGCAGCCGCCCGAACCAGGAGTCGAGCACGTCCATCATCTTGGTGGCGATGCCGGATCGGAACATCACCTCGCCCATCAGGACGAACAGCGGCACCGAGACGATCGTGAAGTGGGTGACCGAGCCCGAGATCGAGAGGACGAGCTGCGTGAGCCCGGCGGCGCCGTTCCAGAAGATGTAGCAGCACACGACGTTGATCGCGAGGAACGCGAAGGCGATCGGCACGCCGACCGCCATCAGCGCCACGAAGGCGCCGAAGATGATCGTCAGCGTGTAATACCATTCCATCGCGGCGGTCAGTGCGAAGGCTCGGCGCCGAAGTCGCGCCGGCGCGTCCAGTATTCCGCGAACAGGCGCGCGAAGCGGAACATCAGCAGCAGGCCTCCGGCCGGGATCACGACGATGATCATCCAGGTCGGAATGTCGATGCCGGTCGGCTTGAAGGCGCCGCGCATCATGGCGCTGTAGGTCGCGTGGGCGCCGAACCCCAGGAGGATCGCCGAGGTGAGCGCGCCCATCGCCGAGGAAATCAGCCCGCATATGCGGAGCGCGGCCGGCGAGAGGTATTGCAGCAGGATGTCGACGCGCACGTGCCCGCCGTGGCGCAGCACCCACGCCGCGCCGAGAAACGTGATCCAGAGCAGCGAGTACTCGGTGACTTCGACGACCCAGGCGATCGGGCTGTTGAACCCGTAGCGCAGCAGCACTTCGGCACAGATCGAAACCGTGATGCCGACGAACAGCAGCGTCGCGCCGGCCGCGGCGATGTCTTCGCCCGCGGCGAGGATGCGCAGCAATCGGTTCAAGCTCGATCCCCTGCCGCCGGAGCGCGGGCGGAGCGGCCGCGGAACGCGGCCGCTCCGTGTCCGCTCAGTTGCCGGTCGTCTTCTTCAGCTGCGCCAGAGCTTCGGGCGAAACGCGCTTGGCGATCGCGTCCCATTCCACGGTATAGGCGGTGTCGAGATACTTCTTGCTCTCGGCATCGGAGAACTTCACGCGCGTGACGAGCGGCTCGAGCAGCTTCCACTCCTTCTCCTGCTCGCTCTTGAAATGCGCGATCATCTTCGGCTCGAACTCGGCGGTGGCGTCGACGATGGCCTTCTGAACGTCCGCCGGCAGGCCCTTCCACTTGTCGAGGTTCATGATCGCGCCGACGTTGCTCGCGCCGTAGAACGGCAGGTCGACGACGAACTTGATGTGCCGCGTCCAGCCGATCGAGCGCACGCCGAACACCGGCCAGCCGAGCCCGTCCACCGTGCCCTGCTCGAGCGCGGTGTAGGTTTCGGGCTGGTTGACGTTGACGGGGACCATGCCGAGCTCGCGCATCATGCGGTCGTAGAGCGAGCCGGTGCGCATCTTGAGGCCCTTGAGGCCGGCGAGATTCTCGGGCTTCTTCTTGAACCAGAGATAGAAATCGCCGTATTGCACGCGGCCGATGTAGCGCACGTTCACGCGCTCGTGCACCTTCACCATGATGTCGTAGAAGCCCGAACTGCGCTCCTGGGTGGGGCTGAGCTTCGAGAGCACGAGCGCGGCCACTTCGGGCATCTGGTCGACGAAATCCGCCTCGGCCGAGAACAGCATGTCGATGACGCCGGTGCGCAGCGCGTTGAGCTGCTCGTAGCGGCCGATCACCTCGGGGCCGCCCACGTAGTTGACGCGGAACTTGCCCTTGAGCTTCTCGTTGATGTGCGCGACCCAGGCATTGGCCTGCGCCATCACCGGGTGGTTCTTAGGGATGAAGCCGACCGCGCGCACGGTCGTCTCCGCGTGGGCACCGGCCGCGAGTGCGAGCGCGACGGCGGCGCCGGCGATGCCAGCGATCGTTTTCATGCGAGTCCCTCCCTGCGCGAGGCGGCGCTGTCCGGCCGCCCGCTCCATTACCGAATGACGTTCGGTAAAACTCTAGGCATTGGCCGGCCGCGCGGTCAAGGCGAAGCCGGCGCGTTCGTGCGCAGCAGGGCCGCGATCGCGGCCGGGTCGGGCGCGCGCAGCGCCAGAATGCGCTCCGCGGCCTGCCGGGCGCGCACGGTGCCCAGCACGGGGGCGGCGTTGGCTACGAACTTGGCCGCGACGCGGCCGGGGTCGGGCGCCGCGGAATCGGCGGCGGCGGTCAGCGTCGCGCCCGATTGCGTGCGAATCGTCAGGCGGGCATCGAAGCCGCGGCCCATCGCCGCGTCCGGCTCGTGCACGACGCGCGCCGCGAGCGCGCGCAGGCCGGGCCGCTCGCGCCGCTCGGCCGAGAGCGCGGCGAGCGTCACCTCGCCCTCGGCCAGCGCATGCGCGACCATGAACGGCAGGCTTGCGATGGCGTCGAGTTCGGTCGCAGGCGCTATGCGTGCGGCGCGCGGCTCGCACACGATGGGCACCGCCCACGGCGCGATCGCGCAGCGCGCTTCGGCGACGTCGTCCGCGGCCAGCGCGTGCTCGCGGCGCAGCGCGAGCGCGGCGTCGATATAGGGCTGGATCACGTGCGCGCACGGATAATACTTGAACTGCGCGGCGCCGCCGCGCCACTCGGCGCCGAGCCCGCGCGTCAGCGCGGCGAGGTCGGGCGTTTCGCCGTGCAGCAGCGCCGCGAACAGGCCGGCGGCGCCGTCGAGCGCCGCGTGCGGTCCGCGGAAGCCGCGCGCGGCGAGGCCGGCGGCCGCGATGCCGCCCTGCGCCGCCCAGCCGGTGTGCAGCCATTTCGACCAGGCGCCGTCGGCCTGGAACGCCATGAGCCCGCCCGCCATGCTGGCGGCGAGGCCGATCGCCGACGCGGTCTCGGCGGCGGACAGCCGCTGCACGCGCGCCGCCGCGGCGGCCGCGGCGATCGGGCCGACGATGCCGGTCGCGTGCAGGCCGCGGGCGTGGAACCGCCGCCCGGCCGCCCCGCCGAGGCGGGCCGCCACCTCGTAGCCGGCGGCGATCGCGGCGCCGGCGTCCTCGCCGGCGGCGTGCGCCGCTTCGCCGGCCGCGAGCGCGGCCGACACCACGACGCTGCCCGGATGCACGACCGAATCGGTGAACGTGTCGTCGAAGTCGCGGCAATGCGCGGCCACGCCGTGCACGAGCGCCGCGCGCGAGGCCGGCAGGCGCGCCGCCCGGAACCAGAGCGCCGCGGCCCCGGCGCCGCCCTCGGATTCGGCGAAGCCCAGCGCCGCGCACACCGCGTCGGTCGCCGAACCGGCGGCGACGAGGCCGGCCGTGTCGAGCACGCGCAGCGGCACGAGCGCGCGCTGCGCCTCCGGCACGGCGCGCCAGTCGAGCGCCGCGCACCAGGCCGCCAGCTCGGTCAGCGCGGAGGGCGCGCCTCTCACAGCGCGCCGCGCAGCAGCGCCTCGACGTCGGCGGCCGTCACCGGCATCGGCACGTTGGCCATCATGTAGTCGCCCATCGTCTGCGCCGCGATGCCGGGCAGATCCGCCGCGGCGACGCCGACCTCGCCGAGGCGCTGCGGCAGCGGCAGGCGGCGCAGCAGCGCCTCCATCGCGCGCGCCGCGTCTTCGGGCGAGCCGTCCGGCGCGCAGCCGAGCGCCTCGAGCACATAGGCCTTCTCGGCGCCGATCGCCGGCAGCAGCAGGCGCAGCGCCGGCGCCAGCAGGATGCCGTGCGAGATGCCGTGCTGCAGCCCGTAGCGGCCCCCGACGACGTGGCCGATCGCGTGCACGACCGAGACCATCGCGTTGATCGAGGCGGTGCCCGACATGATCGACGCCATCATGCAGTCGGCGCGCGCCGCGAGATCGTGCGGCGCCTCCACGCTGCGCGGCAGCGCCGTGCGCAGCAGGCGCGCCGCGTGCAGCGCGAGGCCCACCGAAATCGGGTGGCGATGCTTCGAGTAAAGCGTCTCGATCGCGCGCGCCACGGCGGTCATGCCGGTGGCGGCGGTGAGCGCGGGCGCCGCGTGCACGGCCAGCTCGGGATCGAGCACGGTCGCCTCGGGCACCATGCGCTCGTCCCAGAACAGCAGCTTCTTCTTGGCGGCGGGGTCGCGGATCCCGGCCGTCGGCATCACGTCGCTGGCCGAACCGGCCGTCGTCGGCACCGCGATGTGGAAGATCGGCGAGGGCGGCATCGGCGCGCGCTCCATCGAGCCCTTCGCGCCGAAATCGATCACGTAGGGCGCGAATTCGCCGCCGGTGGCCGCCAGCAGGACCACGCCCTTGCCGGCGTCGATCGTGCTGCCGCCGCCGACCGAGATCGCGCAATCCGCGTTCATCGCCTTCAGCGCCGCCGCCGCCGCGACGACGGAGGCATAGGGCGTGTGCGCGGGCACCTCGGCGAACACCCCGGCATAGAGCGGCCCGAGCGCCGCCTTCACCGCCGGCAGGATCGGCCCGCCGGCGACGCTCTTGCCGCAGATCACGCCCGCGCGCTTCGCGCCGAGCTCGCCCATGAGGCGCGGCAGCGCGCGCACCGAGCCCGGCCCGAAACAGACGCGCTTCGGCCAGTCGCGGATCAGTCCGGAATACATGCGCGTTCCCCCTCGCCGGGCACTATGAACGAAGCCCGCGCGGAGGCACAATGCCGCTTCCTCATGCCCCCTGCGACGACGATGCTGCCCGATCCCGAAACGCTGGCGCGCAAGCTCGCGGACATTCTCGGCGGAACGCCCGACCGCGCGCTGGCCGAGCGGCTGCTCGCGCTGTGCGGCGCGCAGCTCGCGGCGGCGCGGCCAGCGCTCGACGGCGTCGACCCCATGGACGTGCCCGAGCATCACGCCGCGGCGCTCTGCGAGCTCGCCCGGAATGGATGAATTGCTCGACGGCGGCATCGCCGCGGCCGCGCGCGCGATGGCGCGCGGCGCGGTTTCGGCGCGCGAGCTGACGTCGGCGGCGCTGGCGCGGATCGCCGCGCGAGACGGCGCGCTGCGCGCGTTCTTGAGGGTCGAGGGCGAGAGCGCGCTCGCCGCCGCCGACGAGCGCGACCGCGAGCGCCGCGCCGGCCGGGTGCGCGGCCCGCTGCACGGCATTCCGGTCGCGCGCAAGGACATGTTCGACCGCGCCGGCCGCGCCGCCAGCTGCGGGTCGCGCGGCGCCGCGGCGGCGGCGCGCGAGACGGCGGCGTGCCTCGCGCGGCTCGACGCGGCCGGCGCCGTCGATCTCGGCGCGCTCAACATGTCGGAATTCGCGTTCCATCCGCACGGGCTCAACGCGCTGGCCGGCCCGGCGCGCAACCCGTGGGATCCGGCGCGGGCCGCGGGCGGCTCCTCGGGCGGGTCGGCGGCGGCGCTCGCCGCGGGCTTCGTCTTCGGCAGCATGGGCTCCGACAGCGGCGGCTCGATCCGCCATCCGGCGGCGCAGTGCGGCGTCGTCGGCCTGCTGCCGACGCGCGGCACGCTCAGCCGCCACGGCATGATGCGTTCGAGCCCGTCGCTCGACGCGGCCGGGCCGATGGCGCGCTCGGCCGAGGATTGCGCGCTGATCCACGCCGCGGTGGCCGGGCCCGATCCGCGCGATCCGGATTGCGTTCTGCCGACGGCGGCGGCCGCCGTGCCGGACGCGCCGGCGCTGCGCGGGCGCACGATCGCGCGGCTCGGCGACGCGCCGCTCGCGTCGATCTCGGGCGAAGCGCGGCTGGCCTACGAAGCGGCGGCCGAAGCGCTCCGCGCCGGCGGCGCCGCGCTGGTCGCAACCGAGCTGCCGGCGTGGGACGCGCTCAACGCGCTGGCCGCGATCGTGTTCGCGAGCGAAGTCGCCGCCACGCACCGGCGGCGCCTCGCCGCCGAGCCCGAAGCCTATTCGCCGGAGGTGCGCGAGCGCATGGCGGCCGGCTTCGTCCATCCCGCCGCCGACTATCTCGACGCGCTCCGCGTTCGCGCGCGGATGACGCGCCTGTTCGTCGAGGCCGTGTTCGCGCGCGCCGACGCGCTGCTGCTGCCGGCCGCGCCCGACGTGGCGCCGCGCCTCGACGAGGTGATGCCCGGCGCCGCCCCGCGCCGCTACGATGCCGGCGCCTTCACGCTGGCGACGCCGGCCGATCCCGGCCGTTTCACGCGCGCCTTCAACTATCTCGGCCTGCCGGCGCTCGCCGTGCCGGCCGGGTTCTCGCGCGCGGGGCTGCCGCTCGGCGTGCAGCTCGCCGGCCGCCCGCTGTCCGAGCCGGCGCTGTTCGCGATCGGCGCCGCGTTCCAGCGGATTACCGGCCACCACGCCCGCCGCCCGGACCGGCGCGCCGCGGACGGCGCGCGCGCTTGACCGCGGCGGCGGCCGGCCCCTACGCTGAACGTCGTTCAGTTTTGGGACCCGCCATGGCCGAAGCGCTCGCCCGCACCCTCGCCGCGCCGCCGCGGCCGACCTACCGGACCGATCGCAGCTTCGAATGGAACCACGCGAACGGCCCGGATTTCGCGGGGCCGTGGCCGGTCGTGCCGGAGACGCCGACGAAGGACTTCTTCGGCCTCGCCGTGCGCTCGCGGTTCGGCGTGGCGGCCAGCATCGTCCTCAACAGCCGCTGGACGGAAACCTACGCGCGGCTCGGCTTCGACATCCTCACCTACAAGACCGTGCGCAGCCAGGCGCGCCTCTGCCATCCGCCGCCGAACTGGCTGTTTCTCGACGATCGCTCGGTCGCCGCCGGCCTCGCCGATCGCGAGACGCCGCTCGCGCTCGCCGCGCGTCCGCCGGCCGATCCGCGCACGGCGACGACCGCGGGTTCGTTCGGCACGCCGTCGGTGGCGCCGGAAACGTGGCAGCCCGACATCGCCGCGGCGCGCCGCGCGCTCGGCCCCGGGCAGGCGCTGATCGTCTCCGTCGTCGGCACCGCGCGGCCCGGCCTGAGCGAGGCCGATTTCGTCGCCGAGTACGGGGCTCTCGCGCAGACCGTCGCCGCGGCCGGCGCCGACCTGGTCGAGGTCGATCTCTCGTGCCCCAACGTCGCGCGCCGCGAGGGCGAGGTCTATCTCGACCCGCGCCTCTCCGCCGCGATCGCGCGCGCGGTGAAGGCCGCCGCCGGCGCCCGGCCGGTGCTGCTCAAGACCGGCGACATCGCCGATCGCGCGCAGATGGCGGCGTTCCTCGAAGCCGTGGCCGGCGCGGCCGACGGCGTCGTCATGATCAACGCGCCGAGCCGGCCGATCGTCGACGGCGCCGGCGCGCCGGCGTTCGGCGCCGGGCGCGAGCGGGCCGGCGTCGCCGGCGGCGCGATCAAGGCGATCGCGCTGCGCGCCGTGGCCGACGCCGCCGCGCATATCCGCCGCCGCGGGCTGCCGCTCGAGGTGATCGGAGTGGGCGGCGTCGCCTCGGCCGCCGATGCGCGCGCGTTTCTCGATGCCGGCGCTTATGCCGTGCAGGCGGCCACCGCCGCCGCCTGGAATCCCTACCTCGCCGCCGAGATCAAGGCCGCCGCGCCCGACATCTAGGCCGGGTTCAGGCGCCGGCGCCGAGCACGGGCTCGGCCCAGCTCGCGACGTCGAGCAGTTTGCCGTCGCCGCCATGCGGGCCGACGAATTGAACGCCGACCGGAAGGCCGCGCGGGCCGGCGAGGCCGGGCAGGGTGATGGCGGGCAGGTGCAGCAGCGTCCAGAGGCGCTGGAACAGCAGGTCGCTCGGGCCGTGCAGGCCCTCGGGCGCCTCGCCGCCGGCGGCGGGCGTCAGGATCGCGTCGAAGCGGTCGAACACGCCGGCGATCTCGGCGCGGCACCGGCGCGCGAGCGCCTGGGCGGCGGCATGCTCGGCCGGCGTTATCGCGATGCCGGCGTCGAGCAGCGCACGCAGGCGCTCGCTCAGCCGGTCGCGGCGCTGCGTGCGCTCGAACGAGAGGCTGCGCGCGAATTCGAAGCGGAGAATCAGCCACTGCGCGTCGAGCGCCTCGGCGAAGTGCTGCGGAAGCTCCACCTCCTCGATCCACGCGCCCGCCGCGCGCAGCCTGCCCTGCGCCGCCGCCATCGCCGCGACGGTCGCCGGCTCCGCCTTGGGCCAGTGCGCGGTGCGGCAGAAGGCGAGGCGCGGCGGCGTTTCCGGCACGGCGCCGGCTGCGGAAACGGGGCCCGCGCTCAGCACCGCGTGCAGCAGCCGCGCATCGTCGACCGTGCGCGCGAGGATGCCGAGCGTGTCGAGCGATTCGGCCTGCGCCTTCACGCCGGCGATGCTGAGCGCCTGGTAGGTCGGCTTGAACCCGACCGTGCCGCAGAACGCGGCCGGGCGGATCGTCGAACCCACGGTCTGCGTGCCCAGCGCCGCCGGCACCATCCCGTCCGCCACCGCGGCCGCCGATCCCGAGGAGGAGCCGCCCGGCGTGTGCGCGAGGTTGCGCGGATTCCGCGTCTTGCCCGGCGTCACCGCCGCGAACTCGGTCGTCACGGTCTTGCCGAGGATCACGGCGCCGGCCGCGCGCAGCAGCGCCACCGGCGCCGCATCGGCGGCCGGGCGGTGGCCCTCGTAGATCGGCGAGCCATAGGCCGTCGGCATGTCGGCGGTGTCGATGAGGTCCTTGATGCCGATCGGCACGCCGTGCAGCGGGCCGCGCGGGGCGGCGGCATCGGCGGCGCGCGCCTGCGCCAGCGCCGCCGCCGGATCGAGGAACGTCCAGGCGCCGACCTCGCTTTCCCGCGCCGCGATGCGCGCGAGGCAGGCTTCGACCAGCGCCTGCGACGTCGTCTCTCCGGCCGCGATGCGGCGCGCCGCCGCGCGCACGCCGAGGCGCTCGAGGGTTCCGTCCGGTCTCGTCATGCGTCCCATCCTATCGCCGGGCGCCGCGCGGTCACAGGCCCAGATACGCGGCCTTGACGCGCGGATCGTCGAGCAGCGCCGCGCCCGCGCCGGCGAGGGCGAGGCGCCCGTTCTCGATCACGTAGGCGCGGTCGGCGATCCCGAGGGTCTGGCCCACGTCCTGCTCGGCGATCACGATCGTGAGCCCGCCCTCGCTCAGGCGCTCGATCGTCGAGAAGATCAGCTTCGCCATGATCGGCGCGAGGCCGAGCGTGGGCTCATCGAGCAGGAGCAGCCGGGGCTTCGCCATCAGCCCGCGCCCCAGCGCCAGCATCTGCTGCTCGCCGCCCGACAGCGTGCCGCCGAGCTGGCGCCGCCGCTCGGCGAGGCGCGGGAACAGCGCGTAGACCTCGTCGGCGGTGCGCGCCCGGTCGCGCCGCGCGCGCGGATTGATCGCGCCGATGCGCAGATTCTCGGCCACGCTCATGTGCGGAAAGATCAGCCGCCCCTCCGGCACCAGCACGATGCCGGCTTCGACACGCGCATGCGCGCGCGCGGCGGCGATGTCGCGCCCGGCGAAGCGCAGCGCGCCGGCCGCGAGCGGCAGCACGCCCGCCAGCGCGCGCATCAGCGTCGTCTTGCCGGCGCCGTTGGCCCCGACGAGGGCCGTCACCTCGCCTTCGGCCGCCGCGAAGCCGAAGCCGTGCACGATCTCGATGTCGCCGTAGCCGGCGACGACGCCCTCGGCCTCGAGCAGCGCGCTCATGCCGCCGCCCCGAAATAGACCTCGTGGACGCGCGGGTCCGCGCCGATCGCGGCCGGCGGCCCTTCCGCGATCTTCTCGCCGTGATGCAGCACCACGATGCGCCCGGCGAGCTGCATCAGCGCCCGCATCACGTGCTCGATGATGAGGATCGTGAGCCCGTATTCGCGGTGCAGGCGGCGCACGATCTCGAGCATCGTCGCCACCTCCGCCGGCGTGAGCCCGGCCATCACTTCGTCGAGCATCAGGAGCCGCCCGCCGGTCGCCACCGCGCGCGCGAGCTCGAGGCGCTTCTGGCCCGAGAGCGTCAGCGTCTCGGCCAGGTCGCCGGCGCGCTCGGCGAGGCCCACCAGCGCCAGCACCGCGAGCGCGCGCTCGGCGGCGGCGGCGGGCGAGGCGGCCTGCGCCGCGCCGAACATCGCCGCGGTCGCCACGTTGTCCTCGACGGTCAGGCCGCCGAACGGTCGCACGATCTGGAACGTGCGCGCGATGCCGAGCCGGCAGATGCGGTGCGGCGGCAGGCCGGCGAGCGCGCGGCCGTCGAACACGATCGTGCCGCCGCTCGGCCGCTCGTTGCCGGCGATGAGGCTGAACAGCGTCGTCTTGCCGGCGCCGTTGGCGCCCATGATGCCGACGATCTCGCCCGCGGCGACGTCGAACGAGATGTCGGACAGCGCGCGCAGGCCGCCGAACTGCTTGCTCACGGCGCGGAGCGCGAGGAGGGTCACGGCGTCCTCCGCCGCGCCGGGAGGAGGCCGCTCAGACCCTGCGGCGCGAACAGCACGAACACGATCAGCAGCAGGCCGAGCAGCACCATGTAGAGCTGCGGCGCGTTGGCCCACAGCAGCTCCGACAGCAGCACGAAGCCGGCGGCGCCGAGCAGCGGGCCCTTCATGTCCTCGCTGCCGCCGACGACGGCCATCGTCACGATCGTGAACGAGACGACCGGATCGAAGATCTGCGCCGGCTCGAAATAGGTCTGCCGCAGCACCATGACGCTGCCGACCGCGCCCGGAATCAGCGCCGACAGCGCGTAGGCGAGCAGCTTGAAGCGCACGGTCGGCACGCCCACGGTCTCCGCCGCCTCCTCGTTCTCGCGCAGCGCCAGGAGGCCGCGCCCGAAGCGGCTGCGGCGCACGAGAAACGTCATCAGCGTCGCCGCCGCCGCCAGGCCGAACATGATGTAGTAGAGCGTCTCGATGTCGGGCGCGCCGAAGATCACGCGGCTGAACTTGCCGAGCCAGCCTTCGACGACGATGACGACGTATTTCGCCAGCTCCGCGAGGCCGAAGGTGAGGATCACGAAATAGGGCCCGCGCACGCGCAGCGCCGGCAGGCCGATCAGCGCCGCGAACGCGAACGCCGCGAGCGCCGCGAGCGCCACGATCGCGGCGAGCGGCGCCTCGCCCCACAGCAGCACGGCGACATAGGCGCCGAGCCCGTAGAAGACGACGTGGCCGAGCGAGACGTAGCCGGTCATGCCCGAAAGCACGGTCCAGCTCTGCGTCAGCGCCACGTACATCAGCAGGCCGAGGCCGACGCCGACATGGTAGTCGCCGGCCACGGCCGGCAGCGCCGCGGCGGCGAGCGCCAGCGCCGCGAGGGCGAGCGCGCCCCTCATCGCACGATCCGCCGCCCGCCGAGCAGCCCTTGCGGCCGCAGCAGCAGGATGAGCACGAACACGCCGTAGACGAGGATCGAGCGGTAGGCCGAGGAGGTGAGCGCCACGCCGTAGGTCTCGAGCACGCCGAGCAGCAGCCCGGCCGCGATGCCGCCGGTGACGTTGCCGAGCCCGCCGAGGATGATGACGACGAACGCCGCGATCGTGAACGGGAAGCCCATGAACGGCGAGATCTGCTCGGTCATGCTCACCAGCGCGCCGGCGACGGCGGCGCTCGCGAAGCCGAGGCACAGCGCCAATTGCTGCACGCGCTCGACGTTGACGCCGACGACGGCGGCGGCGTCGCGGCGCTGGATGAGGGCCTTGATCGCGAGCCCGGTGACGTGGAAGCGGAGGAACGCGAGCACGCCGCCGCAGAGGATCACGGCGACGGCGAAGGCCGCGACGCGGTTGCCGGTGATGGCGGCGTTGCCCCAGCGGTAGACGGTGTCGAGATACTGGTAGCCGCGCGGCGTCGCCGTGAACTGCAGCGCCATCAGGTTCTGCACGATCACCGAAACGCCGAAGAACAGCAGCAGCGAATTGGCCTCGAGGCGCTGCGCGGCCTTGCCGCCGGCGAGCAGGCGGCGGAAGAGGCCGTGATAGAGCGCGAGCCCGAACAGCGCGGCGAGGGCCGCGGCCGCCGCGAGGCCGAGCAGCGGCGAGAGCGCGAGCAGCGTGAAGGCCCAGAACGCCACGTAGGCGCCGATCATCACGAGATCGCCGTGCGCCACGTTCAGCAGGCGCATCGTGCCGTAGACGAGATTGAGGCCGAGCGCGGTCAGCGCATAGAGGGCGCCGGTGACGAGCGCCGCGACGAGGAGCTGGCCCGACAGAAGCGCGTCCACCGCTCGGGCACCCGCGTAGCGTGAAGGAAGCGGCCGGCGCCCGGAGTGCCGGGCGCCGGCGGCGGCGGATTACCAGCCGGTCTTGGCCTTGAACGGGCTGGTGGCGATGGCCTTCGGCCAGACGAGCTGCAGCTCGCTGCCCTGGATCTGCAGGAACGCGGTCGGCGTGATCGCGTTCTGCACGCCCTGGAACTTCACCGGCCCGTTGATCGTGTCGAACGTCATCGACGCGATCGCCTGGCGCAGCTTCTGCTTGTCGGTGCCGGCCTTGGCCACCGCCTGCTCGAGGATCTCGAGCGACATGTAGCTGACGACCGTGTCGAGATAGTCCGGCTTCTCGTTGAACTTCTTGACGTAGGCGTCGTAGAACGGCTTCGCGCGCTTCCAGTCGGCCTTGGCCGGCGACCAGTGGCCCATCGTGACGAGCCCGTTCGCCGACGGCCCCACCACCTTGCCGAAGAAGTCCATCGTCGGGCCCACCGCGACGAACTGGAACGGCGCCGCGATGCCGATCTCCTTCGCCTGCTTCGCGTAGAGCACCGAGTCGCCCGGATAGGAGAGGACGAACAGCGCCTCGGGCGCGGCGGCCTTCACCTTGGTGAGGATCGCCGTCATGTCCTTGATGTCGGGCGGATACTCCTCGCTCACCTTCACCGCGATCCCGGCCTTCTGCAGCGCGGGCACGAGCGACGCCTTGATCTCCTTGGCGAGCGGCAGGACGTTGGCGACGATGCCGGCGGTCTTGTAGCCGTTCGCCTTGGCCATCGCGACCAGCTCGGCGGCCATCTTGTCGGGAATCGCCGAGGTCACGAACCAGATGTTGCCGGGCTTGATCTCGCGCAGCTGCACCGAGGCGGCGGTGTTGCCGACCATCGGGAACTTGTACTTCTCGAGCACCGGCGCCACCGCGAAGTGGTGCGGCGTGCCCCACGGCGCCAGCAGCAGCTCGACCTTGTCGTCGGTGATGAGCTTCTCGTAGATCTTCACCGCGTTGCCGGGGTTCGACTGGTCGTCGTACTGGACGAACTCGACCATGCGCTTCTTGCCGGCGACGTCGAGGCCGCCCCTGGCGTTCACCTGCTCGCGCCACAGCTCGTAGGCGTTGAGCTGCGAGGGCACGGCCTGGGCGAACAGCCCGGTCTTGGCCAGCGAAAAGCCGATCTTGATGTTCTGGGCGGCGGCCGGCGCGGCGAACAGCGCGGCGGCGGCCAGGGCGATACTGAGCTTCCGGATCACGATGGTCTCTCCCTGCTTGGTTGAAGGCACGGCACGAAGCGCTCTTCGGCGGCGCTATGCGGCGAAGGTGCACGGGCCGGGGTCGCGGACGAGCTGCATCGTATTGCAGCGCACGCCGCCCCCGTATTTGTGCACCTCGTCGTATTCGATCGGAATCACCTCGACCTTGTGCTGCTCGAGCAGCCGGCGCGTCTTCACCGCGCTCGCGTTCATGATCACCCGGCGTGGCTCGAGCGTGATGCCGTTGGTCGGATAGAGGTTCACTTCCTCGCGCGGCGCCTCGATCAGCGTATAGCCGATCTCGTGCAGGTCGCGAATGGTCTGGTAATCGCACCAGGGCGGATAGATCAGCGCCAGCCTGGCGTCGAGCGGCATGATCCACATGTCCGCGTGCATCCAGCCCGGCACCTCCTCGTGGTAGTCGTAGAGCGGGCCCGGGCTCGCCGACAGCAGCACGCGCTTGTAGCCCGAGCGCTCGAGCACCGGGATCACCTGCTCGGCGCCCTCGCGGTTGCAGTCGGTCGACAGCATCAGCACGACGAAATCGTCGCTCATGCGCACCGAGGCGCCGATCTCGCACACGCCCTTGCCGTGGACGGTGTAGAGGATCGGGCAGCCCAGCTCCATCAGCGCCTTGGCGACGTAGCGCGAGCGCCCGCGCCAATAGGGCGTCGCCTCGCGCGGAATGATGGCGCCGCCGTTGACGACGAAGCCCGCCGCGGCCGAGATGCCGCGCTTCATCGGCCCGTAGGCCGAGCGCGGCGGATCGTCGGCCCAGCGCAGCTCGTGCACCTTGACGCCGAGGCTCTCGTAGAGCTTGGCGAGGCCGTGGTGCTGCTCGCGCATCAGGTCGAGCTTCGGCGTGATGCCGTTGAACACGAAGAACGCCGAATCCTGCTCGTAGAGCTGCAGCACCTCGGCTTCGGTCGGCTTCACCATCGCCACTTCGCGCAGCCGGCCGATGCCCTGGGCGCCCCAGCGCTTGCCCCAGATGCGCTCGAGCTCGTCGAGGTAGGAAACCTCGGCGTGATAGCGGTGATATTGCGGAACGGCGCCTTCCTTGTAGTAGGGGAAGTCCTTGAAGGCGTCGGCGACCTTGCCGTGCGCCGCGCCGCCGCCGGGCTCGTTCTGGGCTGTCATCGCCGTTCCCTCGCGCGCCGCATGGCCTAGGACTGCCGCTGGTTCGCGCCGATGCGGCGCGGCGCCTCGCCGAGCGGCAGGGCCTCCGCCGCCGCGCGATAATACATCGCGCGGATGTGCGGTTCGAGGCGTTGCGCGCCCGCGCGCATGGCGGGCACGCGCTCGCGGCGGAATCGCTCCGCGGCCTCGCGCACGCGGCCGCGCATCGCGGCCTCGTCGAAGACGGTGATCTCGCGGTCGCGCATCACGATGCGCCCGTCCACGATCACGGTCTCGACCGCTTCCGAGGTCACCGAGAAGGCGAGGTTGCGCACCGGGTCGTGCAGCGGAATGAACCCCCAGGCGCCGCGATCGAGCAGGATGATGTCGGCCTTCTTGCCGGGCTCGAGGCTGCCGACCTCGCGCTCCATGAGGCCCGAGCGCGCGCCGCCCATCGTCGCCATGCGGAACACGTCGGCGGCCGATACCCACTGCGCGTAATCGTGCGTGCCGGGCTTGTGGATGAGGCTGGCCGCGCGGATCGCCTCGATGAGGTCGGCGGTGTCGCTGGTCGCGAGCCCGTCGGTGCCGAGCGCCACGTTCACGCCGGCGTCGAGGAGCTTGCGCACCGGGCAGAGCCCGCTGCCGAGCTTCAGATTGCTCAGCGGATTGTGCACGACCGTGCAGCCGTTCGCGGCGAGCAGCGCGATGTCGCGCTCGGTCAGCCAGATGCCGTGCACGATCGCGAGGCGCGGGCTCAAGAGGCCGAACCCGTCGAGATACTCGACGACGCTCTTGCCCCATTGCGCGCGCGCATGCACCGCCTGGAGCTTGGTTTCGAGCGTGTGGCTGTGGATCGGGATGTCGAGCGCCTCGGCCAGGCGCCCGATCTCGCGCAGCATCGCGGGGCTGCAGCGCTGCGGCCCGCAGGGCGCGATGACGATGCGGATGCGGCCGTCGCGGCCGTGCCATTTCTCGAAGTGGCGCTGGAAGAGGGCGAGCTGCTCGGCCGTGCTCGTGAACGGCAGCGCCAGGATCTCGTCCTGGATCGGCTGCGGGATGATCGAGCGCACATAGGGCAGGCAGTCGAGCAGCCCCACGTCCCAGAGGTCGACCGTCACCCAGGCGCGCAGGCCGGCGTCGAGATAGGCCTGGATCGCGGCATCCTGTGCCTCGGGCGTGCCGGGCAGGTGCACGTAGTCGTCCTGCACCGTGGTGACGCCGGCGCGGATCGACTCGACCGCGGCCAGCATCGTGCGGAGGTAGTAGTCCTCCTCGCTCAGCAGCGGAAACCCGAACGGCGGATAGCTCTGCAGCAGCCAGGGCTCGAGCGGCAGGTTGTCGTAGGCGCCCTGCTCGAATCCCTCGTTGCTGTGCAGGTGCGCGTTGACGAGGCCGGGCATCGCCACCGCGTCGGCGGCGTCGATCGTCTCGGCCCCGGCGAGGCCGGCGCCGGCGTCCGGGCCGATGGCCGCGATGCGGTTGCCGCGCACCACGATGTCGGCGCGGTCGTGGCGCGTATCCTTCGCGTCGCCGGTGACGACGCAGCCGTCCTTGATGACGAGGACGGGCTCGGCGCTCATCCGGCCACGCGGCCGCGCGCGGCGGCCGCTGCGATCCAGGCCAGCGCTTTCGGAACCCACGGGCCGTCGGCCTCGCCGCCGGCATGGCTCGCCGAGAAGTGGTCGCGCCCGGGCAGGACGACGCGCTCGACGGCGCCGCCCGCCTTCTCGAGCGCCGCTTCCATCGCTTCGGCCTGCTTCATCAGGTGCGGGAAGTCCTTGTCGCCATGGGCGAGCAGGAACGGCGGCGCCGTCTCGATGTTGTGGATCGGGCTCGCCGCGCGCTCGGCGGCGGGATCGGCGCCGAGGAAGCGCGGCTTCATCGAGAGGCCGGCGCCTTCGCCGAACTGGAACACCCCGGAGATCGGCAGGCAGCCCTTCACCACGTCGCGCGGCAGCTTGCGTTTCGCGCGCCAGCCCTGCGTCACGGCCAGCAGCGCCGCGTAATGGCCGCCGGCCGAGTGCCCGCCGATGAAGATGCGCGCCGGATCGCCGCCGAAGCGGCCGCATTCGGCGTGCACCATCGCGACCGCATCGGCGCAATCCTCGAGGCCGGCCGGAAAGACGTGCTGCGGCGCGAGGCGGTAGCCCGGCGCGACGAAGGTGACGCCGGCCGCGGTGAAGGCCGGCGCCATGAACGCCATCCATTCCTTGTAGCCGCCGGTCCAGCCGCCGCCGTGCCAGAACACGAACACCGCGCCGTTCGGCCGCGCCGCGCGGTGGAACGCGAGGCCCTGATAGGGATCGGCGCCGTAGCGCATCTCCGCGCCGGCGATGCCGGCGCCGCGCTTCAGGCATTCGGCGGCATAGGCGGCGCCGGCGGGGGAGGCGGGCTCCTGCGGCGGGTAATCCTCGATGCGCATCGCCGTTCCTATTTGCCGAGCATCGCGCGCAGCACGCGCTCGGGCGTGAGCGGCAGGGCGTTGAAGCGCTTGCCGAGCGCGATCGCCGCGGCGTTGGCGATCGCGGCCGGCACCACGTTGATGCCGATCTCGCCCACGCCCTTGGCGCCGAACGGACCGTCCGGCTCCGGCGCCTCGACGATGATCGAATGGATCTCGTGGGGCGAATCGAGCGTCGTCGGCACCTTGTAGTCCATCAGCGTGGGGTTCGCGAGGCGCGGGCCGTCCCACACCATTTCTTCGTTGAGCGCGAGGCCCATGCCCTGGACGAAGGCGCCCTCGAGCTGGCCTTCCACCGCGAGCGGATTGATCGCGCGGCCGACATCGGCGGCGGACCAGGCGCGTTTCACCTCGATCTTGCCGGTCGTCTCGTCGATCTCGATGTCGACCACGAGCGCGCCGAACGCGAAGGCGCCGATCTGCGGGAACGGCAGCCCCACCGCGATCGCGCGCTTGGGGTCCACGCTCGGTTTCTCGAACACCAGCGAATTGTGGCCGATGATCGGGCCGCCGCGCGCCCAGTGCGCGCGCGCGGAAACCTCGAAGAAGCTCACGGCCTTGTCGGGCACGCCGACGATGCCGACGCGCCCGCCGGGGCGCAGCTCGAGATCGGCCGCGTCGCACTCGAGCATCTCGGAGGCGTGCTGCTTGATCTGCTTTTCCACCTCGAGGGCCGCCGCCACCACGGCGCGGCCGGTGGTGTAGGTGACGCGGCTCGCGGTCGTGCCCCAATTGTAGGGCGAGCCGTCGGTGTCGGGGCTGGCGAGCCGCACGCGCTCGATCGGAACCTTGAGCGCCTCGGCGCAGATCTGCGTCAGCGCCGTGTCGGAGCCCTGGCCGATGTCGACCGCGCCGGTGTTGAGCACGATCGATCCGTCTTCGAGCATGCGCACGATCGCGCCGGTGGCGAGCAGGCCGCTGATGTGCGCGGTGCAGGCGGCGGCCATCGCGCGCTTCCGGCCGGGCGCGCTCGGCTCGAGTTCGGCGCGCTTGGCCCAGCCCGATGCCGCCTTCACCCGCGCGATGCACTCTTCGAGGCCGTTCGACCCCACCTCGGCGCCGCCGAACCACTTGTCGCCGGGGCGCAGCATGCTCTTCTCGCGCACCGCGAGCGGATCGAGCCCGAGGCGCGCGGCGATCTCGTCGATCTGCTGCTCGCCGGCGAAGCTCACCTGCGGATTGCCGAAGCCGCGGAACGCGCCGAAGCGCAGCTTGTTGGTGTAGACGAGCGTGCCCGACGCCTTCATGTAGCGGAAGCGGTAGGGGCCGGGCGACATGAACAGGCTGTAGCCGAGCACGCCGGGGCTGTCGTCGGCATAGGCGCCGCCGTCGAGCAGCACCTCCACCTCGCGCGCCACGAGCGTGCCGTCCTTGAGCGCGCCGGTCCTGACGCGCAGCTTGAACGGATGCCGCGCGCGCACGATCTCGAAATCCTCCTCGCGCGTGAGGATCAGCTTCACCGGCCGTCCGGTCGCGAGCGCCAGCTTCACGGCGATCGGCTGGATGTGCGGCTCCATCTTGTTGCCGAAGCCCGCGCCCACGCGCGGCGTCAGGCAGCGCAGCTGCGCCATCGGCAGGCCGAGCGATTCCGAGACGTTCGCCTGGACGCGGAACACCGACTGGTTCGCCGACCACAGGGTCACGCGGCCCGTGGCATCGGGCTCGGCCAGCGCGCCGCACGGCTCGAGCGAGACGTGCGCCTGCGGCTGCGTCGCGAACCGGCCCTCGACGATCACGTCGCAGCGGTCCCAGGCCGCGGCGTCGCCCTCGGTCAGCGAGGTGCGCGAGCAGACGTTCGCCGTGCTGCCGGTGTCGAACACCTTGAAGTAGGAGGCGACGTCCTCGTGGATGATCGCGGCGTCCGGCGCCAGCGCCGCCTCGGGCGAGAGGATCGCCGGCAGCTCCTCGTATTCGACGCTGACGAGGCGCGCGGCGAGCTTCGCCGCCGCCTCGGTCTCGGCGGCGACGGCGGCCACCGGCTCGCCGACATAGCGCACCTTGCCCTTGGCGATCGCGTGCTCGTCCTTGACGAACGCGCCCATGCGATGGTCGCCGAAATCGTCGCCGGTCAGCACCGCGTGCACGCCCGGCACCGCCAGCGCCTCGCTCGTGTCGTAGCGCTTGATGCGCGCATGGGCGTGCGGGCTGCCGAGAACGGCGCCGTGCAGCATGCCGGGGCGGTAGAGGTCGGCGATGTACTGCGCGCGGCCCTCCACCTTCTCGCGCACCTCGGCGCGCGGCAGCGCGGCGCCGACGGCTTTCGCTGTCGCGCTCACGGCTTGGCCTCCTTTGCCGCTTCGGCCACCGCGTCGACGATCTTGCGATAGCCGGAGCAGCGGCAGAGATTGCCGGAAAGCCCGGCGCGGATCTCGTCGGTGCGCGGGTCGGCGTTGTGCGACAGCAGCGCGTGCGCCGAGACGAGCACGCCCGGCGTGCAGAAGCCGCACTGCACGGCGCCGGTCGCCGCGAACGCCTTCTGCAGCCGCGCCATGCTCGCGTCGCGCTGCAGGCCCTCGAGCGTCGTGATCGCGGCGCCCTCGCAATTGGCGGCAAGCGAGAGGCACGCGCGCTGCGGGCGGCCGTCGATCAGCACCGTGCAGGCGCCGCAGACGCCCTGATTGCAGCCGCGCTTGGCCGCGGTCAGCAGCAGCTGGTCGCGCAGCACGGTCAGCAGCGTATCGGAGAGGCCGGCCTGCACCTGGCGGATCCGGCCGTTGATCGAGAGCGCCAGCGTCATCTCGCCTCCAATGCGGCGCGCGCGTGAGCCACCGTCTCCGCGACCAGCCGCGGGATCACCAGCCGCCGGTATTCGGCGCTCGCCCGAACGTCGTCGACCGGGTCGGCGGCGGCGGCCAGCGCCTCGCCGGCGGCGGCGGCCGCGGCCGCGTCGCCGAATTTCGCCGACAGCAGCGCGTCGGCCGCGTCGGCGCGGATCGGCCGCGGCCCGCAGCCGCCGACCGCGATGCGGATCGATACGCCGTTCGCGTCTTTCGCCGCCGACAGCGCCACCGACGCGATCGCGAAATCGCCGGAGACGCGCGCGAGCTTCTTGTAGAGGCCCGCGCCGGGGCGGGGCGGCGGCAGATAGACGCCGGTCACGAACTCGCCCGGCCCGCACGCCGTCGTGTACCAGTCGACGAAGAAATCCCGCGCCGCCACGCGGCGGCGGCCGGCGGCGTTCGCGATCTCCACCTCGGCGTTCGCGGCGACGAGCGCCGGCGGATAGTCGGCGGCGGGATCGGCGAAGCCGATGGAGCCGCCGATCGTGCCCATGTTGCGGACCACGGGGTTCGCGATCTGCCGCGCCGCGTCGCGCAGCACCGCGAGCGTGCCGGCGAGGCGCGCGTCTCCGGCCGTCGCCGCGTGGCGCGTCATCGCGCCGATGCGAAACCCGCCGTTCGCGAGCTCCGCGATGCCGGCCAGCTCGGGAATCCCCGCCAGGCTCACGATCGCCTTGGGCTCGGCGAGGCTCGCGTTCATCATCGCGACGAGCGTGGCCCCGCCCGACAGGCAGCGCGCGCCGTCCGTCTCGGCGAGCAGCCGCGCCGCGTCCTCGACCGATTTCGGCCGGTGAAAGCCGGGCACGCTCATGACGCCGCCGCCGCTTCGATCTTGCCGCGGAAATTCTCCGCGAACTTGGCGCCGAGCGCCTCGGCCTTCTTCTTCATCATGCCGAGGCCGAACTTGCCGAGGCGCCCGGTCACCGACACTTCGGCGACGTACTTCACTTCCGTGCCGCCGCCCTCGGCCGGGGCCAGTACCAGTTCGTTGTTCGACGAGATCACGCTGGCGCGCGTGCCTTCCTCGCCGCGCGTGATCGAGACGACGCGCTCCGGAGGCACTTCCTCCTTCACCTCGACCACGAGGTTGAAGCGCGCCTTGATCGGCCCGACCTCGACGAGAATGCGCGCGCGATAGGTCTTGGGGTCGATCACCTCGATCGCCTCGCAGCCGGGAATGCAGCCGGCCATCAGCGCGGGGTTGGTGATCTCCGCGAAAACGCGCTCGCGCGGCGCGGCGACGACGAACGATCCTTCGATGCGCATCGGAGCGCCGTCAGCGCTGGACGCGCTTCACCCGCATCTTCTCGTCCGCGAAGCGGCCCTTGTCGATGACCACCTCGTTGTCGAGGATCACCGTGCAGTCGCGCATCGGCACGTCGTAATGGCCGCGGGTCTTGCGCTTGCCGCCGCCTTCGTTGTTGGGCCCGGTCGAGAACAGGAAATTGCCCGGGAACACGCGCGCGGCGGCGCGGCTGCGCTCCGGCGAATCGCCGGCGAGCGCGATGTTGTACCAGCGCGCCTGCGGATTGAGGCCCCAGCCGAGATGCGAAACCGCGTAGGGATCGCGGTCGTCGTCCGAGGCCTTGTTGTCCTCGAGCCACGCCTTCATCAGCTTCGCGTCGAGGCCGCCCTCGATCTTGGTGATGAAGCCGTCGCGCACCTCGACCCGCACCTGGTCCTGCACGTAGCGGCAGTAGGGCAGGATCACGATGTCGCCGGGCTGCATCACGACGGTGCCGTTGGCGCTGCCCTCGTTCGGAAAGGTGTGGATGTGCCCGCCGCCCCAATGGTCGAAGCGGCCCTTGGCGTCGGCGTAGCCGTATTGGCTCATCACCGGATATTCGCCGCAGCGATAGCGCAGATCGGTGCCGGCATCGCTGATGACGCGCACCTCGCGCGTCTTGGCGAGGCGCTCGTGCGCGTGCAGCACCGCTTCCTTGAGGCCGGGCGGCGCCATCAGCATCTCGAGATCGTCGGGCGCGTCGATGATCATCTGCACGCGCGTTCCGGCCGCGCGCACTTCCTTGAGCCACGAGCTGAACAGCGGCACGTGGAAGATCACCACCATGTCCGCGGCCTTCAAGGCCTCGAGCGTGCCCTTGCACTGGCCGATCGTGGGCACGCCCACCTTGGTCCAGCCCGGCACGTTGTTGACGCACATCTCGTAGATGTCGGCGCCGAGCTGCTCGGCGGCGGCGAAGGCGGCGGCGACGTATTCGCGCCGCGTGCCGAGATCGCTGACGGCGACCACCGTCTCGCCGCGCTTCACGTTGCACAGCTCGAACTGCTTCAAGTAGAGCATCGCGAGCTTGGCGGGATTGATTTCTTGCGGACGAAGCGCAGCCTCGGTCACGGCGGGATCCCCATCATTGCCATGGCGTGAAGCCGCGATTAGGAGCGAGTCGCAATTCCTTGTCAATACCGAACCGGTGTCGGTATTGATGCCGGGAGCGCTGGCGGAGGAACGGACGATGGCGCAGGTGAAGAAGGCCGAAGTGCGCGCGGCGATCCTCGCCGCGGCGCTGCGGCTGTTCCGGAAGACGGGCTACGTCGACACGACGGTGAACGAGATCGCCGGCGCCGCGAGAACCTCGCGCGCGAACATCTACGTCTACTTCCGCTCGAAATTCGCGCTGTTCTACGCGGTGTTCGAGCCCTGGCTGCAGCAGCGCCTCGCCCTGGTCGAGCGCGAGATCGCCTCCATCGCCGATCCGCGCCGGCGCCTGCGCCGCATCCTGGTGGCGCTCTGGCGCGAGATTCCCAGCGACGCCAACGGCTTCGCCAACAATCTCATGCAGGCGCTGTCGACCGCGGCGCGCGACGAGAGCTATTCGCCCGGGCTGCTGCATGCGGTCGAGCAGCGCGTCGCGGCGATGATCGACGGCTGCCTCGCCGGGTCGCGCGGCGGGCGCGCGGACAGCGCCGCGCTCGCGCATCTGTCGTTCATGGCGTTCGACGGCTTCGCGATGCACGCCCATCTGCGCGCCGGCGAGCCGTGCAGCGACGCCGTGATCGACACCGTGTGCGATCTGCTGTTTCCGGCGGCGCGCGCCGGGCGGCGGGCCCTGGCGGCCGGTTGAGCCCGCGCCGGCGCGCGGCCGGCCTTGACTCGCCGGGGGCGGTGGTCTCACAGTTTTCGCGTTCGGCTTGCCTTGGGCGCTTTTCGGAGGAGGGGGCACTCCCGCGCCGCGATGGCCATTCGCGACATCACGAGCAGCGAACTCGCGCTTTTCGGCGACATCGTCGGGCGCCTGGCCAGCCTGCCGGCGAGCGCCGACGTGCGCGCCAGCGTCTTCGGCGACATCATGCGCCTGCTGCGCGCCGATTTCGGCGCCTCCTACGTGTGGCACGCCGCGACCGGGGAGAGCGAGCACCCCGTCAACCACAACATGGATCCCGCGAATCTGCGCCGCTACGGCGAGTGGTATCAATACCGCGATCCGATGACGGCGGAGCTGCGCCGCCGCCGGCGCGCCACGCTGGTCGATGCCGTCATCCCGCGGCGCCAGCTCGAGCGGACGGAGTTCTACAACGATTTCCTCGCGCGCGACGGGCTGCATCACGGCATCAACCTGTTCGTGTTCGACGCGGCCGGGCGGCGCGATCTCGGCGATCTGCGCATCTGGCGCTCGCGCCGCCGGCCGGATTTCGAGGCGCGCGATCTCGATCTGCTCGACGCGCTGTGCCCGTTCCTGCGCGACGCGCTGCTGCGCGCGACTCCCGCCGACGGCGCCCTCACCGCGCGCGAGCGCCAGGTGGCCACGCTGGTCGCCGAGGGGCTGCGCGATCGCGACATCGCGCACCGGCTCGGCATCGGCTTCGGCACCGTGCGCACGCACCTCAACCGCGCGATGGACAAGCTCGCTTGCGCGAACCGCGCCGAGCTGGCGGCGCTGATGACCCGCCGCGGGGCGGCGCCGTCGGCATTAATGTAGATGGCGGGCGAAGCGGGCCGGCCCTAGGATCGCGGCCGAGGCAGTTTCGGCGAAGGTTGGGGAGGCTCCGGGCGTGAATCCAGTTCGTAGCAGCGGGCGGCGGGCGGCATGGACCGCATAGCCCTGACCGCCACCGGCGCGCTCGCCGCGATGGGCGAGGGCAAGCTCTCGTCGCAGGAGCTCATGGCCGCGCTCGTCGAGCGCTGCCAGCGCCACGCCAAGCTCAACGCCTTCATCCATTTCGATCCCGCCGCCGCCAAGGCCGCGGCAGCGGCGTCGGACCAACGGCGCAAATCCGGCAAGGTCGGCGCGCTCGAAGGCGTGCCGCTGGTGCTCAAGGACAACATCGACACCGCGGCGATGCCGACCACGGGCGGCACGCCGGCGCTGAAGAACCACCGGCCGAAGCAGGATGCGCCGGTGGCCGCGCGCCTCGTCGCCGCCGGCGCCGTGATCCTCGGCAAGACGAACCTGCACGAGCTGGCCTACGGCATCACCAACAACAACGCGGCGTTCGGGCCGGCGCGCAATCCCTACGATCCCACCCGCATTCCCGGCGCCTCCTCGGGCGGCACCGGCGTCGCGGTCGGGGCGCGTCTCGCGCCGGCCGGCCTCGGCAGCGACACCGGCGGCTCGGTGCGCATTCCGGCGGCGCTGTGCGGAATCTTCGGCTTGCGGCCCACGCTGCTGCGCTGGCCGCAGGCGGGCATCGTGCCGATCTCGCACACGCGCGACACGGCCGGCCCGATGGCGCGCAGCATGAACGATCTCGTGCTGCTCGACGGCGTCGTCACCGGCGGCGCGCTCACGGAGGCGCCGGCCGAGTTGAAGGGCCTGCGCATCGGCGTGCCGCGCGGCCATTTCTGGGAAAACCTCCACGCCGACACGGCCAAGATCGCCGAGGACACGCTGAACGCGCTGGCCAAGGCCGGCGTCGTGCTGGTCGAAGTGGCCATCCCCGACGTGGGCGCGCTCGACAACGCCGCCGGCTTCCCGATCGCGCTCTACGAGACGATCGTCGATCTCGACGCCTACCTCGCCGGCCACAAGTCCGGCCTCGACTTCAAGCAGGTCGTGGCGCAAGTGGCGAGCCCGGACGTGAAGGGCATCCTGTCGAGCCTGCTCGGCGAGATGGCGGTGCCCGAGCCGGCCTATCGCGAGGCGCTCGCCGTTCATCGGCCCAGGCTGCAGAAGGCCTACGCCGACTGCTTCACGAGCCATCGCGTCGAGGCGGTCATCTTCCCGACCACGCCGCTTCCGGCGGCGAAGATCGGCGAAGACGAAACCACGATGCTGAACGGCGTCGCGGTGCCGACCTTCGCCACGTTCATCCGCAACACCGGGCCCGGCAGCGTCGCCGGCATTCCGGGCCTGAGCGTTCCCGCCGGGCTCACGCCGTCCGGCCTGCCGGTCGGCATGGAGCTCGACGCGCCGGCGGGCACGGATCGCAGGCTGCTCGCCATCGGCCGCGCGCTCGAATCGATTCTCCCCAAGCTGCCGCCGCCGCGTCTCGATTAGCCAGGCGCGCCGGCGCCCAACCGTCCTCAGGAGGAGGCCCCAGTCATGCAGAAACGCTCCGTCACCCGCCGCGGTTTCGTCGCCGGCGGCGCCGCGATCCTCGCGGCGCCGGTCGTCCTGCGCCACGCGCGCGCGGCCGATCCGTTCAAGATCGGCCTGTTCTACGCCGCGAGCGGCCCCGCCGCCCTGTTCGGCCCCACCCAGAAGGCCTCGGCCGAGCTGGCCGTCGAGCAGATCAACAAGAACGGCGGCATCCTCGGCCGCCAGGTGCAGCTGCTGCTCGCCGACGCCGGCGGCCCGCCCGCCGAATCGACCAAGACCGCCGTGCGCCTGATGGTGCAGGAGAAGTGCGATCTCTTCGTCGGCTCGCACGACAGCGCCACGCGCGAGGCGCTGGTCGGCACGATCAAGGCCCGCGTCCCCTACATCTACACGCCGATCTACGAGGGCGGCGAATGCGCGCCCAACACCTACGTGCTCGCCGACACGCCGGAGCAGCAGGTGCGCCCGTCGATCGACCTGCTGACGAAGGAGAAGAAGGTCAAGAACGTCTACCTGATCGGCAACGACTATGTGTGGCCGCGCAAGACCAACGACCGGGTGAAGCAGTATCTCACGGCCGGCGGCGGCAAGGTGATCGGCGAGGAATACGTGCCGCTCGGCGCGCCCAACAAGTTCGAGGAGGCGGTCACGCGCATCAAGGGCGCCAAGCCCGATGCGGTGGTCATCACGCTCGTCGGCGCCGACAACGTGAACTTCAACCGCACCTTCGCCGGCTTCGGCCTCGACAAGGAGATGCTGCGCGCCTCGATGCTGCTCGAAGAGAACACGCTGCTCGGCATCGGCGCCGAGAACAGCAAGCAGCTCTACAACTGCATGTCCTATTTCTCGAGCGTGCCCGGCGCGGCGCACGACGCGTTCAAGGCCGCCTACAAGGCGAAGTTCGGCGAGAAGGCGCCGCAGCTCAGCATCATCGGCGTCGATTGCTTCGCCGGCGTCTACTGCGCGAAGGCGCTGGTCGAGAAGGCCAAGGGCACCAAGGCCGCCGATCTCATGGCCGCGTCCGAGGGCCTCACCTTCAGCACCGCCACCGGCCCGGTGACGATGAAGAACCGCCATCCCGACAAGCCGATGTATCTCGCCGAATGCGAAGGCACCAACTTCAAGATCATCAAGACCTTCGACAACGTGGGTTCGGGCGAAGCCTGCAAGCAGGCTTGATCTTCGCGTTGCGGCGCCCCGGAGTATTGCGCGCGCCCGGCCCTCACTTCCCATCGCCGCGCAAAGGGCGCGGCGACGGGCCCCTTCTCTCCCGCTGCGCGGGAGAGAGAAGAATGCGATACGCGCCACTTCCTTTTCTCTCCCACGAAGTGGGAGAGAAGGGGCCCGTTCGCCGCTTGCGGCGAACGGGAAGTGAGGGCCGGCGGCGGATCGCGCGTTCGCGTGCAGGCTCGACGTAGTGGACCCCCTCGTCACGACGCAGTTCCTCAACATCGCGTTCGGCATCGCGACGCTCGCGGTGCTGGCGCTGGGGCTCGCGATCGTGTTCGGGCTGTTGGGCGTGCTCAACATCGCGCATGGCGAGCTGGTCATGGCCGGCGCCTATGCGGCGTGGATCGTGCAGTCGGCGGGCCTGCCCTATGCGCTGGCCGTGCCGCTGGCGATGCTCGCATGCGGCCTGCTCGGCTGGCTCATCGAGGCGGGGCTGATCCGCCCGCTCTATGCGCGGCCGTTCGATACGCTGCTCGCCACCTGGGGCCTCAGCCTGCTGCTGCGCAAGACGGCCGAGGCGATCTGGGGCCTCGGCTACAAGAGCGTGGCGCTGCCGCTGCCGGGCACCGTCGACGTGCTGGGCGCCGCCTATCCGCGCTACCGGCTGATGCTGATCGTGCTCTGCCTCGCCGGCGTGGCCGCGCTCGCCGCCTGGTTCGCGAAGAGCGGCGCCGGCACCCGCATCAAGGCGATGGTGGCGAACCCCGATCTCGCGCAGGCCGTCGGCATCCGCACCGGGCGCCTCGCGCGCAACGCCTTCGTCGCCGGCTGCGCGCTGGCGGGCCTCGGCGGCGTGATGGTGGCGCCGCTCACGCCGGTGCACCCGTTCATGGGCATCGATTACATCCTGGAGAGCTTCTTCGTCCTCGTCGTCGGCGGGCTCGGCAGCGTCGCCGGCCTCGTCGCCGGCGCCGGCATCATCGGCGGGCTCGGCAGCCTGGTCTCGGCGGTCGCCGACCGCACCGCGGGCTACACGGCCGTGCTGGTGATCGCGATCCTGTTCCTCTGGCTGCGCCCCCGTGGGCTCCTGGCTCGCGCATAGCGCCGCGGTCGCGGTCGTCCTCGTCCTCCTGCCGCTCGGGCTCGGGGATTTCGCGGCCTATCAGTTGGCGCTCTATTTCCTCTACGCGATCGCGGCGCTCGGCGTCGGCCTGTGCTGGGGCAGCGCGGGCTTCCTGCCGCTCGGCCAGGCGATGTTCGTCGGCATCGGCGGCTATCTCTCGGGCCTCGCGCTGATCCAGTTCAAGGGCAGCGCGCTGCTGCTCGTCTTGCTGCCGCTGGCCGCGCTGGCGCCGGGGCTGCTCGCGTTCGGCCTCGGCCTGATCCTGTTCCGCGGACGGCGCGAGACGGGCCCGTATTTCGCGCTGATCACGCTCGCGCTCAGCCTGCTCGCGTTCCAGATCGCGAACGGGTGGAACTCGGTCACCGGCGGCTTCAACGGCCTGAAGGGCATTCCCGGCCTGCCGGGCCTCGACGATTTCTCGCACGCCTACTGGATTTCCGCCGCGGCGCTCGCGGTCGTCATCGCCGCCACGAGCTGGCTGTCGAAAGCGCCGGCCGGCGTGCTGTGGCGCGCGGTGGCGCAGAACGAGCGCCGCGTCGCGTTCCTGGGCTTCGACGTCACGCTGACCAAGGCGGCCGTGTTCGGATTGTCGGGCGTGCTCGGCGGCATCGCCGGCGTGCTCTACGCGCCGCAGCAGAATCTCGTCACGCCGCAGCTCGTCGGCTTCACGCTCTCGGCCGAACTGGTGATCTGGGCCGCGGTCGGCGGGCGCGGCAGTCTCTACGGGCCGATCCTCGGCACGATCCTCATCGGCGTGCTCACGGCCGAGCTGCGCAACACCTTCGCCTATTGGGAAGTGCTGCTCGCGATCATCTTCATCGTCGTCGTGCGCTGGGCGCCGCAGGGCCTCGTCGGTTTCGCGCTGCCGATCGTCGAGCGATTGCGCCCCCGCCCGCGCGGGCCCGCGCGCGAGGCGCCGGCGCGCGTCCTGCCCGGCGGCGGCGCGGCGGTGGCGTTCGAGGGCATCGCGGCGAGTGCCGGGCCGGTGCAGATCCTCGACGGGCTCACGCTCGCGGTCGATCATCCCGGCATCACCTGCCTGATCGGCCCCAACGGCGCCGGCAAGACCTCGTGCTTCAACCTGCTCACCGGCGAGCTGCCGGCCGCCGCCGGCAGCGTGCGCTTCGCCGGGCGTGCCATCACCGGCCTGCCGCCGACCGGGGTCACGCGGCTCGGCATCGCGCGCAAATTCCAGATTCCGAACGTGTTCCCCGGCCTGAGCGTCGCCGAGAACCTCAACCTCGCGCTCTGGGGCGCGCGGGCGCGCGCGCGCGATCTGTTGAAGCTGCGCCTGCACCGCTGGTCGAGCCCGCTGCTGCGCGAATTGTCGGAGCGCTATCCGTTCCTCGCCGAAGGCCGCAACCGCGCCGGCGATCTCTCGCATGGCGAGCGGCAGATCCTCGAGCTGGCGATGGCGCTGGCGATGGAGCCGCGCCTCTTGCTGCTCGACGAGCCCTGCGCCGGGCTGTCGCCCGAGGAGACCCACCGGGTCATCGACGTGATCCGCTGGGCGCGCCGGCGCCTCGGCCTGGCGATCGTCATCATCGAGCACGACATGAGCCTCGTGAAGGAGCTCGCCGATCGCGTGCTCGTGCTGCATCAGGGCAAGCTCTTGGCCGCGGGCAGCATCGCCGAGATCCAGGCCGATCCCGCGGTGCGCGCGGTCTATGCGGGCGGCACGAAATGAGCGCGCGGTTCGAATTCCGGGGCCTGGTCGCCGGCTACGGCGGGACGACGATCCTGCGCGGCATCGCGGGCGCGGTGGCGGCGGGCGAGGTGCTGTTCGTGCTCGGCCGCAACGGCGTCGGCAAGTCCACGCTGATGAAGGCGCTGATGGGCTTCCTGCCCTGCCGCGAGGGCGCGGTGCGGCTCGACGGACGCGAGATCGGCGGGCTGGCGCCGCCCGAGCGCCGCCGCGCCGGCATCACCTATTGCCCGCAGGAACGCGCGGTGTTCGACGAGCTGAGCGTCGCCGACAATCTGTTCCTGACGGCGCCGCCGGGCGCCGCGGCGCGGCTCGCGCCGCTCGCCGAGCGCTTCCCGATCCTCGCCCGCCGCCGCGAGCAGCGCGCCGGCACGCTGAGCGGCGGCGAAAAGAAGATCCTGTCTTTCGTGCGCGGCGCGATCGAGGATCATTCGCTGGTGCTGCTCGACGAGCCCACCGAGGGCGTGCAGGCCGAGAACATCGAGCGCATGGAAGCGGTGGTCCGCGAGCAATGCGCGGCCGGCACGGCCTTCGTCGTCGTCGAGCAGAATCTCGCCATGGCCGAGCGCCTCGCCGACCGCTGGCTCGTGCTGGACAAGGGCCAGGTCGTGGCCGAAGGCAGCGGCCGCCCCGAGCGCGCGGCGATCATCGCGCACATACAGGTGTAGAGCCGACGGCAGGGATCGAATTGGCTCACGTCGCGGAATCGCCTCGCCTGCGTCCATCCTTCGAGGCGGCCCAAACGGGCCGCACCTCAGGATGAGGCTTGTTTTGCTCGAACAAACGAGCCTCATCCTGAGGTGCCGCCGCTCTTGCGGCGGCCTCGAAGGATGGATGCGAACGCGTCTTCCGCACCCGGCGTCCTACTCCGCCGCCTCGTAATTCGCGCCGAAATCCTCGGGCGTCTTGGGGCCCCAGACGTAGAGCGAATCCTCGGGCGGCCAGTTCTTCGTCTCCCAGGTGCCGCCGTCGGGGATGAAGTCGATGTCGCAGAAATACTCGACGAGGCTGTTCCACGGATCGCGCACGTAGTGGAAGAAATTCGAGCCGATCACGTGGCGGCCGAAGCCCCAGCCGTCGCGATAGCCCTTGTCGAGCAGATGGGCGGCGCCCATGCCGATCTCGTCGATGTTGGCCACCTCGAAGCTCGCATGGTGGAAGCCCGGCCTGTCGCTCGCGATGAAGCCGAAGATGTGGTGGTCGCTGCCGCCGTGGCCGCGCATGAACGCCACGATGTCCTGCGAGCGGTCGGACAGGATGAGGCCGACGATGCGCGTGTAGAAATCGATCATCGTCGCGATCTGCGGCGTGAAGCGCAGCGTGTGGCCGAGCCGCGTCGGCTGCACCTTCATGCCGCGCTGCGGGTGGCCGGGCTTGCCCACCCGGTTGAGGTGGCCGGCGTTGTTGATCTTGAATTCGGGAACGCTGCGCCAGCGCGCCGCTTCGGCCGCGCGCACGTTCACGAGCAGGCCGTCGGGGTCGCGGAACCAAAGGCCGTCGCCGGGCGTCTCGCTGGGCGGGTCGAGCAGGCGCACGCCGGCGCCCTCGAGCCGCTTCTCGAGCGCCGCCAGCTCGCCGGCGCGGGTGGCGAAGCACACGTGGTGCATCGACTTCTTCTTGCCTTCGACGAGCACGACCTGATCCTGGTCGCGCCCGAGGCAGCGCATGACCAGCGTGTTGCCGCCGCCGCGGCCCTCTTCGAGCCCGAAATCGGCGTAGAATTTCCGCGCCACGGAAAGATCGGGCACGGTCAGCGAGATGTGGTGCAGCGAACGCACGGTCATGGTCGTCTCCTCGAGCGCGGGCGGCCGCCGGCGCGGCCCGGGCCGATCATAGGCGGAGCGGGGCGGCTTCGTCATCCGCGGCGCGCCGCGGCCGGGCCGGGCGCGTCAGCGACCGCGCCGGTGCGCCCAGCCGGTGATGCGCATCTCGAGCCACGCGAACACGACGTACATCAGCATCGCCAGGATGCTGACCACGACGAGGCCGGCGAAGACCAGCGCCATCCGGTTCGACGACGAGGCCGACATCATCAGGTAGCCGATGCCGAGATTGGAGGCGACGGTTTCCGAGATCACCGAGCCCACGAAGGCCAGCGTGATCGAGACCTTGAGCGAGGCGAAGAAGAACGGCATCGAGCGCGGCAGGCCCACCTTCTTGAGGATGTCGAGCCGCGAGGCGCCGAGCGCGCGCAGCACGTCCTCCAATTCCGGCTCCAGCGTGGCCAGGCCGGTGGCGACGTTGACGACGATCGGGAAGAACGAGATCAGGAACGCGGTGAGGATCGCGGGGATCGTGCCGATGCCGAACCACACGATCAGGATCGGCACGAACGCGACCTTGGGGATGCTGTTGAACGCCACCAGCAGCGGATAGGTGGCGGAATAGAGCCACGGGCTCGAGCCCACGGCCACGCCGAGCGCGAGCCCGAAAACCACGCCGATGCCGAACCCGGCCACCGTCGTGAGCAAGGTCTGCAGCGAATGCTGGCGGATCGGCCCCGCATACTCGATCAGCGCATGCCAGACCTGGATCGGGCTCGGGAAGATGAACTCGTCGATCGAGAACGCGCTGCACACCGCCTGCCACAGGACGAGCAGGCCGGCCGTCATCAGCCACGGCGCCGCCCGGGTGGACTTGAGCCAGCTCATCGCGCCGGCTCCGCCGGCTTGCGCACCTTGCCGATCCGCTCGCGCAGATCGTGGACGAGCTTGATGAAGCCGTCCGAGTACGTCACCTCGAGGTCGCGCGGGCGCGCGAGCTCGATCGGCTTGCGCACGAGGATGCGGCCGGGCCGCGCGCTCATCACGAACACCGTGTCGGCCAGGAACACGGCCTCGCGCAGGTCGTGCGTGACGAGGATGACCGTGAACGGCTTCGCCGCCCAGAGATCGCGCAGCACGCACCACAATTCCTCGCGCGTGAACGCGTCGAGCGCGGCGAACGGCTCGTCGAGCATCAGCAGCTGCGGCTCGTGGATCAGCGCGCGGCAGATCGAGGCGCGCTGCTGCATGCCGCCCGAAAGCTGCCACGGGAACTTGTCGGCGTGCTCGGCGAGGCCCACGGTCTTGAGGAGCGCCATCGCGCGGTCGGCATACTCGCCGCGCTTCTTCGCGGCGAACGTCCGGCGATAGGGCTCGACGACCTCGAGCGGCAGCAGCACGTTGTCGAGCGTCGTGCGCCAGGGCAGCAAGGTCGGGTTCTGGAACGCCATGCCCACGATCTTGAGCGGCCCGGCCACGGCGCCGCCGGCCACTTCGACGCGGCCGCGCGTGGGCTTCCGCAAGCCCGAGCACAGCTTCATCATCGTGGACTTGCCGCAGCCGCTCGGCCCC
>JAEULD010000137.1 GCA_016792765.1 Candidatus Odyssella sp.
TGCCGGCGATCAACGCCTCGCTGCCGCAAGGGATGGAGATCACCCTCGTCTACGATTCGACCGAGACGATCAGCGCGTCGATCGAGGAGGTGTTCAAGACGATCGCCGAGGCGGTGGTGATCGTGGTGTTCGTCATCCTCCTGTTCCTCGGCTCGTTCCGCTCGGTGATGATGCCGGTGGTGACGATCCCGCTGTCGCTGATCGGCGTCTGCTTCTTCCTCTTCCTGCTCGGCTATTCGATCAACCTCCTCACGCTGCTCGCGATGGTGCTGGCGATCGGCCTCGTCGTCGACGACGCCATCGTCGTGGTCGAGAACATCTATCGCCACATCGAGGAGGGCGAGACGCCGTTCCAGGCGGCCTTGCACGGCGCGCGCGACATCGCCGGGCCCGTCATCTCGATGACGATCACGCTCGCCGCGGTCTACGCGCCGATCGGCTTCGTCGGCGGGCTCACCGGCGCGCTGTTCCAGGAATTCGCGTTCACGCTCGCGGCCTCGGTCGTCATCTCCGGCGTGGTGGCGCTCACGCTCTCGCCGATGATGTGCTCGAAGCTGCTGCGGGCCGGGCACCAGGGCCGCTTCGCCGATCTCGTCGACCGCGTCTTCTCGCGCCTGCGCAACGGCTACGAGCGCCGGCTCGACCGCGTGATGCACTACCGTCCGCTGGTGCTGATCGTGGCCGCCACCGTGTTCGCGAGCTGCGTCTTCCTCTACCAGGAAACCCGCAAGGAGCTCGGACCGAAGGAGGATCAGGGCGTCATCTTCATGCAGGTGAAGGCGCCGCAATACGCGAACCTCGACTACCTCGAATCGTTCATGAACGAACTCAACAAGGTGTTCACCGGCTTCCCGGAATACGCGAACTCGTTCGCGATCAACGGCGCGGGCCAGGTGAACAGCGGCTTCGGCGGCATGCTGCTGAAGCCGTGGAGCGAGCGCAAGCGCAGCCAGGCGCAGGTGTATCAGGAGCTGCAGGGCAAGGTCGCGGGCATTCCCGGCCTCGAGATCTTCGCGATCGAGCTGCCGTCGCTGCCGGGCAGCAGCGGGCCGCCGGTGCAGTTCGTGATCAAGACGACGGCGGACTACCGCACGCTCGAGCGCGTGCTCCAGCAGCTCCAGGGCGAGCTCTACAAGAGCGGGCTGTTCTTCTTCGCGTTCTCGGACCTGAAGTTCGACAATCCGCAGATCGAGATCAAGATCGACCACGCGAAGGCCAACGAGCTCGGCATCACGATGCAGAGCATCGGCCAGTCGCTGGCCACGATGTTCGGCGGCAACTTCACGAACTTCTTCAATCTCTACGGCCGCTCCTACCAGGTGATTCCGCAGACGCCGCGCGACTTCCGGCTCACGCCCGAGATGATCGACCGCGTCTACGTGCGCACCAGCAAGGGAACGCTGGTGCCGCTTTCCACCGTGGCCACGATCTCGCAATCGGTGCAGCCCAACGCGCTCACCACGTTCCAGCAGCTCAACTCGGCCACGATCCAGGCCGTGCCCTATCCGGGCCGCTCGATCGGCGAGGCGCTCGATTTCCTGAAGAAGAAGGCGGCCGAGATCTTCCCCGAGGGATTCAGCTACGATTTCCAGGGCGAAAGCCGGCAATACGAGCAGGAGGGCGCCACGCTGGCGCTCGCGTTCGGCTTCGCGATCGTCGTGATCTTCCTCGTGCTCGCGGCGCAATTCGAGAGCTTCCGCGACCCGCTGATCATCCTGACGACGGTGCCGCTGTCGATCTGCGGCGCGCTCATCCCGATGAACATCGGCCTCGCCACGGTCAACATCTACACGCAGGTGGGCCTCGTCACGCTGATCGGCCTCATCAGCAAGCACGGCATCCTGATGGTGGAGTTCGCCAACGAATTGCAGGAGCGCGAAGGCCTCGACCGCCGCTCGGCGATCGTCAAGGCCGCGGCGATCCGCCTGCGGCCGATCCTGATGACGACCGCGGCGATGGTCGTCGGCATGGTGCCGCTGCTGATCGCGTCGGGCGCCGGCGCCAAGAGCCGGTTCGACATCGGCCTCGTCATCGCCGCCGGCATGACGATCGGCACGATGTTCACGCTGTTCGTGCTGCCGGTGATCTACACCTTCCTCGCGCGCCAGCGCGCGGCGGAGGGCGCGGCGCCCGACGCGCTGCCGGCCCGGCCGGCGCCGCAGCCGGCGGAGTAAGGCAGCGCGGCCGCGCGCTCCGCCGCGGCGGTCAAAGCGCCGCCGCCAGCAGCCCCAGGCAGGCCGCGGCGCCCAGCACCGGCACGGCCATCGGCACCCGCACCGGCGGCGGCGCGGCGCCGGCGGCGCGGTCGCGCCATTTGAGCGCCGCGAGCGAGACGTTCACCGCGCAGAAGACGGCGAGCGTGAGCGCGCTGGTGGCGCCGGCCAGCGCCTCGAACGGAATCGCCACGACGAGCAGCAGCATCGCGGCGCCGCCGGCGATGGTCGCGCGCACCGGCACCCGGCTCCGGGCGTTCACCGCGCCGAGCCAGCGCGAGGCCAGGCCGCGCCGCGCCATGCCGTAGAGCAGGCGCGCGACCAGCATCAGCTCGATGATGACGCCGTTGCTGAGCGCGATCAGCGCCACCGCCGCGAAGCCGCTCCCGCACGGAATGTTCGCGCGGTCGAGCAGCAGGCAGAGCGGCGCGGCCGAGGCCGAAAGCGTCGGCAGCGGCACCGCCAGCACCGCGATCAGCGCGACGAGGCCGTACAGCACGGCGGCGGCCGCGATCGCGGCCACGATCGCGCGCGGCAGCGTCCGCGCCACGTCGCGCGTCTCCTCGGCCATGTTGGCGAGCGTTTCGAACCCCATGAACGCGAAGAAGGCGAGGAACGCGCCGGCGGCGAGGCCCTGCCACGCCGCGAGCCCGTGCGGCGCGATCTCGCCCGCGCGCGCCGGAAGATCGCCGAGCGCGCCGGCGCCCGCCGCCATGGCGAACAGCAATCCGCCGAGCTCGACGGCGCCGAACAGCGCGGCGAGCCGCGCGCCCATTTCGACGCGCAGGCACGCGATGCCGGTAAACGCCGCAACCAGCACCGCGCCCGGCAGCCAGTCGGGCACGTCGACGAAGCGCTGGATGTAGCCGTGGCTGCCGCGCGCGATCGAGGCGCCCGAGGCGATCGCGATCAGCAGCACCGCGAGGCCGACGAGCCGGGCGGCGGCCGGGTGGCGCGCCGCCGCGTGAACGTAGGCCACGGCGCCCGAAGCCTCGGGCATGCGCGTCACCAGCTCGGCATAGGAAAGCCCGGTCAGCGCCGCCAGCACGCCGGCCAGCAGGAACGCGAGCGGCGCCGCCATGCCGGCCTTCGCGGCCACGGCGCCCACCAGCACGTAGATGCCGGCGCCGACGATGATGCCGATGCCGTAGAAGAACAGCAGCCAGAAGCCGAGCGTGCGCCTGAGCGCCAGCGGCTTGTCCGGCGCGGGAGGTGCCGGCGTCTTCATGCTTCGCAACCGGATCGCGCGCTCTTCGCTCCCCCCTCGAGGGGGAGCTGTCGCGCGCGCGCTTGCGCGTGCGACCGAGGGGGCACTCCTCTCCGCCGCCAAAGCGCTGGAGGAGAGAGCCCCCACCCGTCGCCGGGCACGCGCATGCGCGCGCTCGGCGCCGACCGCCCCCTCGAGGGGGGCGGTGAAGGAAATGGGTGCTGGGGCGCCGCGCTCACAGCGTCTTCGTCACGCGGATGACGGACGGGCCCTCGGCCACGGTCTTCAGCGCGAAGCCCAGGTCGCGCGCGAGGTTCAGCATGCGCTGGTTCTCGGCCAGCACGTCGCCGAACACCTGCTTGATGCCGCGCGTCTTGGCGTAGGCGATGATCTCGTCCATCAGCAGGCGGCCGATGCCGCGGCCCTGCACGTGCGACAGCACGATGATCGCGAACTCCGCCTTCTCGAAATCCGGATCGGCCGCGATGCGCACGATGCCGGCGAATTCGCCGGGCTCCTCGGCCAGCACGAGCGCCATCTCGCGGTCGTAGTCGATCTGGGTGAGCCGCGCCGCCATCTCGTGCGAGAGGCTCTTGAGCGGCGCGAAAAAGCGCATGCGCACGTCGTCGGGCGAAAGCCGCCCGAACGCCTGCACCAGCGCCGGCTCGTCCTCGGGCTGGATCGGGCGGATGCGATAGCGCGCGCCGTTGCGCTCGATCGTGCGCTCGAGCTCCGACGGATAGGGGCGGATCGCGAAGCGGCGCGCGCGCTCGCCGGGCGGCCGCGCCCGCACCACGATGCGCGCGTCGAGCGCCAGCACGCCGTCGCCGTCGGCGAGCAGCGGATTGATGTCGAGTTCCGCCACCGTGTCGAGATCGGCGACGAGGCGCGAAAGCTTCACCAGCGTCAGCGCGATCTCGCGCCGCGCCGCGGGCCTGCGGTCGCGGAAGCCGCGCAGCAGGCGGTCGATGCGCGTGCGCGTCATCATGCCGTCGGCGAGCGCGAGGTTTAGCGGCGGCAGCGCCATCGCGCGGTCGCCGACGATCTCGGCCGCCGTCCCGCCCTGGCCGAACATCAGCACCGGGCCGAACAGCGCGTCTTCGGCCGCGCCCAGGATCAGCTCGTAGGCGTCGGGCCGGCGGATCATGCGCGAAACCGTGAAGCCGTCGATGCGCGCGTCGGGGCGCAGCGCGGCGACGCGCGCCCGCATCTCGCGCGCCGCCTTGGCCACGCCGTCGCCGCTGTCGAGCGAAAGGCGCACGCCGCCCACGTCCGATTTGTGCGTGATGTCGCGCGAGAGGATCTTGAGCGCCACCGGGAAGCCCAGCCGCTCGGCGGCGGCCACCGCCGCGGCCTCGTCGCGCGCCACCTCGGTCGGCACGGCCGGAATGCCGTAGGCGGCGATCACCGCCTTGGCCTCGGGCTCGGTGAGGAGGCTGCGCCCTTCGCCGAGCGCGCCGGCGACGATGCGCTCGGCCAGCGCGCGGTCGGGCGGCGCTTCGGGCGGGATCGAGGGCGGCGTCTCCATCAGCGCCGCCTGGCTCTTGCCGAACTCGACGAGGTGGCGGAACGCGCGCACCGCGCGCAGCGGCGTGTCGTAGGCCGGGATGCCCGCCTTCTCGAGCACGCGCCGGCCCGCCTCGGCGCTGCGCCCGCCCATCCAGCAGGCGAGCAGCGGCACCTTCTCGGCGATGCCGGAACCGGCCACGGCCTTGGCCGCGTCTTCGGAGGAGGCGAGGGCGGTCGGCGCGTTCAGCACCAGCACGGCGCCCACGCCGGGGTCGGCGGCGATCGGCGCGAGCGCGGCGAGATAGCGCTGCGCGTCCGCGTCGCCGATGATGTCGGCCGGGTTGGCGTGCGACCACGTCGCCGGCAGAACCTTGTCCAGCGCCGCCATGGTCTGCGGACCGAATTGCGCGAGCCTTCCGCCGAGCGCCACGAGGTCGTCGGTGGCCAGCACGCCGAAGCCGCCGCCGTTGGTGAGGATCGCGAGGCCGTCGGCGTGCGGCGGGCGCGCGAGGCCCAGCACTTCGGTGGCGTCGAACAGTTCGCCGAGCCCGTAGACGCGCAGCACGCCGGCGCGGCGGAACGCGGCGTCGTACACGGCGTCGGAGCCGGCCATGGCGCCGGTGTGCGATTTCGCGGCGCGCGCGCCCTCGGTGTTGCGGCCCGCCTTCAGCACCACGACGGGCTTGAGCCGCGCCGCGGCGCGCGCGGCCGACATGAACTTGCGCGCCTCGGTGAGCCCCTCGATGTAGAGCAGGATCGCGCGCGTCTCGCCGTCGAGCGCCAGATAGTCGATGACGTCGCCGAAATCGACGTCGGCCATGTTCCCCGTCGAGACGAGATAGGAAAAGCCGATGCCGCGGTCCGCGGCCCAGTCGATGACGGCGACGAGCACCGCGCCCGACTGGCCCACGAACGCGATCTTGCCGGCCGGCGGCGAGGCCGGCGCGAAGCTCGCGTTGAGGCCGAGCGACGGCGCCAGGAAGCCCACGCAGTTCGGCCCCACCACGCGCAGCAGATGCGGCTTGGCCGCGTCGAGGATCGCCTGGCGGCGGCGCGCGCCCTCCGTATTGCCGCCCTCGCCGAAGCCGGCGGTGATGACGACGGCGGCGCGCGTGCCGGCGCGGCCCAGCTCGGCGACGAGGCCGGGCACCGTCTCGGGCGGCGTCGCGATCACGGCGAGGTCGGGCGGCGCGGCGAGGTCGCGCACGCGCTTGACGGCGCCGCGCCCCAGGATCGTGCCGCCCTTGCGATTGACGAGATGGACCGGCCCGGCGAAGCCGCCGGCCAGCGCGTTGCGCGTCACCGCGGCGCCGATCGAGCCCGGCCGCTCCGACGCGCCGACGATGGCCACGCTCTTGGGATGGAACAGCGCGTCGAGATTGCGGACGGACATGGCGCGGAGGATCCCGGTGTCAGGGCGCGTTGCTACACGCCGCATCGTGCCCGAGCCTTGACGTAGCGCAAGCGGAAACGGCGC
>JAEULD010000152.1 GCA_016792765.1 Candidatus Odyssella sp.
GAGGTGCTGCGCATCGGCGGCGCTGCCGCCATTGCCGAAGAACAGCAGCTTGCCGCCGGCGCGCAGCGAGCGCGCGCAGACCTCGACGAGCCGCGCGAACGGCGCGCGCAGCGCGGCCTTCGTCGCCGCCGCCACCGCCGCATGCTCGTTCAGTTCGCTATCGAAGAATTCGCCGAGATCGAGGGCCATGAAACCGCAAACCCGGCCGCTTCCGGGATCGGAGGCGGCCGGGCTTTGCTAAGTCACGCCCGCGATGCGGGCAAGGAGAAAGTGGTTACGTTTCGGGGCCTTAGGCGCCGGCAGCGCTAGGCGCCGATCTCCTTGCCGTCGGGCCGGTGCACGGCGACCACGGCCGGGCGCGGCGGCTGGCCCGCCTTGAAATCGGGCCAGCGCGTGTTCGGGCTGTCGAAATTCGTGCCCTCGCCGGGATGCTGCACCGAGAGGAACAGCGTCTTGCCGTCGGGCGTGAACGCGCCGCCGCACATCTCCGCATCGATCGGGCATGCGAACAGCAGCTTGAACAGGCCCTTCGCCGGCCCTTCCGAATCGGCGACGAACACGCCGTCCGGAATCTTGTTGCGCTTCTGCGCCGAGCCCTGATCGGTCAGCACGTAGATGCGGCCCTGGGGATCGAACGCCACATTGTCGGGCGCCGCGAACCACACGCCGGTTTCGGCCTGGTCCTTGTGATACATGGCACCGTGCGCGGCCTCGGCCGGATTGCCGGCGAGGACGAACATCTCCCACGTGGCCTTGAGCGCGGCGTGGTCGGGCTCGCCTTTCTCGCTGCCGGGCGGAATGATCTCGATGATGTGGCCATACGAGTTCTTGGCGCGCGGATTGGCGTTGTCGAGCGGCACCTTCTCGCCGCGGCCCGAATTGTTGGTGAGCATCACATGGACGCGGCCGTTGACCGGATTGAACTCGACGTCTTCCGGGCGGTCCATACGCGTCGCACCGACGACGTCGGCCGCGCGGCGCGCCTCGATCAGCACGTCGGCCTGGCTCGCGAAACCGTTCTCGGCGGTGAGCTTGCCCTGGCCGTGCTCGAGCGCGATCCACTCCACGGCGCCTTCGTCGGTGAACTTCGCTGCGTAGAGCGTGCCTTCGTCGAGCAGGCCGAAATTCGCGGCGCGGTTCTGCGCGTTGTAGATGCCGCGCGTGACGAACTTGTAGACGTAGTCGCCCGCCTCGTCGTCGCCGGTATAGACGACGACGCGGCCGTCCTTGTTGACGACGGTGGTCGCGGCCTCGTGCTTGAAGCGCCCGAGCGCCGTGCGTTTCACCGGCTGGAAGCCGGGATCGTAGGGATCGATTTCGACGATCCAGCCGAAGCGGTTGGGCTCGTTGGGCTCCTTCTCGATGTTGAATCGGTCGTGGTTGCGCGCCCATCCGTACCAGCTCCGCTCCATCGCCGGGATGCCGTAGCGCTTGTGGTTCGCCGCTTCCTTGCCGGTTTTCGCCGCGTCGCCGCCGAAATAGCCGTTGAAGTTCTCTTCGCAGGTGAGGACTGTGCCCCACGGAGTCGTGCCGCCGCCGCAATTGTTGAGCATGCCGAGGATCCTCTTGCCCGACGGATCGACGCTGGTCTTGAGCCGATCGGTGCCGGCAGCCGGGCCCGAGATCGCCATCTCGGTCGTGCCGGTGATTCGCCGGTTGAAGCGGCTGTCGGCGACGTATTTCCACGCGCCGCCTTCCTTTTTCACTTCGACGACGGCGCCGCCATGCGCGGCCATCTCGACCTCGGTCCAGGCCTTGTCGGCCTTGGCGCGGTTCTCCGACGCGCTCTTGACGCCGGGGTGCATCATCTCGCCGTTCGTGTATTCGTGATTGACGAAGAGCAGGCCGTGCTCGGAATTCGCCGAGCCCATCGGCAGCGGCATGAACGCGATGAAGTCGCAGTTGTAGCCGAACTGGCCGGCCTGGCTGGCGGCGGTCTGGTTCGCGAGGTCGAGCGGCTTTGCGCCCTTGGCGACCGGATCGCCCCAGCCGATGACGAGATCGGCCTTGTAGCCCTCGGGGACGTGATGCGTCTCGTCGATCTTGAGCGCGAGGCTCTTGAACGCGAGCGTGGACCCGCCCTGCGCGAGCGCGTCGCGCAGCGGGAACGCCGCGCCGAGGCCGGCGACGGCGCCCGCGGCGACGAGGCTCGTCAGCAGCGACCGGCGCGAGAAGCGCCGCGCGATGACGTCTTGGATGTGCGGATTGCGCGAATCGCTGAGGTTGCCGGGCTCGTCCATGAAATGACGATCGGTCATCGCAACGTCTCCTGGCTGATGGCGCGAGGCTGGGGTCGCGGCGGAACCTAACGGCGTGCAATGACGCTTTGATGAAGCCCAGCGGCCGATCCCACACCCCGGGCGAACCAGACCGGCCGATCGTCGGCCACGCCGCCGGCGGAAGCGCGCACGGGTTCGCACTGCCCGGCGCGCGACGGTCGGAGAGATGCGTGGCGCTGCGCGCGTATAGAGGAGCGATACGACACTCCGGCGAGGGCGCCCCATGCGATCGATGCGAGTTCTATTCTTCGCCCTGATCGCCGCCGCGACGCCGCCGGCCGGGGCCACGCCGCCGCAGGATGCGCTCGAGAACGCGCTGCCGCGGGCTTGGTCCGGCGACTTCCGGTGGCGCGGCAGCCCCGCCGGGCCGCCGCAGCGCTACGCGATCGAATTCACATGCATCGAGAGGCGCGCGGACGGCAAGGTCGAGGCGACGGGGCCGGCCGAGGTGACGACAGGGCAGGTCAACAGGATCGAGGTGCGCGCGGTCATCGATCCGGTCAGCCGCGCGGTGGAGATGTTCGAGATCCTGACGCCCGCGACCGGCCCCGGCTTCACGACCGACGGATCGCACCGCGGCGCGCTCGACGCCGATCTCGGACGCATGCGCCTCGAATGGACCCAGAACGGTTCGGGCGCGAAGGGCGATCTCGTTCTGACCGCCGCACCCGGCATGCCGGGCCGCCTCGGGCGCGACCCGGCGCCGCCGCCGTGCCGGCCGCCCGGGGCGTAGGCGCTCAGCCGCCGATCTCGCCGCCGTCGACGCGGCGGATCGCCATCACCGCGGGCCGCGGCGGCACGCCCTCCTTGAAATCCGGCCAGCGCGTATCGGGCTTGTCGAAGCTGCTGCCTTCGCCCGGATGCTGCACGGCGACGAACAGCGTCCTGCCGTCGGGCGTGAACGCGCCGCCGCAGCACTCGGCCCCGACCGGTACCGCGAACAGCAGCTTGAACAGGCCGCGGCCCGGGCCTTCGGCGTCGGCGACGTAGACGCCGTCGGGAATCGCGTTCGACGTCTGCCGGCTGCCCTGATCGGTGAACACGTAGGCGCGGCCCTTGGGATCGAACGCGATGTTGTCGGGTGCCGCGAACCAGACGCCGCTCGCGGCCTGGTCGGGATGATAGCGCGCGCCGTGCGCGGCCTCGGCCGGATTTCCGGCGAGCACGAAGATGTCCCACCGCGCGCGCGGCGCCGCGTGATCGCCGTCGCGCCCCGCGCCGCCCGGCGCCACGATCTCGACGATGTGGCCGAAATAGTTCTTCGCGCGCGGATTGGCCTTGTCGACCGGCAGCTTCTCGCCGCGGCCCGAATTGTTGGTGAGCATCACGTACACCTTGCCGGTGACCGGATTGGCCTCCACGTCTTCCGGCCGGTCCATGCGCGTGGCGCCGGCGACGTCGGCGGCGCGGCGCGCCTCGATCAGCACGTCGGCCTGGCCCGCGAAGCCGGCCGCTTCGGTGAGGCCGTTCTTGCCATGCGAGAGCTCGAGCCAGTCGAGCGAGCCGTCGTCGTTGAACCTCGCGGCGTAGAGCGTGCCTTCGTCGAGCAGGCCGAAATTCGCCCGCCGGTCGCCGAAGGCGAAGCGGCCGGCGGTGACGAACTTGTAGACATACTCGCCCGCCTCGTCGTCGCCGCTATAGACGACGACGCGGCCATCCTTGTTGAGCCAGCAGGTGGCGCCCTCGCGCTTGAAACGCCCGAGCGCCGTGCGCTTCACCGGCGGCGCGTCGGGTGCGTACGGATCGATCTCGCACACCCAGCCGAAGCGATTGGGCTCGCGGGGCTCCCTGTCGATGTCGAACCGCTCGTGGTGGCGCGCCCAGGCATAGCGCGCGCGAGCGTGCGGCCCGATGCCGTAGCGCATGTGATTGCGCGCCTCGGCGCCGGCCTTGGCCGCATCGCCGCCGAAGTAGGTGTTGAAGTTCTCCTCGCAGGTGAGGACGGTGCCCCACGGCGTGATGCCGCCCGCGCAGTTGTTGAGCATGCCGAGCACCTTGCGGCCGCCGGGATCGGCCGATGTCTTCATCCGTGCGTGGCCCGCGCACGGACCGGCGATGACGAACTCGGTCGCCGCCGTGACGCGCCGGTTGAGCGCGCCGCCGGCCATGTATTTCCAGGCGCCGCCCTCCTTCTTCACCTCGACGACCGAGCCGCCATGGGCGGCCATCTCCACCTCGGTCCACGCCTTGTCGGCTTTGAGCGCGTTCTCGAGCCGGTTCTTCACGCCGGCGCGCATCAGCTCGCCGTTCGTGTATTCGTGGTTCGACCAGAGCAGGCCGTGCTCGGACGAGGTTGCGCCCTGCGGCAGCGGGAAATAGGCGAGGAAGTCGTTGTTGTAGCCGAACTGGCCGGCTTGGCTCGCCGCATTTTGCGCCGCGAAGTCGATCGGCCCGGCGCCCTTCGCCACCGGATCGCCCCAGCGGATCACGAGATCGGCCGCGTAGCCCTCGGCAACCTGATGCCGCTCCGTGATCTTCGGCACGAGGCTCTTGAACGCGAGCGTCGAGCCGCCCTGCGCCAGCGCCTCGCGCAGCGGCAGCGGCGCGCCGGCCGCCAGCGCGGCGCCCGATGCGGCGAGAGCGGCCAGCAGCGAGCGGCGCGACATCCGCCGCGCCGCGACGTCGCGGAAATGCGCGTTGCGCGGATCGCTGAGCAACCCCGTATTGCCGTCTTCGTCGAATCGCGACATGGGCGCACCTCCGATCCGCGATGTTAGTCCGCTCGCGGCCCGGTGGCCAAGGAGCGGCCGGCGCGCCGGGGCGCCGCACCGCGCCCGCCGCTCGTGCCGCTTGCGCGCCGCGCGCGGCCCGTGCCTATGTTGACGGCATGCGCGTTCTCGTCACCGGCGCCAACGGCTTCATCGGCGGACACGTCGTGGCGGCGCTGCTGGCGGCAGGGCATGCGGTGACGGGCTGCGTGCGCGACCCGGCGGCGTGGCGGCGGCGCTGGCCCGGCTGCGCGGCGCTGGCCTGCGATTTCAACCGCGATGTCGCGCCGGAGGACTGGCGCCCGCGCCTCGACGGCATCGACGCGGTGGTGAACGCGGCGGGCATCCTGAGCGAGCGCGGCGGCCAATCGCACGCCAACGTGCACGTTGCGGCGCCGGCGGCGCTGTTCGCGGCGTGCCGGAGCGCGGGCGTGCGCCGCGTGATCCACATCTCGGCGCTCGGCGCCGACGAGGCCGCCGGCACCGGCTATGCGCGATCGAAACGGGCCGCCGAGGAGGCGCTGGCCGCCACCGACCTCGAATGGGTGATCCTGCGGCCGTCGCTCGTCTATGCCGGAGCGGCCTATGGCGGCACGGCGCTGATGCGCGGCCTGGCGGCGCTGCCCTGGGCCGTGCCGCTCGTCGGCGGAGGCGGCCAGCGCTTCTGCCCGCTGCATATGGACGACCTCACGCGCGCGATCTGCCGCTTCCTGGAGCCCGGCGCCCCGGCGCGGCTGCGCCTCGACGCGGCCGGCCCGGACGCCGCCTCGCTGCGCGAGATATTGGCGGGCCTGCGGGGCTGGCTCGGCCTGGGGCCCGCGCGCTTCGTGCGGGTACCGGTCGGCCTCGTGGCCCTCGCCTGCCGCATCGGCGACGCGCTCGGCTGGGCGAGCGTGAACGGCACCGCGCTGCGGATGCTGCAATACGGCAACACCGCCGACGGGCGCGCGTTTCGCGACGCGATCGGCTTCGCGCCGCGCGGCTTCGCGGCCGGCCTCGCGAGCCAACCGGCCACGACGCAGGACCGCTGGCACGCGCGCCTCGTGCCGGTGCGGCCGCTGCTGCGCTGGCTGCTGGCGCTGCTGTGGCTCGCCTCCGGCGCGATCGGGCTGCTGCCCGCCTCGATCGGATACGGCGCCGGCCTGCTCGAGCAAGCCGGCCTGCCGCGCCCTGCCGGCGCCGGGCTGCTCTACGCCGCGTGCCTTCTCGATCTCGCGCTCGGCGCCGCGCTGCTGCTGCGCTGGCGCGCGCGGCTCGCGGGTGCGATCGGCCTCGGCCTCGCGGCGGGATATCCGCTCGTCCTCACGGCGCTCGCGCCTTGGGCGTGGGCCGACCCGCTCGGCGCTCTCGTCAAGAACCTCGCGATCGCCGGCGCGACGCTGGCCATGATCGCGATCGAGGACGACCGCTGAATGGACCACCTCTGGCTCAAGGCGATCCATATCCTTTCCGCGACGCTCGTCTTCGGCACCGGGCTTTCGATCGCGTTCTTCATGTGGTTCGCGCATCGCACCGGCGATGCACGCCTGATCGCCGCGACCGCGCGCGGCGTCGTCGTTGCCGACGCGATCTTCACGGCGCCGGGCGTGATCGGACTGCTGGCGACCGGCTTCGCGATGGCCGGGAACCTCGGCGTTCCGATCCTGCGCGGCTGGCTCGCCGTCGCGCTCGTTCTGTTCGTGTTCATTGGCTGCTGCTGGCTGCCGGTGCTGTGGCTGCAGGCGCGCGCGTGGCGCCTGGCGGCGCGCGCCGCCGCCGAGAACGCGCCGCTGCCGGCGAGCTACCGGCGCACGATGGCCTGGTGGTTCCGGCTCGGCTGGCCGGCGTTCCTGGCCGTCATCGCCGTCGCGGGCCTCATGGTCT
>JAEULD010000245.1 GCA_016792765.1 Candidatus Odyssella sp.
GCCGCCCGACGCCGTCGTCTTCGCCGAGACGACCGAGGACGTGGCCGAAGCGGTGCGGGTCTGCGCCGAGCACAAGGTGCCGGTGATCCCGTTCGGCACCGGCACGTCGCTCGAAGGCCATGTCGGCGCGATCGAAGGGGGTGTGACGATCGACCTCTCGCGCATGAACAAGGTGATCGAGGTCAACGCCGAGGATCTCGATTGCCGCGTGCAGGCCGGCGTCACGCGCAAGCAGATCAACGAATATCTGCGCGACACGGGCCTGTTCTTCCCGATCGATCCCGGCGCCGACGCCTCGCTCGGCGGCATGGCCGCCACGCGCGCCTCGGGCACCAACGCCGTTCGCTACGGCACGATGCGCGAAAACGTGCTGGGGCTCACCGTCGTGCTCGCCGACGGCCGCGTCATCAAGACCGCGCGCCGCTCGAAGAAGAGCGCGGCCGGCTACGATCTCACGCGCCTGTTCGTCGGCTCCGAGGGCACGCTCGGCGTCATCACCGAAATCGCACTTCGCCTCTACGGCATCCCCGAGGCCATGTCGTCGGCCGTGTGCAACTACCCCTCTCTCGAGGCGGCGGTGAACACGGTGATCGCCACGATCCAGTCGGGCATCCCGATCGCGCGGATCGAAATCGTCGACGAGGCGCAGCTCGACGCGATCAACAAGTATTCCGGCACGAGCTTCGCCGTCGAGCCGACACTGTTCATGGAATTCCACGGCTCCAACGCCTCGGTGCAGGAGCAGGCGGAGAAGGTGAAGGAGATCTCCGACGGCTTCGGCGGCGGCGGGTTCAAGTGGACGACGAGCCCCGAGGAGCGCAAGAAGCTCTGGCAGGCGCGCCACGACGCCGCCTACGCCTCGAAGGCGCTGCGCAAGGGCGCCGACGTTTGGGCCACCGACGTGTGCGTGCCGATCTCGCGCCTCGCCGAATGCGTGGTCGAGACGCAGGCCGACATCAAGCGCCTCGGCATCGTCGCGCCGATCGTCGGCCATGTCGGCGACGGCAATTTCCACGTCACGTTGATCGCCGACAAGAACGACGCCGACGAGATGCGCCGCGCCAACGAGTTCAACGAGCGTCTCGTCATGCGCGCCCTCGCGATGGACGGCACCTGCACCGGCGAGCACGGCGTCGGCATGGGCAAGATGGATTTCCTCGTCGCCGAGCACGGCGACGCGATCGCCGTCATGCGCACGATCAAGAAGGCGCTCGACCCCGACAACCTCATGAATCCGGGCAAGGTGCTGCGGGTTTAGTATCGCCCGTCTCGCGTCCATCCTTCGAGGCCCGCCCGAAGGCGGGCGGGCACCTCAGGATGAGGTTCGATTGGTGCCGCAAAATCAGCCTCATCCTGAGGTGCCGCCGCTCTTGCAGCGGCCTCGAAGGATGGATGCAAACGATAGGCCGACGCAGCGGCATCGGTTCAATCCGAACCGTCCACGCTCCGGCGCAGATGGCAAAGATGCACATTGAGCAGATCTCCGCCGTCCCCGTCGTCGTACCGATGAAGCGCGCGGTGCGAACGGCGTCGGGCGCGATCCTCGAGGCGCCGCTGCTGCTGGTCGATCTCGCGACGAACGAGGGCGTTGCCGGGCGCTGCTATCTGTTCGGCTTCCAGAAATTCACCCTGAAGCCGCTGCGCGATCTCGTGTCGGCGCTCGGTGCGATGATCGCCGGCGATGCGCTGGCCCCGCGCGCGATCTCCGAGAAGCTGCGCGCGCGCACGCGCCTGTTCGGGGCGCGCGGCCTCGTCGGCATGGCGCTCTCGGCGATCGACATGGCGGCGTGGGACGCGGCGGCGCGCGCGGCCGGGCTGCCGCTCGCGCGCTTCCTCGGCGGGGTGCCCAGGCCCGTGCCGGCCTATCTCGGCAATGGCGTCGGCGTGGTGCCCGCGGCCGAGGCGGGGCGCGACGCCGAGGAACTGGCGAAGCTTGGATTCCACGCGATCAAGTTGCGCATCGGCCATGAGCGGCTCGCGGACGATCTCGCCGCGGTGCGCGCGGTGCGGTCGGCGCTGCCGCCCGAGGTCGCGCTGATGACCGACTACAATCAGGGCCTCGACGCGGCCGAGGCGATCAGGCGCGGCCGCGCGCTCGACGGCGAGGGGCTCTACTGGATCGAGGAGCCGGTACGCGCCGAGGATTTCGCCGGCACCGCCGCGGTGGCCGCCGCGATCGAGACGCCGGTGCAGATCGGCGAGAACTTCCAGAGCCCGTTCGAGGTCGAGCGCGCGCTGGCCGCCAACGCATCCGATTTCGTGATGCTCGACGCGCAGCAGGTGGGCGGCGTCACCGGCTGGCTCGCCGGCATGGCGCTGGCCGCGGCGGCCGGCAAGGCGTGCTCGAGCCACCTGTTCCAGGAATTCAGCGCGCATCTGCTCGCGGTCACGCCGACGGCGGGCTGGCTCGAATGGTTCGACATCGCCGACCCGGTGCTGAAAGAGCCGCTCGCGCTCGCGAACGGCATGGCGACGGCGCCGGAGCGGCCGGGCGCGGGCATCGACTGGGACGACAAGGCCGTGGCGCGGTATCGGTTGGATTAGATTGCGGCGTCGTAGGGGCGAGTCGGGGACCCGCCCCGACGAAGGCGACAACGCCGGAAACGGGAGGGAACATGAAAGACATCGTCGTCAAGCACGAGAAGCTGCGCGCGGGGATCGCGGCGCTGCTCGAGTCCTCCGGCAGCGAGGCGCGCGAGGCCGGGATCGTCACCGATCACCTCGTCGAGGCCAATCTGAAGGGCCACGACAGCCACGGCGTCGGCATGGTTCCGGCCTATGTGCGCAGCATCAAGGAGGGCAAGCTCAAGCTCAACCGGCGCCTCAAGCTCGTCCGCGACGACGGGCCGTTCCTGGTCGGCGACGCGCAGATGGGCCACGGCCATGTGATGGCGCTGGACCTGACCGACCTCGCGATCGCGCGCGCGAAGCGGGACGGCATCGCGGTGGCCGGCCTGATCATGTCGCACCATATCGGCCGGGTCGGCACCTATGGCGAACGCTGCGCCGAGGCCGGGCTGATCTCGCTGCATTTCGTCAACGTCGCCGGGCATCGCGCGCTGGTGGCGCCGTTCCGCGGCACCGACGGGCGCTTCAACACCAACCCGATCTGCCTGACCCTGCCGGCGACGGGGAAGAATCCGCCGACGATCCTCGATTTCGCGACCAGCCGGATCGCGCTCGGCAAGGTTCGCGTCGCCAAGAACAAGGGGAAACAGGTGCCGCCCGGCACGCTGCTGAACGCGAAGGGCAAGCCCACGACCGATCCCAAGGTGATGTTCGTCGATCCGCCGGCGAAGCCCGGCGCCGTCGTCACCTTCGGCGAGCACAAGGGCTACGGCCTCGCGCTGTTCGCCGAGATCTTCGGCGCGGCGCTGGTCGGCGGCCTCACGATCGCGCCCGAGCATCCGCGCACTTACGGCGTCGTCAACAACATGCTCGAGATCGTCATCGATCCCGCGCGGCTCACCGACATGCAGGGCCTGAAACGCGAGATCGACGCGGTGGTGGCCTATTTCAAGGCGTCACCGCCCGCAAAGTCGAAAGAGCCCGTGCTCGTGCCCGGCGATCCCGAGCGCCTTTCGCGCGCCGCGCGCCTCGCGAAAGGCATCCCGATCGACGCGACGACCTGGGGCGAGCTCAGGGCCGCGGCCGACATGGCCGGCCTCGGCGCCGCGAAATTCGCGGCGCTCGCGAAATAGCGCGCACGGCCGTCTCACGTCGTATTGACGAAGCGTGAATGGCGTTCCGCGGCGCGCGGCGTAACCTGCGCGCAACTCGGCCATCGGTTGGAGATCGCCATGTCGTTCATTGCGCGCGCATTCGCCGTGCTCGTTCTCGTCGTCGGCGCCGCGGGCGCCGCGCAAGCCCAAAAGGCGGAGATCTTTTCCGTCAACGGCGCCGCGATCGGCGGCTACGATCCCGTCGCCTATTTCACCGAGAACAAGCCGGTGAAGGGCAGCCCGCACTACAGCGCCGAATGGAAGGGCGCCGTCTGGCATTTCGCGAGCGCCGCCAATCGCGATGCGTTCAAGGCCGATCCGGCGAAATACGCGCCGCAATATGGCGGCTATTGCGCGTTCGGCGCGAGCGAAGGCTATGCGGTGAAGACCGAGCCGGATGCATGGAGCATCGTCGGCGGCAAGCTCTACCTCAACTACAACACGACCGTGCGCGGCAAGTGGTCGGAGAACAAGGACGACCGCATCCGCCGCGCCGACAGGAACTGGCCGGAGATTCTGAAGAAGTAGCACGGAAGCCTTTCGCTCCCCCCTCGAGGGGGAGCTGTCAAACGCGCGCTTGCGCGTTTGACTGAGGGGGCCGAGCGCCGAGGCGCTGGAGAGGAGCTCCCCCACCCGTCGCCGGCCACGCGCAGGCGCGTGCCCGGCGCCGACCGCCCCCTCAAGGGGGGCGGCGAAGGGCGCTACGCATCCGCGCGGCGCGCGATCGCGAACAGGCCTGCGGTCGCCGCGTCGTCGTCGCTCAGCCCGCGGAAGCGGGCGGCGAGGCGCGATTTCGCCAGGCCGTCGCGGCGGATCACCGGCGAGTCGGCGACGATGGCGAAGCCGGCGGCGCGCATCGCGGCGCGGTGCGCCGAGGCGGGCGCGCGGTTGATGAGATAGAGCCGCCGCCCGCGCACCACGCGCCACATCGCGTCGGAATAGGCCCAGTGGCCGTTCCACGCCGAAGCCGTGCCGTGGCTCTTCAGGTCGATCTGGTGGCTCATCGCGCCGCCGGGCGCCAGCCAGTCGCGGCAGGCGCGGTAGGTGAGCGCCAGATCGTCGACGTGCTCCATCACCGCCTGCGAGAAGATCCAGTCGATGGCGCCGGGCTCGACGCTGCCCGCGTCGTGCCAGGGCGCGATGTGGCCGAGCGGCGATTCCGCGCCGCCCGCGGCGATGCGCCGGCGCAGCGCGTCGAGCCGAGCCGGATCGAGCGCGCGCGCCATGCGGTCGGCGCCGAGGATGCGGCTCGGGAACGCGTCGTCGCGGAGCTCGGGCTTGATCGTCGGGAACTCGGCGCCGCCCGGAATCGGCGCGCGCTCGCGGAACAGCGCGGCGATCTCGTCGAACAGCGCGAGCGTGTCGGGACGCAGCGCGTAGTGCTTCACGTCGAGGCCGACATAGCGCTCGGCGCCGGCGATCAGCGCGGCGAGACCGGCGCCGACCGATTCGCCGGGCCCGATCTCGGCCACCGCGCGCGGCGCGGTCGGCAGGCCGGCCTCGGCCAGCTTCACGAGATGGCGCAGATAGACCGAGTAGCAGTAGCGCGCCGAATGCGTGCGCCCGCCGCCGCGATTGGTGAGCGCGGCCGGCAGCACGAAGCTCGCGAGACCCTTGGCGACGACGTAGAGCGACATGCCGCGAGTATCGGGAACGGGGGGCCGGCGCGCAATGCGGAACGCGCATTCCGGAAAGCGCCGCCGCCGCCTCGGCACCGGACGAGGGGATGCGGAGTCCGACGCCTCCGTACTTCTTCCAGGATCAGCCGCGGGGCGCACCGCGCCGGCGGCTCAAACGTTCTCCCCTGACTTGGGCCGCACCGGCTTCGCGCCGCGCGGCCCATTTTTTTGCGCGCCGCCGCCGTCGGGCGCCGCCAGCACGTACACGCGCAACGCGCTGGCGAGGCCGCCGCGCTTGCCGGCGTCGATGCCGGCGACGAGGCGCGCGAGCGGCAGCCCGCGCGCCGCCGCGATGCGCTCCAGCGCCGACCAGAACTCCGGCTCGAGCGCGACGCTCGTGCGATGCCGCGCGATGGTGAAGGAGCGCTTCTTCAGCATCGCGCGCGCGCTCAGCCCGGACCCACCATCTTCTCGGGCCGCACCCACTGCTTGAACTGCGCGTCGGTGAGCAGGCCGAGCGCCTTGCCGGCTTCGGCCAGCGTCGTCCCTTCCTTGTGCGCCTTCTTCGCGATCTTGGCGGCGTTGTCGTAGCCGATGTGCGGGTTGAGCGCCGTCACCAGCATCAGCGACTCCTTCATCAGCCGGTCGATGCGGTCGGTGTTGGCCTCGATGCCGACGACGCAATTGTCGGTGAAGCTCACCGCCGCGTCGGCGATGAGGCGCGCCGATTGCAGCAGGTCGTGGATCATCACCGGCTTGAACACGTTGAGCTCGAAATGCCCGTTCGAGCCGGCGACCGAGATCGTCACGTGGTTGCCCATCACCTGGCAGCACACCATCGTCAGCGCCTCGCACTGCGTGGGGTTGACCTTGCCCGGCATGATCGAGGAGCCGGGCTCGTTCTCCGGCAGCAGCAATTCGCCGAGGCCCGAGCGCGGACCCGACCCCAGGAAGCGGATGTCGTTGGCGATCTTCATCAGCGAGACGGCCACGGTATTCAGCGCGCCCGACGCCTCCACCACCGCGTCGTTGGCGGCCAGCGCCTCGAACTTGTTCGGCGCGGTCTTGAACTTCAGGCCGGTGATCGCCGACACCTTCGCCGCGAACGCCTTGTCGAAGCCCTTCTTCGCGTTGAGGCCGGTGCCGACCGCGGTGCCGCCCTGCGCCAGCAGCGAAAGGCGCGGCAGCGCCGCCTTCACGCGCTCGATGCCGTAGGCGAGCTGCGTCACGTAGCCCGAGAATTCCTGGCCGAGCGTCAGCGGCACGGCGTCCTGCGTGTGCGTGCGCCCCATCTTGATGATCTTCGCGAAGTCCTTGGCCTTCTTCGCCAGCGCCGCATGCAGGTGCCTGAGGCCCGGCAGGAGCCGCTCGTTGAACTCGAGCACGGCCGCGATGTGCATCGCGGTCGGGAACGTGTCGTTCGACGACTGGCCGCGATTGACGTGATCGTTCGGATGCACCGGCTTCTTCGAGCCCATCTCGCCGCCGAGCATCTCGATTGCGCGATTCGAGATCACCTCGTTGGCGTTCATGTTGGTCTGCGTGCCGGAGCCGGTCTGCCAGACGACCAGCGGGAAGTGATCGTCGAGCCTGCCCCCGATCACTTCGTCGGCGGCGGCGACGATGGCCTTGCCGATCTTCCTGTCGAGCTCGCCCATCTCCATGTTCGCCTCGGCGGCGGCGCGCTTCAGGATGCCGTAGGCGCGGATCAGCGGCAGCGGCATGCGCTCCGTGCCGATCTTGAAGTTCTCGCGCGAGCGCTGCGTCTGCGCGCCCCAGTAGCGGTCGGCGGGCACATCGACGGCGCCCATGGTGTCGGTCTCGACGCGAACGCGGCTCATGGTCGGCAGGCTCCCAAATTTCCGATGGCGCGGGTTTTAGACCGCGGCGCGGGCAGGGGAAAGGGCGCGGGTCCGCTGGGTCGGTGTGCGTTCAGCTTTGGCGTCGCCGGGGTTTCTTTTTCGTCGTGCCGCCCTTGGCCCGCGCCGCCGCGAACGCCGCCCGCGCCCAGTCGGCGAGCGTGTCGGGCTCGTCCAGCACGGCGGCCGGCACCTCGTAGTAGGAGGTGAGCGTCGCCGCCGCGCCGAGGCGCTGGTAGGTGAAGGGCTTGGCGCCGGCCGCGAGATAGGCCGCGCGGTTCGCGTCGCCGACCTTGAAATGCAGCGTGTCGCGGACGACGAGGCCGAACATCAGCCCCTCGCGGAACAGTCCGGCGCCGCCGAACATGCGGCGGAACGCGAACGGGCCGAAGCCCTTCATCTGGTCGGCGATGTGGTCGAGGAACTCGCGGCTGACGGCCATGGCGCGCAGCATCCGCCCCCCGCGCCCGCGCCGCAAGCGGCCGGGGGCGCACGCTGCGGCATTTTGGCGGCGCCGAGCCTCGACAAAGGCGGGGCGCTTTGTTATAGAGCGCGGCCTTGCGCCGCCGGCCTCCGCGCACGACGTTGTGCCATCGGAGCGCCGCCGAACGGGTGCCGCGTCACCCACCGCAAGCGCGCCGATCCCGGTACGGGCGATTAGCTCAGTTGGTAGAGCAGCTGACTCTTAATCAGCGGGTCGCAGGTTCGAGTCCTGCATCGCCCACCAATCCGCGCGCGGCGGCAGCCGCCGGGCGACGCCGCTGCGGCGCGCGGGCGGGATGTTTCCGCCGCCATCGCCGTAAACGGCGGTCGAGGGGTCGTTCTTGCGGGGGGAGGTCGCCGTGAACGGGAATCTGGGGAGCCGTGCGCGCCGCGCGGGCGCGGCAGGCTTGTTGGCGGCTGCGCTGGCATGGCCGCTGCCGGCGAACGCGACGCTCGGCGTCAGCATGGTCATCGTCGATTTCGCCGACCCGGCGCGCCGCGTCTCCGACGTCGAGCTCGAGAACAAGGGCAAAGACCGCCTCTACGTCACCGTCGAGCCCTCGCGCGTCGTCAATCCCGGCGCCGCCGGCGAGCGCCGCGTCCAGGAGCCCGACCCCGAGAAGCTGGGCCTGCTCGTATCGCCGGCACGCCTCGTGCTCGAGCCGGGCGAGCGCAAGCTGCTGCGCATCGTCGCCACCGGCGAGCCCGCGGCGGAGGACCGCGTCTACCGCGTCCTCGTCAAACCCGTGGTCGGCCGCGTCAAGTCGGATACGACGGCGATCAAGGTTCTGGTCGGCTTCGACCTGCTCGTCATTCAGCGCCCGGCGCAGCCGCAGGCGGCGCTCACCGCCCAGCGCCAGGGCGGTTTCCTCGTCTTCCGCAACGCCGGCAACACCAACGCGCTGCTGTTCGACGGCAAGCAGTGCGCCGCGCGCTGCCAGCCGATCGAGACGAAGCGCATCTATGCCGGCGGCGAGTGGCGCGTCCGCGTCGCGCCGGCGGCGAAGGTGACCTACAAGGTCCAGACCGGAAACAAGGTCGAAGTCCGCGATTTCTAGCCGCCGCGCGGCCCGCCCGGCCGGTTGGCCGCGGCCGTGCCGGCGCAGACGACGGTTCCGGCGCGCGCGAAGCCCTTCTGCGCGCGGAGATCGCCGAGCTTCAGCGTGCAGTCCGGCTTGCCGTCGCGTTTCAGCGTCAGAAGCCGCCGCTTGCCGACTTCGACCTGGAAATAGCCGCGCTCGTCGGTCTCGCCGGTGCCGACGACGCCCTCGATGACGGCGCCGGAAATCGGTGCGCCGTCGCCGCCGACCGCGCGCCCGAACACCACGGTCACCGGCTCGACGCTCCATTCGACCGTGCGCGCGGTGCCCGGATAGAGCACGACGCGGCGGCGGAGATTGGCGACGTTGGCCATCGTGTCGTTGCCGGCGACGGGCTTCAGCGCGATGTCGTAGGTCTTGTAGGGCGCCAGCGTGACGAGCTGGGACTGGCCGGCTTTCAGCGTCGTCCGCGGGCTGCCGTCGACGAACACCGTCCAGCGGCCGCCGGCCGGCCCGGTGAGCTTGACGATGACGCCGCTCGCATGGGGGTCGCGGCCGCCGACGCCGAGGCCGTTGCCGTCGACGGCGAAGCCGGTCGAGATGTTCGCGCCGTAGGCCGTCGTCGAGCGCGGGCCGTCGATGCCGTGGCGTATCGTCGCCGTCGCGCGCCCGGCCGGGCCCATCACGCTGCCGTTCGCACCGAAGAAGAGCGGCCCGTCGCGCTCGATCGTCGCCTGGAGCTGGAGGTCGTGGTCGAGGATCGGCTTCGGCTGATAGACGACGTCGAGGCTGCCGCGCTCGCGGAATTCCCGGTTCAAGTCGCTGCGCACGGCGCGCGTGCCGGCGTCGGCGGACACGATCGTCCGCTCGCCCGCGTTCCAGCGCCACGTGATCTTGGCGAAGGCGGAGTAGCCCTGATCGGTCTTGAGGAACTCGCCGATCAGCTGGATGTTGTGCTTCGGCCCGTCATAGAGCTGAAGCTGGGTGTTGGGGCCGAACGCATAGCTGCGCGGGCGCCCGAGCTCGTCGCTTTTCTGGAACTGGCCGGTGAAGCCGATGCGGCTCGCGCCGAACTGGTAGCCGAGCCCGAGCGTCGCCTGCAGCGCGCTGCCGTTGACGAAACGGAACGTCGCGGGATCGTCGGGATAGGCGACGCGCGGTCGGGCCGCGCGCACGTAGCGCAAGGTCAGGTTGCCCGAGAAACGCTTGTACTGGCCCGCGAACGCGGCGCTCGTGCCCCAGTCGCCGTGCGGCGTCGCGAAGACCGACATGGTGAGGCGGGCAAGCGGGCCGACATAGTAGGCGTTCAACTCGCCGAAACCGTCGCGCGGCGTGCCGATGAGATCGGCGCCGACGCCGACCCGCGGCAGGACGCGCACGCGGGCGCCGGCGCGGCCGATCGGAACGCTCGACGGCGGCGCGAGCCCGCGCGTGCGGCGCTCGGCGAGCACGCCGCCCTCGAACACGAACAGCGGCTGGTCGGGCGGCGGCAGCAGGTCGCTCTTCGTGAAAAAGCGGCTCTCTTCGCGCGTGGCGCCGCCGATTTCGCGGATGCGCAGCGTGACCGGATAGGCGCCGTCGGGCAGGTCCGACGTGTCGAGCGCCCGGTTGCCGGCCTGATAGAACCGGCTCGAGACGAGGCGGCCGTCGCGGAGGATGTCGACGAAAGCCGGCCGCGCCAGGAACACGGCGAGTTGGCTGCCGAAGGCCTGGTCGAGATCGACGCGCATCGCCGTCGAGCTGGCGATGCTGGCCCCGTAGATCTTGTGCTCGCTCGTCAGCGTCGTCCCGAGTCCGCGGAAAAACCCGGCGCGGAAGGCCCAGCCCGGCCGGTCGGCCTCGACGGTCAGGTTTTCCGGCGACGTGCCGACGCTGCTCGACACCGAGGTCTCGCTGCGCAGGCGGAATTCGCGCCAGGCCGCGATGGTCAGCGCGCGGATGTTCATCTCGCGCTGCTGAGAGCCGTCGCCGGCCACGGCGCCGTCGAACCGCGCGACGAAGGAGGGGCCGCCGTCGGGCGGGGGGAGGAATTTGCGCGCGGTGACGCGTAGCGGATCGAGGTGGCGCTCGTTGACGAAAACCAGGACGCGCAGGCGGCCTTCGTCGAGGATGACGCCGGCCACATCCGGCGAGAGCGTGCCGCAATCGTCGGGCACGCTGTCGTTCTGCCGCGGCTTGTTGCAGAGCCGCCCCGCATTGACGGGCAGTGGCGACGCGAGCGCGGCGCCGACTTTGGCGGGATCCCTCAGCCCGTCGATCATCGCGGCGATCTTGGCCGGCTCCTTGAAGCGCAGCAGGCCCGCTTCGATCCGCACCGTGGCGCGGCCGACGCGCTGGTCCGCGAAGACGACATCGACGAGCAGTTCGCGCGCGCGATCGTGCTGCTCGAACCCCGCCGGCGCCTCGACCGTCAGGCCCCGGCGCGCGGGCTCGGTCGCGACCGCCGACGCGGCGGCGGCCGCCGCCGCGGCGAAGGCCGCAGCGGCGCGCAGCACGAGGGCGCGGATCGGACGGGTCTTGCGCATGGCCCGACCGGCCGCGCTATTCCGGCGCAACGGTGAGCGTCAGCGTGCCGGCGTAGGTGCCGGCCGGTGCCGCCGCAAGGTCGGCAGCGCGAATGGTGATCCGCACCCGCTCGTTCTGGCGAGTCAGGCCCGTGCACTGCGCCTGCGTATTGCCGTTGAAGCCGGACCGCGCCACGCCCGCCGCGAGTGCGAAGAAGCCGCCGGTGCGGCCGGCAAACTCGACCTGATAGGCGAGCGTGCTGCTTCCATTGCTGAGCGTGAACGCGCCGCCGGCGCCGCTGCCGGTCGCGGTGACGCGGTAGAGGCCGATCGGGCTGGTGCCGACGCAATGGTTCATGGTCCGGACCATGTCGCCGGCGCCCGACCAGGTTCCCATCGGCATGTCGTCGAGCTGATTAACGACGATCGTGGCCTGGGCGGTCTGCAAGAGCGCCGCTGCACCCAAGACGGCGCAGCAAATCGCTGAAATTGCTCGCGAAAACTTGAACATCGCCGTTCCCTCCGCCGCCGCGGAACGCCGCGTGGCTTGGGTGACGGAGTAAAAGGTGATGGTTAACGAATTCTTTCCGCGGCGCCGTCTGGGCTTTTATTTCGGCGCAATGACCACGATGGAGGCGCCGCTGCGGTCCTCGGGCGCGAGAATTCGGGTCTCGATGGCCGATGCCGGCGTGATGCCGCACGCGAGCGGATCGTTACGCGCGGCGAGGCAAACGGTCGTCGCCGGGAGCCACGCGACCGGCCGGGGCGGGACCGTCACCGTGATCGCGAGCGTGGACGAGCGTCCTGCGGGCGGCGTTTCGGCCGCCGCCGCGGCCGGCACCAGGACGACCAGCAACGCGGCTCGCAAGCGCCGGAGCGCGCGCGAAACTCGGTGGCCGTGCCGATCGTAAGAGCGTGCGCCGTTCACGGAAGATTAGCGTCAACATTGAGCTAATTTCCGCGCCAGAAGGCCCGAAAAGACGCCGCCGATGCAAGGGCTAAACCGTTAACAAACGAAGGGCGCCCGGCCCGAAGACCGGACGCCGCTTTCGTTTCCCTGATCCCGAATGCGCGCCGCGATCGCGGGCGCGCGCGGGGCGGCGCCTTACTCCGGCGCCACGACGAGCGTGAGCGTGCCGCTGTAGCTCGCCGCCGGCGCGGCCTGAAGCGCCGCGTCGAGAATCTTGACGATCAGCGTCGAATTGCTGCCGCCGCTGCAGGTCGTCGACGTGGTGCTCGTGTTCTGCGCGGTCAGCGCGGTCCCCGAGGTGAGCGCCGTTCCGGTCGAGGCGCCCGAAGTCTGCGCCCATTGCACGCTGTAGGCGACGGTGTTGGTGCCGCCGTCCGAGAGCGTGAAGGCGCCGGCCGCGCCGCTGCCGGTCGCCGTGATGTTGTATTTCCGCGTCGTGCTCCAGACGCAGACGTTGTCGGAGCCGGTCATGTCGCCGGAGCCCGACCAGGTGCCGAGGTTGATGTCGTCGAGGTTGGTGATCCGCACCAGGTTCGGCACGGTCGCGTTGATCGTTACCGAACCGGTCGAGGTCGATCCCACGGTGCCCTGGGTCGCCGCCAGGGCCGGCGCAGCGCCCAGGAGCGCCGCGAGAGAGAGGCCGGCAGCAAGCCGGCCGACATTGAGCAGTTTCATGTCGTGTCCCCGAATGTTGAAGTGTGCGGCCCTTTCGGACCGCGGGCGTCGCGACATATTTCAAACGATCGTATACAGAGTCCTAACGGCGGCGGGCGCTCACCGGGGCAGCAGCAGACCCAGCAACAGGCCGCGCAGCTTCGGGCTCGCGCCGACCGCGACGCCGGCCAGCAGCGACGCGGCCAGCACCGGCCCTTTGTGCGAGCGCGTCACCGCGCCCAACTGCTCGCCGAGCTTGCCGCCGATCTCGCCGGCCAGTCTTTCGGGGGAAAAGCCATCTTCGGCGCTGTCGCGCCGCCCGGCCGCCGCGCGGGCGGGGCGCGTCGCGAATCGCGCCGCGGCGACGATCAGGAATGCCGCGAAAAGCGCGCCGGCGCCGGTCGCGAGCGCCGCCAGCGGCGGCGAGAGTGCGCCCAGCAGCGCGAGGTAGGCGCCATAGGCGAGGAAGCCGAGCGCCGCGACGACGAGGAGCATCGCCAGAACGAGCGCCGCCGCCGCGACCGCCAAGCGCGCGATGAGCCGCTCGATCATCGCCCGGCCCGCCGCTAGGAGCGGCGTCCGCCGAACAGCAGGCCGAGCACGACGCCGAGACCGAACGCCGTGAACACGGCGGTCAGCGGCTTCTGCTCGATCTCGCGGCTCAGGCGCTCGGTGCGCCGTCCGATCTCGTCCTGCAGCTTCTCCGCCGTCTCGGCTGCCTTGCCGACGGCCTCGTCGCGGCCGTGACGCACGACGTCCTTCAGCGTGTCGGAGATGCGCCCGAGATCGGCGCGCAAATTGGCCAGCTCGGCGCGCAGGGTATTGAGGTCTTCGGCTGTGCTGTCCGCCATGGCGGTTCCTCCGTTTCGCCCGGCAACCGCGCTCAGTGGTAGTAGCGGTGGTGGCGCTCGTAGTACGGCACGTAATGCGGGTGGCGATAATACCGGTAGGGCGGCGCGTAAGGGTAGGCGCGGTAGTACGGACCGTACGGATAGGGGTAGTAGGCCGGCGGCGGGTAGAAATACGGCGTGTAGCCGTGCGGATAGTAGTAGGGCACGTAGTAGCCCGGCGGGCCGATATGGATGCCGATGCGCAAATCGGCCGATGCCGGAGCGGCGGCGCCTCCTACCGCGAGGGCACAGGCAAGACCGGCGGCCAGCGTGCTCCAGCGAATCGATTTGATCGGGTTCATGGCCATCTCCTTTCGCCAGCGGCGGCGCAATGCAATGGTTTTAGGAAAGCGCATACCGGCGCCCGCCGCATTGATGCACGTCAACGGGCCCGCGCGGCCGCTTGATTCAGATCATCGCTGCAGTCGCGCGGCGGTGTTAGTGGGAATGAAATTCCAAAGGCCGTGCGCGGCGTCCGGAAAAGCGCCCGAAGACGCGGGCACCGACGCCCGTCGTGGCCGGGAGAAACGGTGATGGCCGCAAGTCACAAGGGCAACAGCAAGCGGGTGCCGGTCACGTCGGCGGACGAAATCCGCCGCGTCGCCGGGCCGATCAACGACGAAACCGTGGCCGCGATCCTGCGCGTGGGCCCGACCTTCGAGGAGCTGGAAGCGGCCACGCGCTACGCGCTTGGCGAGGGCGACGAGGCCGATCGTGCGGGCCATCCGCTCGCGGGGCGCGTGGCGCAGCTCTACGAGATCCTGAGCGCCGAAGAGGCCGACGAAGACGAAGCGCGCGCGGCGCGCTGACGGCGCGGCCGCGCCTCAGTGCGACATCAGCACCGGCACGGCCGTGTGCTTCAGCATGCTGTGCGTGGCGCCGCCGAGGATCAGCTCGCGCAGGCGCGAGCGGCCGTAGGCGCCCATCACGATGAGGTCCGCGCCGATCTCCGCCGCCGTCGCGCGCAGCACGTCGCCCACTTCCTTCTCGGACGTGCGCACCACGCGGATCTCCACGTCGTGGCCGTGCCGCGCATACCAGGCCTTCATGTCGGCCTGGTTGGCGGCGTTGTCGGCCTTGGGATTGACCATCAGAATGGTGAGCTTGCTGCCGGCGTCGAGCAGGGCGAGCCCGTCGGAGGCGGCGCGGCGCGATTCGCGCGTGCCGGCGCGGGCCACGAGCACGCGCCGCCCGGCATCCGCGAATTCGCCCGCGTTCGGCACGATCAGGACCGGCCGGCCCAGCTCCATCACCAGTTCGGCGGGCAGGTCGTAGTCGGCCACGGCGTCCGATTCGTCGGGCGCGGGCTGGCCGATCACCGCGAGGTCGGCGAAGCGCGCGCGGGCGATCATCACGTCGAGCGCGGGGCCGTCGGCGGCGGCGAACGCGGGCTTCACGGCGGCGTCGCGGCCCGCCTCCTCGACCGCCTTGCGCGCGGCCTCGGCGCGCTGCACGTAGATCGCCTGCTGCGCCTCGACGATCTGCGGCGTCAGAATGCCGTCGACCGAAGCCGGGATGAACGGCGGAATGCGCGCGAACACGGCCTCCGCCTCGGCGCCGTGGCGCGCGGCGAGCGCCAGCGCCAGGCGCAGCACCGCGCGGTCGCGCGATCCGCCGTCGACGTGCACCGCGATCCGCTTGATTTTGGACATGCCGTCCTCCCTGCATCGCGCGTGTCGGCCGGATGCTGGCCGCCATCATGCGCCGCGTCGGCGGCCATGCTCAAGGGCGGCGAGGAGGCTCGAAGGCGTCGCCCCGGGCGCGCCGGAGCACGCCGCCCTTGCGGCGCGGTGCGGCGCAGACCCGGGACGACACCAATAATACGTGTCGCTCGACGTGACGACGGCGAGCCTACGAGTCGCGCTATCCCTTGATCGGAATCTCGCGCTGCTTGCTCGCGGACGGCGTCTTCTTGGGCAGCGTCACCTTCAGCACGCCCTTGTCGAATTTGGCCGCGATCTTCTCGGCGTCGACGTTGTCGGGAAGCGTGAAGGCGCGCTTGAACGAGCCGTAGCTGCGCTCGGTCATCACGTAGTCCTTCTTCTTCTCCTCGCGCTCGGCCTTCTTCTCGCCGCTGATCGACAGCACGTTGTCGTCGAGCGAGATCTTGATGTCCTTCTCGTCGCAGCCGGGCAGCTCGGCCGTCACCTCGTAGGCCGTTTCGGTCTCCGCCGTCTCGACGCGCGGCGCGAAGTCGAAGCCGCCGAGGTCGAGGCGCGGCGCGTCGCGCCACGGCATCGGCCAGCCGCGCATCATGTTCTCGAACATGCGGTCGAACTGGTCGCGGAAATTGAACATCGAGGGAAGATCGCCGCCGCCGCCGCTGCCGCCGCGGGTGACGGAGGTGGATTGGGGCTTCTCGGCCATTGTCGGGGTCCTCCTGGCAGTTAGACTGTTCGCGGATGCAATTCGCAGACCGGGCGCGCGGAGGCATTGACCCACGTCAACCGCGCGCCCGTCCCGCGCATCTAGAAATCGTTTCGGCTCTCGCAAGATGCGTGCGACGTTCCTACTTCTTCGGGCGAGCGATCCCGGGAGGCGGCCGGCATGGCCCAGAAGACGCCGATGGAGCCCAAGACGAAGTTCAACACGTGGTACGTCGTGTTGGCGGTCGCGGGCGTGCTGCTGCTGCAGTATTTCTACGGGCTGAGCCAGCAGGTCGAGCCGATCCCCTACAGCACCTTCGAGAAGATGCTGAACGAGGGGCAGATCAAGAGCGTCGCGATCTCCGACAAGCAGATCGTCGGCGAGTTCAAGACGCCGCACGAGGGCAAGTCGCGCTTCGTCACCACGCGCGTCGAGCCGCCCGAGCTGGCCGACAAGCTCGCGCAGAAGGGCGTGGAATTCCGCGGCGTGGTGGAAAGCACGCTGTTCCGCGACATCCTCTCCTGGATCCTGCCGATCGCGCTGTTCTTCGGCGTGTGGTGGTTCCTGATCCGGCGCATGGCCGGGCAGCAGGGCGTCGGCGGCTTCATGTCGATCGGCAAGAGCCACGCGAAAATCTACGTCGAGAGCGACACCAGGGTGACGTTCGCCGACGTTGCCGGCGTCGACGAGGCCAAGGAGGAGCTCAAGGAGATCGTCGAGTTCCTCAAGAATCCGCAGGATTACGGCCGCCTCGGCGCGCGCATCCCGAAGGGGATCCTGCTCGTCGGCCCGCCGGGCACCGGCAAGACGCTGCTCGCGCGCGCGGTGGCCGGCGAGGCGGGCGTGAAGTTCTTCTCGATCAGCGGCTCCGAGTTCGTGGAGATGTTCGTCGGCGTCGGCGCCGCGCGCGTGCGCGACCTGTTCGAGACCGCGCGCAGGGACGCGCCGGCGATCATCTTCATCGACGAGCTCGACGCGCTCGGGCGCGCGCGCGGCATGTCGGGCATCGTCGGCGGCCACGACGAGCGCGAGCAGACGCTGAACCAGCTGCTCGCCGAGCTCGACGGCTTCGATCCCTCGACCGGCGTCGTGCTGCTGTCGGCGACCAATCGTCCGGAAATCCTCGATCCCGCGCTGCTGCGCGCGGGCCGCTTCGACCGCCAGGTGCTCGTCGACCGCCCCGACAAGAAGGGGCGCGTGCAGATCCTGAACGTGCACATCAAGAAGATCCGGCTCGCGCCCGACGTCGATCTCGAGAAGGTGGCGGCGCTCACCACCGGCTTCACCGGCGCCGATCTCGCCAATCTCGTCAACGAGGCGGCGCTGATGGCCACGCGCCGGCGCGCCGAGCAGGTGGCGATGGAGGATTTCACCGCCGGCATCGAGCGCATCGTGGCCGGCCTCGAGAAGCGCAACCGCGTGATGAACCCGCGCGAGCGCGAGGTCGTCGCCTATCACGAGATGGGCCATGCGCTGACCGCGCTGGCGCTGCCGGGCACCGACGAGGTGCACAAGGTCTCGATCATCCCGCGCGGCATCGGGGCGCTCGGCTACACGATCCAGCGGCCGACCGACGACCGCTACATCATGACCCGCGCCGAGCTGCTGAACCGCATCGCGGTGCTGCTCGGCGGCCGGGCCGCGGAGAAGCTCGTCTTCGACCATCTCTCGACCGGCGCCGCCGACGATCTCGCCAAGGTCACCGACATCGCGCGCAGCATGGTCATGCGCTTCGGCATGGACGAGCGGCTCGGCCATGTCAGCTACGACGCCGGCGGGCCCGGCTTTCTCGGCCAGCAGGGCGGCCAGACCTATCTCGAGCGCCGCTACAGCGAGGATACGGCCAAGCACATCGACGAGGCGGTGAAGCGCATCGTCGACGAGACCTTCGCGCGCGTGCTCGGCATCCTCGGCGACAACCGCGCAATCCTCGAGAGATGCGCGCGCACGCTGCTGCAGAAGGAGACGCTCGTCGAGGCCGAGCTGCGGGATCTCACGCGCGATCTGAAGCCCGCGGCGCCGGTGCGAAGGGCGGCGGAATAGGCCCCTCGCCCCAGGGCGAAGGGGGCGATAGTCTTCGCGCATGAGCAGCCGTGTTCAACGCGACTGGCCAGACGAGATCTTCCGCGTCCTCAGGGCCGCGCAGGTCGCGCACATGGCGTATGTGCCCGATGCCGGCCATGCGCGGCTGATCGAGCTGTTCCATGCCGACGCGTCCGTGACGACGAACGTGCTGACGACCGAGGAGGAGGGCATCGCGATCGCAGCCGGCGCGTGGCTCGGCGGGCAGCGCAGCGTGTTGCTGATGCAGTCGAGCGGCGTCGGCAACTGCATCAACACCCTGTCGCTGGCCACGGTCGGCCGCTTTCCGCTGCTGATGCTGGTGACGATGCGCGGCGAATGGGCCGAGTTCAATCCGTGGCAGGTGCCGATGGGCGCGGGCACGGCGGCGGCGCTGGCCGCGGTCGGCGTGCGCACGATGCGCGCGGAGGCGGCAGACGACATCGCCCAGATCGTCGCCTCTGCGGCGGCGCTGGCCTACGAGGCGGACCAGCAGGTGGCGGTGCTGATCGCGCAGCGCCTCGTCGGCGCCAAGAAATGGTGAGCGCGATGGCCACGCTCGAACGCCGCGCCGCCGTCGCGGAATTGCTGAAAGAGCGCGGCGAGCTCCTCGTCGTCGCCGGGCTCGGCTCGCCGGCCTACGACCTGCACGCGGCCGGCGACAGCGACGCGAATTTCTACCTCTGGGGCGCGATGGGCAGCGCGGCACTGATCGGCCTCGGCCTCGCCCAGGCGCAACCCGCGCGCAAGGTGCTGGCGCTGACCGGCGACGGCGAGCAGCTCATGGGCCTGGGCGGGCTCGCGACGATCGCGGTGGCGAAGCCGAAGAACCTCGTCGTCGCCGTGATCGACAACGGGCATTTCGGCGAGACCGGCATGCAGGCGAGCCACACCGGCCGCGGGCTCGATCTCGCCGCCGTCGCCGCGGCGATGGGCTTCGCCGAAACGCGCACGGTCTCCGATCTCGCCGGCGTCGCATCGCTGCGCGCCGCGCTCCACGCCGCGGCGGCCGGGCCGCGGCTCTACGTCGTCAAGGTCGCGGCGCGCAATCCGCCGCGCTCGCTGCCGCCGCGCGACGCGGTCCATCTCAAGAACCGCTTCCGCGCGCGGCTCGGCCTGCCGGTGAGCTGACGATGGCCGCCAAGAAGAAGCATCGCGCGCCGCCGGTCGAGCATCCGATGAGCGCCTATCGCCGGCGCGGCGAAGACATCCTGATCGAGCTGAGCCTCAACAGGATCGGGCAGCTCTACAATTCGTTCGATCCGTCGCCGTTCCACGAGAAGGAGATCGATTCCGACGCCGACGCCTACATCTTCTCGGCGGTGCGCGAGATCGGCGCCGACAAGCCGATCAAGCTCGTCATCGACCTGCCGCCCGAGGAGCTGAAGGCGCCCGGCGCCGCCGACGTCGAGCGCGCGATCCGCAACCACTTCGCCTACCGCCTGCAGACCGCGCGCCGCGATCTCCGTCACGAATTGCAGCGCGGCCGCACCAGCCTGATCATCGGCCTCGCCTTTCTGGCCGCCTGCGTGGCCGGCCGCGAGGTGGCGCTCGCGGCGGTGCCATCGGCGATCCAGCGCATCCTCAGCGAAGGCCTGCTGATCATCGGCTGGGTGGCGATGTGGGGGCCGCTCGAAGTGTTCCTCTACGGCTGGTGGCCGATCGTCGGCCGCCGCCGCATCCTCGAGCGGCTCGCCGTCGTCGACGTGGAGCTGGTCGCGCGCGCGAACGGCCGCGAGGCGTCGGGCCTTGGAGCGGCCGCGGCCAGGGGCTAGAACGGCGCGCGCAGCGGAAACAGGTCCATGACCGCCATCCAGATCACGCGCGAGGGGCCGCTCGCGATCGTCACGCTCAACCGGCCGGAAAAGCGCAACGCGCTCGCGATGCCGCATTGGCAGGCGCTCGGCGCCGCGATCCGCGGCTTCGCGGGCGACGAGGGCGTGCGCGCCGTGGTGCTCACCGGCGCGGGCGGGCATTTCTGCGCCGGCGCCGACATCGGCGAGTTCGACAGCACGCGCCGCGACGCCCGATCCGGCGAGGCCTATACGCGCGCGGTCGATGCCTCGGCCGAGGCGATCCTCGAGCTGGCGAAGCCGGTGATCGGCGCGATCGAGGGAAGCTGCTTCGGCGGCGGCTGCGGCCTGGCGATGGATTGCGACATCCGCATCGCGGCCAAGGGCGCGCGCTTCGCGGTGCCGGCGGCCAAGCTCAACATCGTCTACAATCTGCGCGACACGCGGAACCTGCTCTCGCTGGCCGGGCCGGGCCATGCGAAGCGCATCCTGTTCACCGGCGAGCCGGTGGATGCGGAGACCGCGCTGCGCCTCGGCCTCGTCGACGAGCTTTCGGAGGCGCCGCTCGAATCGGCGAAGCGGCTCGCGCTCAAGATCGCCGAGAACGCGCCGATGTCGGTCGCCGGCGCCAAGACCTTGCTCAACGCGCTGATCGCCGGCCGGCCCGCGGAGAAACTCGCCGAGCAGCTCTCGCTGCGCGCGCTCGAAAGCGACGACTACAAGGAGGGCCGCCGCGCGTTCAAGGAGAAGCGGAAGCCGAAGTTCACGGGGCGCTGACGGCCGCGATGCGCGTCGGAATCATCATGCTCGACACGCATTTCCCGCGGCCGCCGGGCGATATCGGCAATCCGGAGACGTTCGGCGGGCGCGCGCTTTACGAGACCGTGCCGGGCGCCGTCGCGAACCGCGTCGTGCGCGCCGGGGCGCCCGATCCGGCGCTGCTCGCGCCGTTCCTCGCCGCGCGCGACCGGCTCGTGCGCGCGGGCGCCGGCCTCGTCACGACCTCGTGCGGCTTCCTGATCCGCTTCCAGCCGGCGCTGGCCGCGGGCTGCCCGTCGCCGGTGATCGCCTCGAGCCTCGTGGCGCTGCCGGCGCTCGCGGCGCGCCACGGCCGCGTCGGCGTCGTCACGATCCATTCCGGGCGGCTCACGCCCGACTATCTCGCGGCGGCAGGCGCCGAACCCGATACGCCGGTCGAGGGCACCGAGGCGGGGAGCGAGATCACGCGCAAACTGCTCGGCGATGCGCCCGATCTCGACTTTGCCGCGGCCGGGCGCGACGTGGTGGAAGCGGGGCTCCGGCTTCGGACGCGCGTCCCGGGCCTTGCCGCCGTCCTGCTCGAATGCACGAACATGCCGCCCTACCGCGCGGCGCTGGCCGCGGCGCTCGGCCTGCCGGTGTTCGACATCCTGACCGTGCTCGAGGAGCGCGCGCCGGGGCTCGTGGCCTGGGGGCAAGCGCGGCAATCGGGCCGGCCCGCGGCCTAGACGGGGCGGGAGCGGCGCGGCATAGTCCGCGCGCTTTCAAGGCTTTCCGGCAGATTTTCCGATGACGATCGGCACCAGGCTCTACACGTTTTTCAACGGCGCGCTCGTCGGCTCCGACGCCGACGGCAACCGCTACTACCAGGAGAAGCGCGCGCCCAAGGACCGGCCGCGCGGCCGCTGGGTCATGTACAAGGGCAAGGCCGAGGCGTCGAAGGTTCCGCCGGAATGGCACGCCTGGCTGCACCGCACGGTCGACACGCCGCCCTCCGAGGCGAAGCGGCCCGCGAAGCCGTGGCAGAAGGAGCATCGCGCCAATCGGACCGGCACGCCCGACGCCTATCATCCGCCGGGCAGCGAATACGAGGGCGGCAAGCGCGCGAAGGCCACCGGCGACTACGAGCCGTGGCGCCCCTCCTGAGCCGGCCGCGCCCGCGCCGATGCGCAAGCTTTCGCGCCAGGATTTCGAGACGATCGTCGGCACCGTGACGCTGGCCGCCGCGGCCTTCGGCCTGTGGCTGGTCTCGGCCGGCGGCAAGGCAGCCGAGGCGCGCGGCGGCTATCTGCTGACCGCGCGGTTCGGCCAGGTGGACGGGCTCGCCACCGGCAATCCCGTGTACCTCTCCGGCATCCAGGTGGGCTCGGTCGTGAGGATCGAGCTGGCCCCGAACAGCCTGAAGGCGCAGGTGACGATCAGCGTCCGCAGCGGCCTCGCAATACCGGCCGACAGCGCGCTGCTGGTGATGAGCGACGGCGTGCTCGGCGGGAAATATCTCCGCATCGAGGCCGGCTCCGAGACCGAGGCGATGAAGCCCGGCGCGCGCTTCGACACCGTGCAGGATTCGGTCATCGTCGAGCAGATCCTGCAGAAGATCGTGCAGGGCGCCGAGGCGCGCCGGCGCGGCGACGAGACGAAGCCGGACGCGCCGAAGAAAGACGACGCGCCGGCGCCCGACAAGAAGCCGGACGCCCCGGCGCCTTCGCCGACCGAGGCTCCGAAACAGCAATAGGACGCCGATGAACCGCCGTTTCGCCGAAACCGCCGTGGGCGCCGTCGTCGTCGCGATCGCGGTGTGGTTCCTGGTCTTCGCCTACAACAGCGGCGATTTCCGCCCGGTCGCCGGCTATCCGCTCTCGGCGAAGTTCAACAGCGTCGGCGGGCTCGCGCCCGGCAACGACGTGCGCATCGGCGGCGTCAAGATCGGCAGCGTGCTCGACCAGCGCATCGACCCGGCGGATTTCCGCGCCGTCATCGTGTTCACGGTGCGCCGCGACCTGAAGCTGCCGGAAGACACGGTGGCCGCGATCACGAGCGACGGCCTGCTCGGCGGAAAATACCTGCGCCTCGAGCCCGGCCGCGCCACGGCGATGCTCGCGGCCAACGGCACGCTCAAGAACACCCGCGACGCGCTTTCGCTCGAAGACATGCTGGGCCGCGCGATCTTCCTGCTGAGCGAAGGCGACAAGAAAGACGAGAAGAAGTGAGCGCCGATCGGGACTTCGCCGCGGCCACGCCGGGGCAGCAGAGCTGGGACCCGGGCCGGTATGCGCGCGTGGCGCGCTTCGTCGCCGATCTCGGCATGCCGGTGGTGGACCTGCTGGCGCCCAAGCCGGGCGAGCGCATCCTCGATCTCGGCTGCGGCGACGGCGCGCTCACCAAGAAGCTCGCCGACATGGGCGTCCTCGTCGTCGGCGTCGATGCCAGCGCCGAGCAGGTCGCGGCCGCGCAGCGTCTCGGCCTCGACGCGCGCGTGGCCGACGCCGAAAACCTGCGTCTGCCGCCGGCGTTCGACGCGGTCTTCAGCAACGCCGCGCTGCACTGGATGAAAAAGCCGGATGCGGCGATCGCCGGCGTCGCGCGCGCGCTGCGGCCGGGCGGGCGCTTCGTCGCCGAGATGGGCGGGGCGGGCAACGTCGCCGCGTGCCGTTCCGCGCTGACCGAAGCCATTGCCCGCCGCGGCATCGATCCTTCGCCGCTGAACCCGTGGTACTTCCCGTCGCCCGAGGAATACGCGGCCAAGCTCGAAGCCGGCGGCTTCGCGGTTCGGCACATGGAATTGTTCGAGCGCCCGACGCCGCTGCCGACCCGGCTCGCCGACTGGTTCGACACGTTCGGCGAGGCGTTCCTCGCCGCCGTCCCGCCGGCCGAGCGCGCCGCGGTGCGGGAGGAGGCGGAGGCGCTGGCCGCGCCAAAACTCCGGAAACCGGATGGCTCGTGGTTCGCGGACTACGTGCGGCTGCGCTTCGCCGCGGTGAAAGCGTGACCCGCGCCGCCGCATTTTCGTCCCGTTCACCGCTTAAGGGCACAAGTCTCCACGTAGGGGCGGGTCCCCGACCCGCCCGAAGGCCTCTCCGCTTAATCGGCGCCGACCGGGTGCGTGCGGCAACGAGGACGGGCGGGTCGGGGACCCGCCCCTACGAAGCAATCGGTTTGGCTCGATGATGACGTCGTCTTTCGCCAAGGCATTGTTGTTCGGCTTCGCGGCCCTCGCCGTCGCCGCGCCCGCGCTCGCGCAGAGGAAGCCGCCCGAGCCCGCGAAGAAGGAAGAGCCGGCGCCCGAGCCGAAGGTCGAGGTGGAGGGCAAGGGCGCGATCCTGCAGGGCCTCGACAAGGTGACCGCGCGCATCTCGACGCTCGAGGCGAATGTCGGCCAGACGGTGACGTTCGGCTCGCTCTCGATCACCGTGCGCCGCTGCCAGCGCAGCCGGCCGGATCAGAAACTGGAGCGGGCCGCCTTCCTCGAGATCGACAACGCCGATCCGGCGACGAAACAGAAGAAGCGCGTGTTCAACGGCTGGATGTTCATGTCGAACCCCGCCATCTCGGCGCTCGAGCACCCGGTCTACGACGTTTGGGTCAAGGACTGCAGGTAGGCGGAAACCCGCGCGAGCGGGAAATCCACCGGAAAGTCCGCCTTCGCGCCGAGCGCCGCCGCCAGCATGCGCCGGTAGCTGCGCCGCGGCACCTCGATCGCCCCGAACTGCGCGAGATGCTCGGTGATGAACTGCGTGTCGAGCAGGCGATAGCCGCCGGCCACGAGGCGCGCCATCAGGTGGACGAGCGCGACCTTGCTGGCGTCGGTGGCGCGGCTGAACATGCTTTCGCCGAAGAAGGCGCCGCCGATCGAGACGCCGTAAAGGCCGCCCACGAGCTCGCCGTCGCGCCAGCATTCGACCGAATGGGCGAGGCCGCGCTGGAACATCTCGGAATAGGCGTTGACGATCTCGGCCGTGATCCACGAATCCTCGCGCCCCGGCGACGGCTCGGCGCAGGCGGCGATGACGGCGCGGAACGCGGTGTCGCAGCGCACGTCGAACGCGCCGCGGCGCACGGTGCGGCGCAGGCGGCGCGGCACGTGGAAACCGTCGAGCGGGATGATTCCGCGCCACTCGGGATCGACCCAGTAGAGCTTCCGGCCCTGGCGCGAATCGGCCATCGGGAACACGCCCGCCGTATAGGCGCGGAGCAGGATCTCGACGTTGAGGCTGCGCTGACTCATGCCCGTGAGCGACGCACGTATTGCCGGCGGCAATTAGGCCCGAGCGGCGCGCGGCGCGCAATCGGGTTTCGGGCGCGGCGACGCCGGCGTCCTGCGCGGCCGGCTGCCGACGTTGCGGCGACGCGTTCCATCGTCCTATGATTTTCGCGCGTCGGGGCGACGCCCGACCGGCCGCGGCAAGGCGGCCTCCGTCGTCGCCGTCGCGGGGGGATCAATGCCGAGCCGAACGCCTTCGAGCGCGCTCTACAAGGTCGCGTTTCTGTGGAACCTGTTCTGGGGCGTGCCGCTGCTGCTGGCGCCGAGCCTCGCGTCGAGTGCGCTCGGCCTGCCGCAGCCCGCTCCGGGGCTGGGGGAGCTGCATGCGCGCGCCGGCGGCCTCGCCATCGTGCTGTTCGGCTGGGTCTATCTGACGATCGGCGGGAATCCGCGGGCGTTCCGCCCGTTCCTCCCGATCGCCATCGTCGCCAAGGCGGCGTTCTTCCTCCTCGTCGCGTTCGTCTGTTTCTTCCACCGCGAGCTGCTGGCGATGCTCGCGACCGCCGTCGGCGATCTCGCGTTCGGCGCCCTGTTCTACCGCGATTGGCGCGCCGTTCGCTGAGCGCCGCGCGGCCGGCCGCAGCGCGCGTGCTGCGGCAAGGCAACCCGGAACCTCGCCGCGGCCCGCCCTTGAAATGTTCCCTTTTTATACCAGATATGTCGTTCGGGTCCGCGAGGGGCTGCCGGACGGTGCCGCTTGCCGATTGGGCCGCCGCCCCGCCGCCGCCAGCGTCCTCGGACGCGCCGCCGCCGCCCCGGCCGCGCGAAAAGCCAAGAAAAGCCAAGGTGCGGGTTGGCTTTTCGGCGTTTCGCCTTGGCTTTTCTTGGCTTTTCGGGACGCAGAAAGCCAACAAAAGCCAAGCAAAGCCAACAAAAGCCAAGGGTCCGCGCCGGCGCCGCTACGCGCCCTTGGCGGCGAAGCGCTCGAGCCAGCGGATGTCGTAGTCGCCGTTGATGAAATCCTGCTCGGCGACGAGGCGGGCGTGCAGCGGAATCGTCGTCTCGATGCCGCCGATCACGAACTCCTCGAGCGCGCGGCGCAGGCGCATCAGGCATTCGTTGCGCGTGCTCGCGTGCACGATCAGCTTGGCGACGAGGCTGTCGTAATGCGGCGGCACGCGATAGCCGGCATAGAGCGCCGAATCGACGCGCACGCCGAGCCCGCCCGGCGCGTGATACTCGGTGACGGTGCCGGGCGAGGGCTTGAACGTCGTGGCGCTCTCGGCGTTGATGCGGCACTCGATCGCGTGCCCCATGAACTTCACGTCGTCCTGCCGGAACGAGAGCGGCGCGCCCGAGGCGATGCGGATCATCTCGCGCACGATGTCGATGTCGGAGATCGCCTCGGTGATCGGGTGCTCGACCTGGAGGCGCGTGTTCATCTCGATGAAGTAGAACTCGCCGTCCTGGTAGAGGAATTCGAGCGTGCCGGCGTTGCGGTAGCCGAGCTGCTTGATCGCCGCGCAGCCGATGTCGCCGAGGCGCTTCCGCTCCTTGGCGTTGAGCGCGGGCGAGGGCGCCTCTTCGAGCACCTTCTGGTGCCGGCGCTGCAGCGAGCAGTCGCGCTCGCCGAGATGGACGACGTTGCCGTGCGTGTCGGCGAGAATCTGCAATTCGATGTGGCGCGGGTGGGAGAGATACTTCTCCATGTAGACCGCGTCGTTGCCGAAATTGGCCAGCGCCTCGCGCTTGGCGAGCGCCATCATGTCGGCGAGCTCGGACGAGGCGTTCGCCACCTTCATGCCCTTGCCGCCGCCGCCGCCCGCGGCCTTGATCAGCACCGGATAGCCGATCTCCTCGGCGATCGCCTTGGCCGCCTCGACGTCGGTGACGGCGTCCTCGGTGCCCGGCACGCACGGCACCTTCACCGCGCGCATCGCCTTCTTGGCCTCCACCTTGTCGCCCATCATGCGGATGTGCTCGGGCGAGGGGCCGATGAAGGTAAGGCCGTGCTCCTCGACGATCTCGGCGAACTTCGCGTTCTCGGAGAGGAAGCCGTAGCCGGGATGGATCGCGTCGGCGCCGGTGATCATCGCGGCCGAAACGATCGCCGGCATGTTGAGGTAGGAGTCGCGCGCCGGCGGCGGTCCGATGCACACGCTCTCGTCGGCGAGGCGGACGTGCATCGCCTGCTCGTCGGCGGTGGAGTGCACGGCCACGGTCTTGATGCCCATCTCGCGGCAGGCGCGATGGATGCGGAGCGCGATCTCGCCGCGGTTGGCGATGAGCACCTTGTCGAACACGGGCGCGCCCTAATCGATGATCATCAGAACGTCGCCGTATTCCACCGGCTGCTGGTTCTCGATCATGACCTTGCGCAGGGTGCCGGCGCGCGGCGACTTGATTTCGTTGAACGTCTTCATCGCCTCGACGAGCAGCAGCGTCTGCCCTTCCTTCACGCGGTCGCCGACCGCGACGAAGGCGGGCGCGCCGGGCTCGGGCGCGAGATAGGCGGTGCCGACCATCGGCGACTTCACCGCGCCGGGATGGGTGGCGTCGTAGGCCTTCTCGACGAGCGCGGGGGCCGCCACCGGCGTGGATACGGGCGGGGCCACGGCCGGGGCGGCGGGCGCCGCGGCCTCGTGCACCACGGTCTGCTGGCGCGCGACGCGGACGCGGAACGCGCCGGTCGCGTATTCGATCTCGGTGAGCCCGGTTTCGTCGAGCAGCTTCGCGAGCTCGCGGACGGCGTCGGCGTCGATGGCTTTCACGGGCGTGCGCGGCGGCATCTAGCGCGCCTTGCGGCGGGCGCCGCGGATCTGGTCGGCCAGGGCCTCGAGCGCCAGCGCGTAGCCGAGCGGCCCGCAGCCGACGATGACGCCGGTGGACGCCGGCGAGACGTAGGAGTGATGGCGGAAGCTTTCCCGCCGGAAGACGTTCGAGACATGCACTTCGATCACCGGCTTCTCCGCCGAATACAACGCGTCAAGGATGGCCACCGAGGTGTGGGTATAGGCGCCGGCGTTGATGACGATGCCGGCGGCGGCCTTGCGGGCTTCCTGGATCCATCCCACGAGCTCGCCCTCGTGGTTGGTTTGGCGGAAATCGACGGCAAGGCCAAGCTCCTCGGCCCGCCGGCGGCACAGCGCCTCGACGTCGGCCAGCGTCGTGCGGCCGTAAACCTTCGGCTGGCGCAGCCCGAGCATGTTGAGGTTGGGGCCGTTCAGCACGAAGACGATCGGCGGCTTGGCCACGAGAGCTCCCGAAATCCATGAGGTCGCAAGGCTTTATAGCAAGCCGTTCGCGCCGGCGCCAAGCGCGGCGGCCGGCCGGCCCAGGCTTTCCACAGGCCCCCGCCCGGGCACGCCGGCGTGCGGGAGATTGGTTTACGGGATTAACCATAGCGGCGAAGGGGTCGTTAAGGCCCGCGTCGTAGTTTGCCCAGGAATGCGGCCAAAACGCGAAGGCCCGGGCCCGCTCGAGGCAGAGGTCATGACGACGAAATCGGTTAACGCAGGGCGGAAGCGGCGTCGACGGATCGCGCGGCGCCTGGCGCGCCTGTGGCGCGGCCGCCGCGGCGTCACCGCGGTCGAGTTCGCGCTGGTCGCGCCGGTGGCGTTCACGCTGGTCTGCATCTTTATCGACCTCTCCATGGTCATGTTCATTACGAACGTCATGGAGGGCGGCCTGCGCGAGGCCAGCCGCTACGCGATCACCGGCTACGTCGAGGTCGGAAAGACGCGCGAGGAACGAATCGCCGAAATCGTGAAAGACCACAGCTACGGCTTCATCAAGTCGGCCGATCTCACCATCGCCTACAAGGTGTATCCGAGCTTCGCCGACGTCGGCAAGCCGGAGCCCTTCGTCGACCAGAACGCCAACGGACAATACGACGCCGGCGAGCCGTTCACCGACATCAACAACAACGGCCAGTGGGACGCCGACATGGGCACGGCCGGCGTCGGCGGCCCGGGCGACGTCGTGGCCTACGTCGTCTCCTACAATTGGAAATTGTGGACGCCGCTGGCGTCCGAGATTTGGCCGAACAACGGCCTGGTGACGCTCTCCGCCACCGTCGCGGTCCGCAACGAACCCTACTGACGGGAGCCGGGCCATGTTTCGCCTCAGCCGCATTCCGTTCCTGCGCAAGCTCGCGCGCTTCGGCCGCGATCGGCGCGGCGTGGCCGCGACCGAGTTCGCGATCGTCGCCTCGGTGCTGACCTTCGCGCTGCTCGGCGGCACCGAGCTTTCGCGCTACACGCTCATGCACCAGAAGATTGACCGCGTCTCCGCCTCGGTCAGCAACATGGTGGCGCAGTCGAGCACCATGAAAGCGGTGGATTTCACGAACATGTGGGCCGCCGCGGCCGAGATCGCCAAGCCGTTCGACATGGGCGGAGCGACCAGCAAGGTCATCGTCTCGTTCATCGTCGCCGAGACGAACTCGAACTACCGCATCCAGTGGCAGCGCAGCGGCGCCGGAACCATGGCGCAGGTCAGCAAGCTCGGGACCGAGGGCGGACTCGCGACGATGCCGACCGGCGTCACGATGAAGCAGGGGGATACGATCGTCGCGGTCGAAGTGTATGCGACCTACGCGCCGTTCGTGTTTCCCGAGGTCGTGGGATCGACGCTGGTCTATCGCCGCTCGTTCGACCAGCCGCGCCTCGTGGATCTCATCACCCTCGAATAGCTCGAGCCGGCCGGCTCCCGCGCCGGAACCTGCTCGGCCCCAATCGCGGCTCGCGTTCGGCCGGCGACGGCGCGAGGCTCGCGCCCCCGGAGCGGGCCGTCTCGCGATCGCACCGGTGCGCCGCTTCCGACGTTTGCGGCCGCGGCCGGCGGCGCTCCGCGGAAAAAGAAAAGCCGCTCCGGAGGCGGGTCCGGAGCGGCTCTCTCGCGAGCGCTCTTCCCTGCGCGCCTATTTCGACAGGCGCAGCTTCGAGAGGTGGTTGCCGATTTCCTTGAAGACCATCTGCAGCGCCGGCGCGTCCGGCGCATATTGGTAATAGGGCGAGCCCGGGCCGCTCGCGATCGATTTCATCAGCGCTTCCTGCGGCCCGTCGTTGTAGCCGAACTGGATCGCGTAGATGATGACGCCCGAGTCCTTGATCTTCGTCGCCACGGCCTGCGTGCGGCCGTTGAGCTGAGACGGCGAGAGCCAGTTGTTGTAGGCGTCGCCCGTGGCCTGGGTGTTCGCGCCGTCGGTCATCAGGATCAGCGCGCGAACCAGCTCTTTGTCCGGTTCGGTGGGCTGCGGCGTACCGTCGCCGTAAAACGGGCTTCCGGTCTGGCCGAGCAGGCGCCAGCCCCAGACGAGGCCGACGGCGAGGCTGGTGTTGTTCCCCGGATTGACGACCAGGTCGATCGCGGACTTCACCTCCGCCTTCACGTTGGTGAGGCGCCGCGTGCCCTGCGTCGGGCACTGGAAGCTGTTGGGCGCCGGCTGCCAGGCCTTGTAGGTCTTGCCGTTGAACGTGCCGGTCCCGATCTCGGTGTCGCCGTCATTGCCGGTGGAATCCGGCGTGTAGCGTTGCAGCACGCAGCCTTTCCAGTTGGCGGGCGGCGCCGACATCAGCGGCACCGGGATGCCGTTGGCGAAATAGACGCGATTGAGGTTCGCGACCGTCGGAAACGGCGCGCCGTAATAGCTGCCGTCGGGCTTGCGATAGGGGTTGGGATAGTTCGTCACCGCCTGCGACGTGACGCTGGCGGCGTTATAGGCCTCGCCGATCGGCAGGATGCGCGCGTTCGAGTTCCAGGTGATCATTCCCATCTTGAGGAACTCTTTGGTCTCGCTCGCGCCGAACAGCGAATCGGTCAGCGTGTGGGCCACGGTGCGCGCGGCGTCGACCTTTTTCACTCCGCCGATGAATTCGTTCATCGAGCCCGAGACGTCGAGCGACACCACGACATCCATGTAGACCGTCTTGCGCATCACCTCGGTGTTCGCCGCCACGGTGAAGGTCGGAACGCCGAGCAGGTGAACGAAATAGGTGGGCAGCGCCGCGCTGGCGCTGACGGTGACGACGTCGTTGTATCCGTTGAACGCGATCGAGGGACCGCTTATCGCCGCGCCGAGATAGCCCTCGGGGAAGTTGGCCTTGAAGGTCATCAGGGCCTCTTCTTCGGCTTTCGCCGTGTTCGCCGACCACTTGCCGGCGGCGAGGCCCGCGGAATCGAGCGCCTGGGACAGGCGCGCCTTCAGCAGGTAACCGCGCGCGCCGTCGACGCCGAGGCCCATGAAGCCGAGCAGCGGGACGAACATGAACGCGCCCCACACGGCCACGCCGCCGCGCCTGTCGCGCGCGAAGCGCCGGAGCCCCGGCGCGGCCGCGCCGAGAGATCGCCGTCTCGAACCCTGCCGCGCCATCTCCGTTCCCCCGGAAAGCCGAACTGGCGCACCCAGTAACGCAGACGCGCTTTAAGGCCGCGTCGCGAAAACGAATGGAAAAACGCTTTGCCGGAAGAGTTAAGAAAGCGCCGCCGGCGAGCGCGGTCCGGCGCCGGCGCGGCCTAGCGGATTCCGCGCGGCTCCGCCGCGCGGACGGGCGCGATCTCGGCGGCGCCGCTGCTCGCCGGCGCGAGCTTGCCGCCAATTCCCGAGTAGGAGGACGTCAGCGCCGTCCCGGCGGCCTCGATCGCCACGATGCTGACCACCGCGAGGCCGGCCGCGAGCATCGCATATTTCACCGGAACGCGGCGGCGATTGGCGGAGAGCAGTTGCTTGATCAACACAGCCTCCTCGACCTGGCTCGGCCGCACGTCGAAGCGGCGTGCCGGCCGCTCGTTTCGGACGATGCGCCGGATCCTGCCGTTCGGCAGGCCGGGACATGCACCGGCGCCGCCGCGTCAGCGCGACAGGCGCAGGCGCGAGATGTTGATGGCGATGCTGCGGAACGCCTCCTTGAGGGCCGCGCCGTCCGAGGCGAGATAGGCATAAGCCTCGCTGGTGGCGCAGTTCTTCAACAGGTCTTTCGCCGGCTGGGTATCGAGCTCGAAGCCGACCGTGAAGATGATGATGCCCTTGGCCTTCATCTCGGTGCACAGCGTCGCCGCCTGGCTCGAAGAGCTGCCGTTGGTCGCGTTGCAGTTGATGTGATCGGAGTCGTTGCCGCTGCCCGATTCCGAGTTCTTCGCGATCACGCCGTTGCAGTACGACGTGTTGAACTCGCCGTCGGTCATGATCACGGCAATTTTCAGCAGCTCGTCCGTGCCATAAGCCGCGGGCTGACTCGCGGTCGGCCAAAGGTAGGCGAAATTCGGCGAGATCATGTACCAGCCCCAGGCGATCCCGATCTGGCCGGCGGTCGAGCCGCCCACGGTGAACGTGTCGATCTTCGCCTTGAGCGCGGTCTTGTCCGGCGAGAGCGGCATGATCGTCGGGGTTACGCAAGGATTGTTGCTCGCCGGATAGACGTCGCCGACAAACGCCGTACTCGGCGCCACGTCGGTATAGGCCTGTGCGCCCGTCCGCTCGCTGACGCAGGTGCTGATCGTGAAGATGTTCGTCGTGGACGAGGCGCTCGTGAAGTAGTGGTACTTGCACCCCGGCGCCATGCAATCGATGGCGCCCGCGGACGTGTAGGTGTTCCAGCTCGTGCCGTTCGCTGCCGTGCCGTCGCTGCGGTAGAGCTGGAACGTATTCGTCGTCTTGTTCGTGACGACCCAGTATTGCGGCCTCGTCGCCCTGGTCGGCGAGTTCGACAGGTTGTTGTTGATCTGCGTCATGCCGTTGACGCCGCTGATGAACACTTTGTCGCCGTTGCTGAAACCGTGATTGGCCGAAGTGATCACGACCGGGTTCGCCTTGGTGGCGCCGGTGATGGTCTTGACCGGCACGGCTCCGCGAATCTGGTTGGCATAGGTGCCGACGTTGACCGAGTTCGAATAGGGGATGATCGCGACCTTCGAGTAGTACTCGCTCTGGTCGTCCCAGACGACCGTGTCGATCATGTCCTTCGCCGCGGTCTTGAGATCGGTGATCTTGGTGCCCGACATCGATCCGGTGATATCCAGCACCAGCGTGATTTCGAGCGAGTTCGCGTTGCGCTTGACCTCGGTCTCGCCGCTGACGGTGAAGGTGTTCTGGCCGATCAGGTGCACGAAATAGGTGGGAATCGAGGCCGTGGCCGTAGCCTTCACCGTGTGGTCGGTATTGTTGAAGGCGAACGTCGGGCCGGTCAGCGTCGCGTCCATGAAGGCGGTCGGAAAGTTCGCCTTGAAGACCATGTTGGCCTTGGCCTCCGAGGTCGCCTGATCGGCGTTCGATCGGCCTGCGGCGAGCGCCGCCGCGTCGAGCGCCTGGCCGAGGCGCGCCTTGAGGAGATAGGCGCGCGCCGAGTCCACGCCGAGGCCCATGAAGCCCAACAGCGGCACGAACAGCACTGCGGCCCAGGTGAGCAGGCTTCCGCGCTTGTCGCGC
>JAEULD010000258.1 GCA_016792765.1 Candidatus Odyssella sp.
CCAGACCGCCGCGATCCGTTCGAGGGCCGGCGCGTGGCGGATCTGCCAGACGCGCGGGATGCCGAGCAGCGCCTGGCTGCCGACCGAGCCGTTCCCCGCCAGTTGCCAGACCGGATGCGCGCCCGGCACGCGCGCGTCGGCAAGCCGGCGGCGCGGCAGATCGCCGGGCCCGTGCGCGCGGCAGCCGCGGCGCAGCAGATGGGCACGCGGCTCCTCGCGCACGTTGCCCCAGAACGGAAACGCCTCGCCGCAAATGCGGCGGTTCCAGTCTTCGGCGAGGTCGAAGCGGTTGTTGGCGTTGTCGGCGCCGTCGGCAATCTTCGCCGCGAGCTCGATCCACAGCGAGCGCCAGGCGATCCCCGCGAGGCCGAGCCGCGCCGCCGTGCCGGCCGGATAGCCGAACGGAAAATCGAACCCCGCGAGCACGCGGCCGTTCCGGGCGAGCGCGGCGAGGCGCGCTTCGAGCCACGCGGCCGCTTCGCCGCGCGTGCGCAGGTTCACGAGCTCCGTGCGCCGCGCCGACCCGCCGCGCGCGCGCTCGGCCACCGCGATCCAGATACTGTCGCGCCCGAGCCGCGGCGAACTCGCGGCGCTCCAATCGACCATGACGTATGCGCGGAAAGCAGGCATGGGCGGCACTCTAGTGGAGCGCCCGGCGTTTGACACGCGCCGCCGCGCGCGGTGCTATGCGCGCCTTCGAGGGAGACGGGCATGACCGGACGCATCTGGGACAAGTTCCTGACCGAACGCGACAAGGCGGTGTTCGCCTCCGCGGGCTACGCCAAGCCGCAGGGCTTCGGCCAGCGCCCGGCGATCCTCGTCATCGACGTGAACTACAATTTCTGCGGCGACCGCCCCGAGCCGATCCTCGACTCGATCAAGCGCTGGCCCAATTCCTGCGGCGAGGACGCCTGGGCCGCGATCCCGCACATCCAATCGCTGCTCGGCGCGGCGCGCGCGAAGCGCCTGCCCGTCATCTACACGACCGGCGGCTTCCGCGCCGACGGCTGGGATTTCGGAAGCTGGCGGTGGAAGAACAGCCGCATCGAGGACTGGCGCAACAAGCCCAAGCGCAACATCGACGGCGAGGCGATCGTGGCCGAGATCGCGCCGCGCGCGGAGGACATCCTTCTGCCGAAGCTGAAGCCGAGCGCGTTCCACGGCACGCCGCTGCGCGCGCACCTTACCCTGTTCGGCGCCGACTCGGTCATCGTCGGCGGCACGACGACGAGCGGCTGCGTGCGCGCCTCCGTCATCGACGCGTTCAGCGAGAACTTCCGCGTCACCCTCGCCGAGGAATGCTGCTTCGACCGCTCGCAATCCTCGCACGCGATCAATCTCCTGGACATGCAGGCGAAATACGCCGACGTGCGGCCGACCGCCGAGATCGTGTCGTATCTGGAGACGCTGCCCGGCGGTCTGTTCAAGCTGCCCGGCGACGCTTGACGCCGGCCCCCGAAATCGAAACGGGAGCGTGCGTTTCCGCCCGCTCCCGCTGCGCTGCCACCTGTCGATCGGCGCGCTTGGCCTCCCCCGACAAGGCCAACGATGACCGCGTGACCGGACGCGCCGGTCAGGAATACCGTTTCACGGTTTCGACTATGAACATCACCATGATCGCGGTGACGCCGGCGAACGCGGTGTATTCGATCATTCCGAAGCCGGCCTTGCCCATCGCCAGGGCCGAAAGCATCTGCGCCATCGCCGTTCCCCCGTTCGCCGCGCTCCCGTCCGCTCTATGCGCGCGGCTTGTGATTGGCAAGGAATTCTTAGCCAATTCACCTCTCGTTAACCACGAATCCCGAAGGCCGCCCGCGCGGCCCGGCAGGCGGCCTCGGCGCCTTCAGCGCATGCGCAAGACGACATCGTCGAGCGCACGCCCGATGTTGGTGAAGAGCCCGGCCACCGTCTGGCCGAGGCTCTGCAAAACGAAGATCAGGCCGGTGCCGATCAGCGCCGTGATGAGCGCATACTCGATCGCGGTTGCCCCGTTTTCGTCCCGCAGAAAACCGGCGATGACGTTGCGCATGATCTCGATCCCCCACTGCTTTCGAAGAACGCGGTCGCACGAAGCGGCCAATTCCCGATAACCATCCGTCAATCTTGTAGCAACGGATTATTAGGTAAATAACCGATCCTTAACCACGAATGCCGGGGCCGGCGCGGCGCGCCGGCGGCAGCGGGGAAACGATGTCGCCTCACGATCCGGCC
>JAEULD010000308.1 GCA_016792765.1 Candidatus Odyssella sp.
CCACCCCTGGGTGCTCGCGGTGGCCAACCGCATGAAGGTGTCGCAGCTCGCGAGCTACATCGCGCCCTACCCCACCCTCGGCGAGGCCGGCAAGCGCGCCGCCGGCAGCTTCTACACGCCCGCCCTCTTCTCCGCGCGCACCCGTCGCATCGTGCGCTTCCTGCTGCGCTTCGCATGACCGAAGCGAATTGGGGTTATGGCTCCATCCAAAACGGCCGTGTGCGCGGGATGTTTGCCTGGGGCGAACCAGACGTGCCTATCGAGGACGGGCGGCTCGATTGCCGGGGCCTCCCGGGCACCAGGGCGGGAGAAGTCGCTGCGGCGACGCTGGCCAAGCGCCGCCCGACGCGTGCTCGAAATCCCGCTCCGGCTGATCGTCATTCGCGGAAATGCGGGGCCGAGCGCGCCTCCTCCGAAGCGCCGCTTTCGTCAGCGCACGCTTCCGACGCCCAAGCCCGGCGCGCCGCCGCTCTGGCCGCCTTTGCGCGATCGGTCGCGGCCTGCGCCGACTTGCACGGGCGTAGGCCCGCCGTGCAGTTCCTGGCGCATGCGCGGCAGGCACGCCGGATGATGCTCCTTGAGATAATCGATCATCTTCTCGCGCACCTCGCAGCGCAGATCCCACGCTGCGCCGGAATTCGCGGCGCTGAGCAGCGCGCGCACTTCGATCGTAGCCTTGTCGGCGTTCGTGACCTGGACGAGCGCCACGCGACCGTCCCAGTGCTTCGATTCGCGCAAGAACTCGTCGAGCTTCTTGCGCATCTCGTCGATCGGCGCCGTGTAGTCGAGATGCCAGAACACCGTGCCGACGATCTGCGCCGACTTCGCGGTCCAGTTCTGGAACGGCTTCTCGATGAAGTGACTGAGCGGCACGATGAGTCGCCGCTCGTCCCAGATACGCACCACGACGTAGCTCGACGTGACTTCCTCGATGCGGCCCCATTCGTTCTCGACGACGACGACGTCGTCGATGCGGATCGGCTGGGTGAGCGCGATCTGGAGTCCGGCGATGAGGTTCGAGAGCATCGGTCGCGCCGCGAGACCGATCGCGAGGCCGGCGACTCCGGCCGAGGCGAAAAGGCTCACGCCGATCTCGCGAACCTCGGGAGTCGTCATCAGCATGATGCTGACGGTGACGACGACGATCACGATGACGAGCGCGCGACGTAGAATTCCGAGCTGGGTCTGTGCGCGGCGCGCAACGAGATTGTCGGCAATCGCGATGTCGTAGCGCTGCGCGAGAATGTCGCCTCCGAGATTGACGATCGAGATCGCCATCCAGCCGAACATCGCGATTAGCGATAGCGAAGCGATGCGGCGCAGCAGCAGCGACACATCATCGTCGATCGGCAGCGCGGGAAGCACGGTGGTGAAGAAGAACGCCAGCAGGATCAGCCGCGCCGGCCAGCGGATGCGCCGGACGAAGGCGGCCGCGGCGCTCGCCCGCCCGTTCTCGAGAACGCGATTCGCGATTCGGAACGCGAGCGCGTGCACGAGCAGCGCCAGAAACGCGGTACTGGCAATGCCGAGCAGCGCCACCGCCCACACCGGCACATGGGCAGCCCAGAATTCGACGATCCACGAAAGGTCCATGCCTGCCCAATGCGGAATGCGGCGCGCGCCTGATGGGCGGGCGCACGGCTATTGAACGAGCGGCGGCGCGATGCGTTCGGCGGGAGCGCGCTTCAGCGGCCAGGGCGCCGCCTGAGATAGACGAACCAATAGACCGCGCCCACCATGAGGCTGCCACCGATGAGATTACCGATGGTGGCGACCGCGACGTTGTGCACCGAGGCGCCGAGCGTGAGCGCCGGATAGGCGGCCGCGGTCTGCCCGATCGCGCTCCAGAATTCGGGCGGCGCCCACGCCTTGATCGCGAGCGCGTAGGGCAGGAAGTAGAGATTGGCGATCGAGTGCTCGAAGCCGGCGGCGACGAAGGCCGCGATCGGCGGCACGATGACGAGCACCTTGTCGGTGACGCTGCGCGCGCCGAAGCTCATCCACACCGCGAGGCAGACCAGCACGTTGCACAGCACGGCGAGGAAGAACAGCTCGACCGTGGGCAGCGCGGCCTTGCCCGCCGCGATCGCCAGCGCCGTCTTGCCCAGCGCGCCGCCGGCGAGGCCGTAATGGCCCGAGAGGTAGACGAGGGCGGCCGTTCCGGCCGCGCCGGCGATGTTGCCGAGATAGACGACGAGCCAGGCGCGCAGCAGCGCGGCGATCGTGATGCGCCGGCCGGCGCAGGCGACGATCATCAGCGAATCGCCGGTGAACAGCTCGGCGCCGCCGACGATGACGAGGATGAGCCCGAGCGAGAAGACCAGCCCGCCGAGCAGCCGGGCCACGCCCCACGGCAGATCGCCGGCGCCGGTGAGCACCACGGTCATGAAGATGGCGCCGAGCGCGATGAACGCGCCCGCGAGCAGGCCGAGAACGAACAGCGTGAGCAGGTCGCGCCCGGCCTTGGCCGAGCCCGCCGCCTCGCAGGCGAGCGCCATGTCGGGCGGCAGCAGCGCGTCGATGCCGGCGCGCGCCGGCGGCGTGGGCTCGTTCATGCGCAGGTCTCCCCTCCGCGAGCGGCGCGGACCTTCCGCCGCGCACGCTATTGCGGCTTTGACCTGCGTCAAGCGTGCAAAGCGTTGACCTGCATCAACGCGCGCGCCGCCGCCCGCGCCATCCTGCGCGCCAATCATGGGAGTGCTGCGATGTCGAAGACGTTGTGCGCGACGATCCTGGGTCTGGCCGCCGCCGCCGCCCTGGCGGGGCCGGCCGCCGCGCAATCGGCCTGCCCCGCGGGCTTTCGCTTCCAGGCGCCGGCGAGCTGCATCCAGACGCGGACGCCGGGCTGCCCGCGCGACTATCAGCTCAACGCGAACAAGACGCTGTGCGTCAACACCGCGGGGCGGCGTCCGCCGACGCACGTTCCGTCGTGCCCCGCCGGCGCGACGCTGCAGCCCAATCTCGGCTGTACCATCGCGCGCGCGGCCTCGTGCCCGGCCGGGAAGCAGATCGGCCGGAACGGCGCTTGCGTGACCGGCGTCGTGCGATGAGCGCCGCCTCGCGCGGCGCGGCCGGCGCGATCGCGCTGCTGCTCGCGGCCGGAGGAGCCGAAGCCGCGCCGATCCCGCCCATCGGCCCGCTCGACCTCTGCGGCGACGTCGCGATGCAGAGCTGGGAGCCCGAGCGCTTCGTGCGCGGCAAGCCGGGCTTCTCCGGCAGCCTCGGCCGCGACCGCAAATTCCCGGCGCGCTTCCGCGTCGTGCTGCGGAACTATCGCGGCGTCGACGCGGCCACGGCCGCGCGCATCAACGGCGTTCTGTCGATGCGGCCCGAGGAGCGCGGCGCGGGCGAGCCGCGCGTGGTGCTGCTGGTGCCGCACGGCGATTCGCGCTTCCTCGAGGACGCGGCCTCGCTGTGCGTCGAGGGCTACCACATCGGCGGCGACGAAGGCGGCACCTGGACGCGCTATCGCACGCTGTCGGTCCGGCGGCGGTAGCGGCGCTTCCGCTCAGCTCCGCAGCGTGCCGCCGGTCTGCTTCTGCACGGCCGCCACGATCTTCGCGCCGATCGCGTCGATCTCGGCGTCGGTCAGCGTCTTCTCGGTGGGCTGGATCGTGACCGCGATCGCGACCGACTTCTTGCCCTCCGGAATGCCGGGCCCGGCATAGGCGTCGAAGACCGAGACCGCCGTGATCAGCGCGCGATCCACGTTCTGCGCCGTACGCTGCACCTTCTCGGCCGGCACCGCGGCATCGACCACGAACGCGAAATCGCGCTCGACCGGCTGGAATTGCGACGGCTTCAGGAGCGCGCGCGCCTTGCCGGCCTTGGCCTTGGCCGGCGGCAGGCGATCGAGGAACACCTCGAACGCGACGCAGGGCCCGTCGACGTCGAGCGCCTTCAGCACGCGCGGATGCACCTCGCCGAAATGCGCGAGCGCCACGTTGCCGATCTTGAACGAGCCCGAGCGGCCCGGGTGATACCAGGCGGGCGCCTCGGCCGCGGTCTGCACCGAGCCCACCGGCCCGCCCGCAGCCTCGAGCGCGGCAAGCGCATCGGCCTTGGCGTCGTAGGCATCGACCGTCCGCGCCTTCTCGGCCCAGTGACGCGGGGTCTCGCCCTGGCGCAACCCGGCGGCCACGAGCGTCTGATCCTCGGGCTCGGTGCCGGCATATTGCGGGCCGACCTCGAACAGCGCCGCGTTCGGGACGCCGCGATCGGCGTTGCGCTGCGCGGCGCGCAGCAGATTGCCGACGATCGAGGGCCGCATCGCGTCGAGATCGGCGCTGATCGGATTGGCGAGCAGGATCGGGCCGCGATTGCCGGAGTGGAACAGCGGCGCTTCCTTGGCGTTCATGAACGACCAGGTGACGGCCTCGAGCATGCCGCGTGCGGCCAATGCGCGGCGTGCAAGCCGCGTGCGGCGCTGCTGCGGCGTGACGGTCTGATGCGGCAGGCCGCCCGGCGTCATGCTCACCGGCGGAATCTTGTCGTAGCCGTGGATGCGCAGGATTTCCTCGACGAGATCGGCCTCGCCTTCCGAATCCATGCGCCAGGGCGGGATCGACACGGTCCAGCTGTCGCCGGAATCGTCCGTCGCCGCGTAGCCGAGCGCGCCGAGAATGCGCTTGGCCTCCGCCGGCGGCACGGCGAGGCCGCCCAGCGTTTCGAGCCGCTTCGGGCGGAACGAAACACTGCGCCGCCATTCCGGCATCGCGCCGGCGGAGACCGGCTCGCTCGCCTCGCCGCCGCAGCATTCGGCGATCAGCTTGGCCGCGACCTCGGCGCCCCAGACGGCGCTCTCGGGATCGACGCCGCGCTCGAAGCGATAGCGCGCATCGGACTGGATGCCGAGCTTGCGCCCCGCCGCCGCGATCTTCACGCGGTCGAACAGCGCCACTTCGAGGAACACGTTCTTGGTTTCGGGCGTGCAGCCGGTGTTCTCGCCGCCCATCACGCCGCCGATGCCGTGCGCGCGTCCGCCGTCTTCGGCGGCGGCGTCGGCGATAACGGTGATGGAGGGATCGAGCCTGTAGGTCTTGCCGTCGAGCGCCAGGATCTCCTCGCCGTCGCGCGCGAGTCGCATCGCGAGGCCGCCGGCGAGCTTGTCGGCGTCGAACACGTGCAGCGGGCGCCCCAAATCGTAGGTGACGTAGTTCGTGATATCGACGAGCGCGCTGATCGGCCGGAGGCCGATCGCCACCAGCCGGCGCTGCAGCCAGTCCGGGCTCGGGCGGTTCGTGACGTTGCGGAAATAGCGGCCCGCGACGAACGGGCAGGCATTGCCGTCGGGTGCGATCGTCCACGCGATCGGGCTACGGAACGTGCCCTTCACCGGCTTCACCGGCCACGGCTTGAGCGCGCCCACGCCCATCGCCGCGAGATCGCGCGCGATGCCGCGGATGCCGAGCGCGTCGGGCCGGTTCGGCGTGATCGCGATCTCGACGACCGGGTCGCCCAGATCCAGCAGCTCGACATAGCGCTTGCCAATGGGCGCATCGGCCGGCAGGTCGATGATGCCCTGGTGCTCGTCGGAGATGCCGAGCTCGCGCTCGGACAGCAGCATGCCGTTCGATTCGACGCCGCGGATGACGCCTTTCTTGAGGTCGAGCTTGGTGCCGGGAACGTGCGTGCCGGGCGGCGCATAGACGCCCTTCATGCCCTGGCGCGCATTGGGCGCGCCGCACACGACCTGGATCGGCGCGCCCTGCCCGATATCGACCTTGCACACCGAGAGCTTGTCGGCGTTCGGGTGCTTCGCGCATTCGACGACGTGGCCGACGACGAACGGCGCCAGCGCCTTCGCCTTGTCCTCGATGCCTTCCACCTCGAGGCCGCCGCGCGTCAGCGCCTCCGCGACCGCTTCGGCGGACGCGGCGGTGTCGAGATGATCCTTGAGCCAGGAGAGCGTGAATTTCATTGGCCGAGCCCGCCCACGAGCGAGGGCACGTCGAGCGGCACGAAGCCGTAATGGCGCAGCCAGCGGATATCCGCGTCGAAGAAGGTGCGGAGATCGGGGATGCCGTATTTCAGCATCGAGATGCGCTCGGCGCCCATGCCGAACGCGAAACCCTGATACTTCGTGCTGTCGACGCCGCACATCTCGAGCACGTTCGGATGCACCATGCCGCAGCCGAGGATTTCGAGCCAATCGTCTCCCGCCCCGATCTTGAGCTCGCCGCCCTTCCTCGAGCAGCCGATGTCGACTTCGGCCGACGGCTCGGTGAACGGGAAGTGCGAGGGCCGGAAGCGCACCGGCACGTCGTCGACCTCGAAATAGGCGCGGCAGAAATCGATCAGGCAGCCTTTGAGGTGCCCCATATGCGTCGCCTCGTCGATGACCAGCCCTTCGAACTGGTGGAACATCGGCGTGTGCGTCATGTCCGAATCCTTGCGGAACGTGCGCCCCGGCACGAGGATGCGGATCGGCGGCTTCTGGCTGAGCATCGTGCGCACCTGCACCGGCGAGGTGTGGGTGCGCAGCAGCCGCACGGCGCGCTCCGGGCTTTCGCCCACGAGCGCACCTTGATGCAGATGCGCCTCGCCCTGCTGCGCGAGATAGAACGTGTCGTGCATCTGCCGCGCCGGATGGTCGGGCGGGATGTTGAGCGCGGTGAAATTGTGCCAGTCGCTCTCGATGTCCGGCCCCTCGACGACGGTGAAGCCCATCTCGCCGAAGATCGCGGCCACCTCTTCCATGCATTGCGAGAGCGGATGGATGCGGCCTTGCGCCAGCGGCCGCGGCGGCAAGGTCACGTCGATGCGCTCGGCGGCGAGCTTGGCGTCGAGCGCGGCCGACTCGAGCGCGGCCTTCTTCGCGGCAAGCGCGCCCTCGATCGCGGCGCGGAGCTGGTTGAGCGCCTGGCCCTGCGCCTTGCGCGCCTCGCCCGCGAGCTCGCCCAGGCCCTTCATCAGCTCGGTGAGCCGGCCCTTCTTGCCGAGCGCGCCCACGCGCGCGGCCTCGAGCGCCGCCATGTCGGCGGCGCCGTCGATGGCGGAGAGAAGCTCGGATTTCAGCGTTTCAAGTCGATCCATGGCGCAGATGTATCCGCTGCATGGAGCCGAAGGCAAACCGCCGACACCGTAGGGGCGGGTCCCCGACCCGCCCGCCGGCGCTGCGCCCCGTGCCCATCCTTCAATGCCTCGCGTTGGTTCGGCGCTGCCGGGCGGGTCGGGGACCCGCCCCTACAAAGCACCGCCTATGCCAGCGCGGCCTGCGCCTTCTCGACCACGGCCTTGAAGCCGGCGGGATCGCGCGCGGCGAGATCGGCGAGCACCTTGCGGTCCATCTCGATCCCGGCCTTCTTCAGCCCGGCGATGAACTTGCTGTAGGTGAGGCCGAGTTCGCGCACGCCGGCATTGATGCGCTGGATCCAGAGCGCGCGGAAATCGCGCTTGCGCGCGCGACGGTCGCGATAGGCGTATTTGCGGTCTTTCTCGACGCGCGGGCGCGCGGCGCTGATCGTGTTGCCCGAGCGGCCGACCGAGCCCTTGGCGGCCTTGATCCACTTCTTGTGGCGGGCATGGCGCTTGACGCCACGTTTGACG
>JAEULD010000309.1 GCA_016792765.1 Candidatus Odyssella sp.
GCCGGATGGCGCGCGAGGAAATCGAGCACGATCGGCGCCACATACATGCGGCCGAACATCACCGGGGCGGTGAGGCCGAGCTGTCCGCGCGGCGCCGAATGCGCGCCGGCCGCCGAGGCCTCCGCCTCGTCCAGCTCGGCGACGATGCGCTTCGCGTCGGCGAGGAAGCGCGCGCCGGCATCGGTGAGGCGCACGCGCCGCGTCGTGCGATGGAGCAGCCGCGCGCCGATGCGGTCCTCGAGCGCGGCCACCGCGCGCGTCACGGCCGGCGGCGATTGCCCGAGCAGGCGCGCCGCCGCTGCGAAGCTCGCGGCTTCGGCGACGGCGACGAAGGCACGCATCGCCTCGAAGCGGTCCATTATTATTCCCAGTATCGCAATAATAACTTACGACAGACGAATATTCTCTACAACTGCCGTCTCAATCATGTTCCCCGGCGAGAATGCATCCCGCTTCGCTCTGGAGGACCATGATGGCCGCCCCCACCCGCCCCATTCGCTTCTATCGCTTCCCCCTGTCGGGGCACTCGCACCGCGTCGAACTCTTCCTGTCGCTGCTCGGCCTGCCGGTCGAAGCGATCGACGTGGACCTCGTGCAGCGCGCGCACAAGCGGCCGGACTTCCTGGCCAAGAATCCGTTCGGCCAGGTGCCGGTGATCGACGACGACGGAACGATCGTCTCCGACAGCAACGCGATCCTCGCCTATCTCGCCGCGCGCTACGACGAAGCCGGGCGCTGGCTGCCGCGCGATCCCGCCGCGCTGGCGCGCGTGCAGCAGTGGCTCTCGCGCGCCGCCGGCGAGCTCGCGTTCGGCCCCGCCGAAGCGCGCCTCATCAAGCTGTTCGGCGCGAACTACGACCATGAACGGGCGAAGGCGCTGGCCGCGCGCCTTTACGCGGTGATGGATCCGCATCTCGCATCGCGCCGCTTCCTCGCCGGCGAGCACCCGACCATCGCCGATGTCGCGCACTATTCGTACACGGCGCATGCGCCGGAGGGCGGCGTTTCGCTCGAGCCCTATCCGAACGTGCGCGCCTGGCTCGGCCGCATCGAAGCGCTGCCGCGCTTCGTGCCGATGCCGAAGAGCCCGCTTCCCGCAGCCGCCTGAGCGGACCCGCCATGAGCACGTCCTCGAAACGCGCGCCCTTGCCCGGCTGGCCCGGCGACTCGTCGCCGTTCCATGCCGGCGAGCAGGCGCTGCAATCCCGCGCCGGCGTGCGCGAGCGCGCCGAGCGCGCGGGCCGCCGCACGATCCGCGATTTCATGCCCGACGAGCACCGCGAGCTGTTCGAGAAGCTGCCCTATGTCGTCCTCGGCAGCCTCGACACGGGCGGCCGGCCCTGGGCTTCGATCCTCGCCGGCCGGCCCGGCTTCCTGCGCACGCCCGATGCAACCACGCTCGAGATAAACGCATGGCCGCAAGCGGGCGACCCGCTGGCGGCGAACCTCGCCCCCGGCGCGCCGCTGGGCGTGCTCGGAATCGAGTTCGAGACGCGCCGGCGCAACCGCATGAACGGCATCGTGGCCGAGACGCGCGGCGGCGGCTTCGCCGTGCGCGTGCGGCAGAGTTTCGGCAATTGCCCGCAATACATCCAGGCCCGCACGGCGCGATTCGAGGCCTCGCCGGAGCGCGCGGCGCCGGCGCCGGAAACCGAAGGCGGTTCGTTGTCGGCCGCGGCGGAAGCGTTCGTGCGCGGCGCCGACACGTTCTTCATCGCCAGCGCCTCGCCGGGGGCGCGCGGCGGCTCCCCCAGCGAAGGCGTCGACGTCTCGCATCGCGGCGGCAGACCCGGTTTCGTTCGCGTGGACCGGGTGGAAGGGCGCAGCGTGCTGACGGCCCCCGACTTCTCCGGCAATGCGATGTTCAACACGCTCGGCAATCTCGCGCTCGACCCGCGCGCCGGCCTGCTCTTCGTCGATTTTTCCGCGGGCACCTTGCTGACATTGATCGGCCGGACCGAGATCGTCTGGGACGGGCCCGAGGTCGCGGCGTTCGCCGGGGCCCAGCGGCTGCTCAAGTTCCATGTCGAGGGCGGCGTGCGGCTTGGCGGGGCTTTGCCGCTGCGGTGGTCGCCGCCGGTCTACGCCCCGCAATTGGCGGCGACGGGCCGCTGGGCCTGAACCCGATCGCCCCCGAAACGCGAAGCGGCCCGCCGTTGGGGGCGGGCCGCTCGTCGGGCAGGGAAGATGCCGCGGGTTAGTAGTAGCGGCAGACGTACTGGCCCCAGTAGTTGTAGAAGCAGCGCGGGCCATAGTAGTACGGCTGGTAGTAGGGATACGGGTTGCCGTAGAAGCCGAAGTGGAAGGACACCTTCGCTTCGGCGATGCCCGCGTCGGCCTTCGTGTCGGCCTGGGCGGTACCCGCGCCGAGCGCGAGCGCGGCGACGGCGGCGGCGGCGAGGAGCTTGATCTTCATGGTTGGGGCACTCACTGGTTGGGGTTCTTCGGTGAGGCGATCGCTCGTCTCATCTGGCGCGGACCCTACGCGAACCCGGCTGCGGCGGCAGTGACGGCGCTCACGCCGGAATTGTGCGCGCCGTCACATGCCGCGCGTTCATCCGCCGTTCAGCCGCCGCGCGCGGCGGCGCGCGCGCTCAGGCGGCGGGCCGGCCGGCACCGAGGGAGGAGGCTCCGCTCCGTCCCGCCGCCTTCCCCGGGCCGGGGCCCGAGGCTCGCACCGCCGCCACGAAGGCGGCGATCCGGTTCGCATCCTTGACGCCGGCCGACGCTTCCACGCCGGACGAGACGTCGACGCCCCACGGCGCCAGCGCCGCGATCTTCGCCGCGACGTTCTCGGGCGCGAGTCCGCCCGAGAGAATCCAGCGCGGCGCCCGCCGCGCCGCCGCGATCGCGTCGCGCGACGCCGGCGTCCCGGTTCCGCCGTAGAAGCCCGCGCGCGCGCCGTCGACGAGCACGGCTGCGGCGGGATAGCGCGCGATCCGCGCCGCGGCGCCGCGCGGCGCCGCGCCGAACGCGCGGATCGCCGGGCACGGCAGTGCGCGCGCCACTTCGGGCGGCTCGTCGCCATGCAGCTGGACGTAATCGAGACCGGCCCGCACGCAGATTTCGGCCATGCGCGCCGCGCCCTCGTTCACGAACACGCCGACCTTGGCGATGCCGCGCGGCAGCGCCGCCGCGATCGCGGCCGCGCGCTCCGGCGAAACGGCGCGCGGGCTCGGCGGATAGAAGACGAAGCCGACCGCGTCCGCCCCCGCCGCCGCGGCCGCCAGCGCGTCCTCGACGCGCGCGATGCCGCAGATCTTCACCCAGGTCATGCCGGCCATCCTCAGGCGAGGAACTCGCGCAGCTTCAGCGCCGGATCGGCCGCCGTCATCAACGCGGTGCCGACGAGCAGCGCGTCGGCGCCCGCACGGCGCATGCGGATCGCGTCCGCGCGCGTCGCGACGCCGCTTTCGGCCACGGTCAGGACGCCGCGCGGCACCAGCGGCGCGAGGCGCTCGAACACGCCGAGATCGACGCCGAGATCGGCGAGGTTGCGGTTGTTGATGCCGACGATCTCCGCCCCGGCGTCGAGCGCCACGCGCAGCTCGGCCTCGTCGTGCACCTCCACCAGCGCATGCAGCCCCGCCGCGGCGGCGGCGGCGACGAACTCCGCCGTGCGCTCGCCGAGCCCCGCGACGATGAGCAGGATCGCATCGGCGCCGGCCGCGCGGCTCTCGGCGATCTGGTAGGGATCGACGACGAAATCCTTGCGCAGCACCGGCACCGGCGCCGCCGCGCGCGCGACCGCGAGGTCCTCGAGCGCGCCGCCGAAATGCTCGGGCTCGGTGAGCACCGAGAGGGCGCGCGCGCCGGCGGCGTAATACGAGCGGGCGGTGGCCGCGGCGTCCGCGGCCGGCCGCAGCGCGCCGGCCGAGGGCGAGCGGCGCTTCAGCTCGGCGACGATCGAAAGGCCGGGCGCCGCGAGCGCGGCGCGAAAATCGCGCACGGAGCGCGCCGCGGCGGCGGCATCCTGCAGCGCCTCGAGCGGGCGCAGCGCGCGCGCGGCGGCCACCGCTTCGCGCCGGCGCGCCAGGATCGGATCGAGCCGGTTCATGCCGCCCTCCGCAGCGCATCGCCGATCTCGCCGAGTTTCGCGAGCGCCCGGCCGCTGTCGATGACGGCGGCGGCGAGCGCGGCGCCCTCGCGGAGGTCGTTCGCCGCGCCGGCGACGTAGAGCGCGGCGCCGGCGTTGAGCAGCACGCCGTTGCGCGCGGGCGCGTCTTCGCCGGCGAGCACCGCGCGGACGAGGCGCGCGTTGGTCTCGGGATCGCCGCCCTTGATCGAGGCGAGCGACCGCTCCTCGAGCCCGAAATCCGCCGGCGTCACGGCATAGGACCGGATCTCGCCGTAGCGCAGCTCGGCGACGTGCGTCTTGCCCTCGGGCGCGATCTCGTCGAGGCCGCATTCGGCCGAGACGATCATCGCGCGCTCGACGCCGGACGGCATCAGCGCGCGCGCCATCAGCTCGCATTTCGACGGGTGGAACACGCCGACGAGCTGGCGCTTGACTCCGACCGGGTTGGTGAGCGGGCCGAGCATGTTGAACAGCGTGCGCACGCGCATCGCGCGCCGCACCGGCGCCACCGCCTTCATCGCCGGGTGATAGAGCGGCGCGAACAGGAAGCAGAAGCCGCTGTCGTGGTAGCGGCGCGCGGTCTCCTCGGCCGGCGCCTCGATCGGCACGCCGAGGCGCTCGAGCAGGTCGGCGCTGCCGCAGCGCGACGAGACCGAGCGGTTCCCGTGCTTGGCGACGCTGACGCCGGCCGCCGCCGCGACCACGGCCGCGGCCGTCGAGAGATTCAGCGAGCCCGCGCCGTCGCCGCCGGTGCCGACCACGTCGAGCAGCGGCGTGACGCCGATCGGCGGGCGCACCGCGCGCGCGCGGAGCGCCGCCGCCGCCCCGGACAGCTCGGCCGGCGCCTCGCCCTTCATCCGCAGCGCCATCAGCAGCGCCGCGATCTGCGGCGGCGGGCATTCGTGCCCGACCATCGTGCCGATCGCCGCCGCCATCTCGTCGTGCGACAGGCTCTCGCGCTGGGCCACCTTTTCCAGGACTTGGGTCAACATCGAAATCTCCTCGGGAGCGCGAAAACAAAAAGCCCGCCGGACTCTTGTCGGGCGGGCCATCGAACCAGGTGTGGTGCGGATGCTATTCAGGCACGGCTTTTGCCGGGCGGGCCCCTATGGTCGCGCCACCACCACCAGCCGGCCGCAACAGCGGCCGCCGGAACGGCGTTGAA
>JAEULD010000367.1 GCA_016792765.1 Candidatus Odyssella sp.
GCGGCGTGCGCGGCGGTGTTGCGGCGCTGTTCCCTTTGCACTAGCGTTCCGGCCTTGCGCGCGCGGCCCGCCGGCGAAGCGAAAGCGGGCCAGACTCAAAGAGTTACGGGGCGGATGACGCCGGAAGCCGGCTGGATCGAAGGCAAGCACGAGCGCGACGCGCTCGTTTTCAACGCCGGCGGCGCGTGGAGCATGCGCGAACTGGCGCGGCTCGTGCGCGAGGTGCGCGCGGCGCTGCCTTCGCGGGCCGCCCTCGGCGGCCGGACGCGGGCCCGCATCGACCTGAATCGATTGAGCTTTCTCGACAGCAGCGGCGCCTGGCTGGTGGCCGACACGAAGCGCCGGCTGGAAGCGATGGGCGTCGCCACCGAGGTCGTCGTCGGACGGCCCGCCGACCGCGCGCTCTACGACCGCGTCGAGAAATCGCTCGCCCGGATCGGGGTCCTGAAGTCGCCCGCCCGCCCGCATCCGCTGCTCGCGGCGCTCGGCAATGTCGGAAAGACGGTCATCGACGGCGGGAAGAAAGGCGGCGAGCTGCTCTCGTTCTTCGGCCTCAGCCTCGTGCTCATCGTGCGCGCGATGTCGATGCCGTGGCGCATCCATTTCAAGGCCGTCTTCAAGCATCTGGAGACGACGGGCCTCAACGCGCTGCCGATCGTGGGCCTGCTCAACTTCCTGATCGGCGTCGTCGTCGCGTTCATCGGCGCCGTGCAGCTCAAGAAGTTCGGCGCCGAGATCTACACGGTCGATCTGGTCGGCGTCGCGGTGCTGCGCGAGCTCGGCGTCCTCATCACCGCGATCCTCATCGCGGGCCGCTCGGGCAGCGCGTTCACCGCGCAGATCGGCACGATGAAGGTGAACCAGGAAATCGACGCGATGCAGACGATCGGGCTCAATCCGATCGAGGTCCTCGTGCTGCCGCGCATCCTGGCGATGATGATCGCGCTGCCGCTGCTCACCTTCTACGCCGACATGATGGGCATCGCCGGCGGCGCCGTGATGTGCATGCTCGCGCTCGACATCTCGCTCACCTCCTTCGTGCGCACGCTGCACGAGGCCGTGGAGCTCAAGACCTTCCTCGTCGGCTTCCTGAAGGCGCCGTTCTGCGCCTACATCATCGCCCTCGTCGGCTGCTTCGAGGGGCTGCAGGTGAGCGGCAGCGCCGAGAGCGTGGGCACGCGCACGACGATGTCGGTCGTGGAAGCGGTCTTCCTCGTGATCGTGTTCGACGCCTTCGTGGCGATCACGCTTTCGATCCTGGAAGTCTGATCGATGGACGCGGCCAACGTGATCGAGGTGCGCGGCCTCGTCAATCAGTTCGGCCCGCAGCGCGTCCACGACAATCTCGATCTCGACGTCCGCCGCGGCGAGGTGCTCGGCGTCGTCGGCGGCTCGGGCACCGGCAAGTCGGTGCTGCTGCGCACGATCATCGGCCTGAACCGGCGGCGGTCGGGCCGCATCAGCGTGCTCGGCGTCGACACCGAGGCCGCCGGCCGGCGCGAAGCCGAGGCGTTGCTGCGGCGCTGGGGCGTCCTGTTCCAGGACGGCGCGCTGTTCAGCTCGCTCACCGTGGCCGAGAACATCGCGGTGCCGATGAACGAGCACACCGACCTGCCGAAGGACGTGGTTCGCGAGATCTGCTATCTCAAGATCGGCCTCGTCGGCCTGCCCGCCGACGCCGGCGCCAAATATCCCTCGCAGCTCTCGGGCGGCATGCGCAAGCGCGCCGGCCTCGCCCGCGCGCTGGCGCTGGATCCCGAGATCCTGTTCCTCGACGAGCCCACGGCGGGGCTCGACCCGATCGGCGCGGCGGATTTCGACATGCTGATCCGCGACCTGCAGCAGAGCCTCGGGCTGACCGTGTTCCTCGTCACGCACGATCTCGACACGCTGGTTTCGATCACCGACCGGATCGCGGTGCTGATCGACAAGAAATGCCGGGTGGGTACGATCCACGAGCTGCTCCAGGATCAGCATCCCTGGATCCGGGAGTATTTCCACGGGCCGCGCGGCCGCGCGGCCATGAAGGAGTGAATCCGCATGGAGACCCGCGCCAGCTACGTTCTCGTCGGAGCGTTCGTGCTCGGCCTCGTCGCCGCCGCCGTGGTCTTCGTGCTGTGGCTCGGCCGCAGCGACGGCGGGCGCGACCTCGTCGTCTATCGCGTCCACTTCACGGGAAACGTCACCGGGCTCGCGCCGGGCGCGGCGGTGCGCTATCGCGGGATCAACAAGGGCGAGGTCCGCAACGTCGACATCTCGAAAGAGCGCGACGACGTCATCGAGGTCGTCATTCGCGTCGCGCGCGACACGCCGATCTACACCGACACCGTGGCGTCGCTCGAGGTGCAGGGGCTGACCGGCGCGCCGTTCGTCCAGCTCAAGCGCTCGCCGAAGCCGGGGGCCGACGGCAGCAAGGTCGAGCCCAAGGACGCGGCCCAGACCGTGATCCAGGGCGAAAGCTCCGGCCTCGAGCGCATCTTCGAGGAGTTCCCGAAGGCGATCGCGTCGGTGACCAATCTCGCCGATCGCGCCTCGGCGCTGCTCGATAAGGAAAACCAGGAGAATTTCAAGACCATGCTGCGCGGCGCGAGCGAGGCCCTCGCCTCGCTGCGCGGCCTCGTCAACGAGATGACCGTCGTCGCCCGCGACGCGCGCGCGCCGGTGCAGGAGCTCGGCAACCTCGCGCGGCGCGGCCAGGTCACGCTGGGCGAGTTCGAGAAGACTGCGGCCGGCATCAGCGGGCTCATGGCCGACGCCCGCACGATACTGCGCGAGAACCGGCGCCCGATCGCCGATTTCGCCGCCACCGGCCTCTACGAGTTCTCGCTCTTCCTCACCGACACGCGTAAGTTCGTGCGCAGCTTCGACCGCATTCTGACGCGAATCGAGAGCGATCCGTCGCAATTCCTGTTCGGCAACCGCCAGCGCGGCTTCGAGACCCAGGGTAATCGCTGATGCGCCGCATGCCTTTTCCCGCTTCGCTTCGCGCGGCTCTGGCCCTGGCTGCGGCTTTCGCGGCCGCGGCCTGCCAGAGCCTGATCCCCGGAGCGTCGCGCGATCCGCCGCGCCTCTACGAGCTCACGCCCAAGAGCACGTTCGACCCCGCGCTGCCGCGCGTGCGCACCCAGCTCGTGGTGGAGGCGCCGGATTCGGCCGCGGGCCTGCAAACCAGCCGCATCGCGGTGAAGCAGAAGGCGACCACGCTCGACTACTACGCGCGCTCGGAGTGGACCGACCTCGCCCCGCGCCTCGTGCAGACGAAGCTGATCGAGTCGTTCGAGAACACGGGCAAGATCGTCTCGGTCGGGCGCGAAGGATCCGGCCTCCGCTCGGACTACGTCCTCAAGAGCGAATTGCGCCATTTCGAAGCGCAGCTCTTCGATACCGAAAAGCCCGTGGTGCGGGTCGTCGTCAGCGTGAAGCTGGTGCGGATGCCGGCGCGCGAGATCGTCGCCAACCGCAGCTTCGAGCGCATCCAGCCGCTCGAGGGAGCCGACGTCGACAAGCTCGTGGAAGGCTTCGACGAGGCGCTGGGCGGCGTCCTGAAGCGCATCGTCGAGTGGACGATCCGCGAGATGGACATGCGCGACCGCGGCATCATCCATTCGCTGCCCGGCCGGGGACGCCCGGTCGGCCGCGCGCCCAGGACCGAATGACGCCGTTGCCGGCGCGCCGCCGCGCTCGAGCGCCGCGGCCTGGGCGCGCGGCGGCAGGAGGCGGGGCATGACGTCTCGATCGCACGCCGCGGCCGTTGCCGTAGCGCTGGCTGCCGCCGCCGCGGCGCACACGGCCGCGGCGCAGAACTCGCCGCTCTCGCGCGATTTCGCGCCGGGGCCGCCGCTCGGCGGCGGCGCGCCGGTAACGTCGCTCTGGTATTACGGGCCGTCGTACAGCGTCCGCTACGACCGCGCGCCGCCGGGCGCGGGTCAGCCCTACCGTCCCTCGCTGCGCGACGACCCCTTCTACGGGCCGGACCATGTCGAGCGGCTGGAACGCGGCCGGCGGTTCGGCCCGCCGCCGGCGCCCCCGTCCCGCTTCGATCTGCGCTGAGCGCAACGGGCCGCCGCGCGCGCTCCTACTTCAGGAACGGGTTCGGCGCGCCGCGCCGCGTCTTCGGCGGGAACGCGGCGGCGAGATAGTCGAGAATCAGGGTCCGCTCGTCGCCTTCGAGCTTCGGCATCTTGTGGCGCTCGGTCATCACGTCGAGCGTTTCGTCCCATTGCGCGCGGCTCATGCCCTGCTGGCTCACGAGCCGGCCGCTGTGGCAGGCGGCGCAGAGATTCGCCGTCTCCTCGCGGCCCTTGCCCTCGGGGAAATCGTCGATGCCGCGCTCGTCGGCGAAAGCCGGCGATGCGAGTGCGACGAGCGCAACGAGGGCAATGATTGTCGTCTTCATCTTACCGTTCGCCAGCGCGGAGAATTCCTGCTCTCGTAGCGGCGGGTCCCCGACCCGCCCGACTTCGGCACCGCGCAAACGGCGCCGGCGCTCGTCAAGCGGCGAGCGCGCGGGCGGGTCGGGGACCCGCCCCTACGCCGGTATTCGCGTGACTACGCCTCGACCAGCACGCGCACGCGGTGGAAGACGTTGGCGCCGTAGCCCTGCGGATTCCAGAACTGCGCCGCGTGCGCCTGGCTCTTGCCGGAACTGTCGGTCGCCTTCACCCACAGCTCGTAGTAGCCGTGATACGGCAGCTTCACCTTGCCGTTCCACTTCTGCCAGGCGTAGCGGTTCGCCGGCGCCGCCACCTGCGCGGGCGACCAGGTCTGCCCGAAATCGGCGCTCACCTGCACGGCGGTCACCGTGTTGTCGCCGGCCCAAGCCTTGCCGCGCAGCGCGATCTCGCGGGTCTTCGCCGGGAATTTCTGGCCGTCCTTGACGTTGGTGATGACCGAGCGCACCGGCATCGATTCGAG
>JAEULD010000373.1 GCA_016792765.1 Candidatus Odyssella sp.
GCGGCGTGATCGGCGGCGTTGCGGTCGCGCGCTTCCACCAGCGCGGCCAGGCGCGCATTGCGCTCGGCGGCGACGCGCAGCGCGCGCGCCTGCTCTTCGCGGGCGAAGGTGAGGGTCGAGAGCGCGCGCTTCGTCGTGTCGCGCAGCAGGCGCAGTTTCTCGAACGCCACCTGCGATTTCGCCTGCGCCTCGGTGGCGAGGTCGCGCGCGGCGTGGGCCGCCGATTCCTGCGTCGCGATCTCGGCCTCGAGCTCGCGCAGGCGGCTCATCTGCAACAGCTGCGCCACCTCGGCGGCCGGCGCGTCGGCGGATTTCCGGAGCCCGTCCCAGCGCCAGAGCGCGCCCGCTTTGGTCACGAGCCGCTGGCCCTGCACGAGCTGCGGCAGCAGCGCCAGCGCCGCCGCTTCATCGGGCACGACGCCGATCTGCGCGAGGCGGCGCGCCAGCGCCGGCGGGGCCACGACGAATTTGCCAAGCGGCTCGGCGCCCTCGGGCAGCGCCGGCGGCAGCGGATGGTCCGCCGGCGCCTGCCAGCTCCGCGGCGCGTCGGCATCGAGCGAGGCCTTCAAATCCTCGCCGAGCGCCGCGCCCAGCGCCGCCTCGTAGCCGCTCTCCACCGCGATGCGGTCGAGCACCGGCGGATGCTGGCCTTGGGGCGTCTGCGCCATCGCGGCGCGAAGGCCCTTCTCCTCGGCGCGCAGCCGCGCGAGCGTCTCGCCGGAGGTGTCGGCCGCGCGCTTCGTCTCGCCGGCTTCCGCTTCGGCGGCGCTGCGCGCGTGCTCGGCGGCTTCCATATCCGCCTGCGCGGCGTCGTAGTTGGCCTGCGCCGTGGCGAGGGCTTCGTCTTCTCCGCCGGCCGCCGCGCGCAACTGATCCTCGATCGCCGCGATTTCGCGAGCGATGTCGGCGCCGCGCCGCGCGATCTCGGCGAGCCGGCGCTCGGCCGCTTCGATGCGGCGTGCGAGTTCGGCGCGCTTCGCGTCGTCCGACGCGATCTTGCGCGTGAGTTCGGTCACGGCGCCGTCGAGCGTCTCCACTTCGGCGCGCGTCGCGGCGGCGCGGGCGCCGGCTTCGCGCAATTCCTCGGCCGCGCCGGCGGCGACGGCCTCGAGCTCGGCCCGCTCGGCGGCGAGCTTCTCAAGCGCGGCGGCGGCGTCGGCCAGCAACGCCTCTTCGCGCGCGCGGTCGGCGCCGATCTGGGCGAGCCGCGCCTCGGCGTCGCGCGTCGCTTGCGCCACGCGCTGCTCCTCGGCGGCGACCGCGTCGCCCTCGACGACGGCGCGATGGCGCTCGGCGGCGGCGGCGGCCTCGTCCTGGCGCAATCCCGGCAGCACCGCGCCGGCTTCGGCCAGCGCCGTCGAGGCCTGCGCCGCTTCGAGCGTCAGCGCCTGGATGTCGGCCTCGATCTCGGCGAGCCGCACGCCGGCGGCCACGCCCTCCATCGTCGTCTTCTGCCAGCGCAGGTGATAGGCGAGCGCTTCGGCGCGGCGGATGTGGTCCGAGAGGTTGCGGTAGCGCGAGGCCTGGCGCGCCTGCCGCTTCAGGCCCTGGAGCTGGTTCTGGAGCGCGAGGATCACGTCGTCGAGGCGCGCGAGGTTCTGCTCGGCAGCGCGCAGCTTCAGTTCGGCCTCGTGCCGGCGCGAATGCAGGCCGGTGATGCCGGCCGCCTCTTCCAGCAGCAGGCGGCGCTCGGGCGGCTTGGCCTGGATGATCGCGCTGACCCGCCCCTGGCTGACGATCGCCGTCGAGCGCGCGCCCGAGGAGAGATCGGCGAACAGCAGCTGAACGTCGCGCGCGCGCACGTCTTTCCCGTTCACGCTGTAGGCCGAGCCGCTCTCGCGCTCGATGCGCCGGCAGATCTCGATCTCCTCGAGCTCGTTGAACGCCGCCGGCGCGGTGCGGTCGCGGTTGTCGAGATGCAGGATCACCTCGGCCACGTTGCGCGCAGGGCGCTCCGACGTGCCGTTGAAGATCACGTCGTCCATGCCGCCGCCGCGCATCTGGCGCGCCGAGCTTTCGCCCATGCACCAGCGCAGGCCTTCGAGCAGGTTGGACTTTCCGCAGCCGTTGGGACCGACGATGCCGGTCAAGCCCTTCTGGATCTCGAACTCCGTCGCATCGACGAAGGACTTGAAACCGGCGAGGCGGAGCTTCGTGAAATGGACCACTGCTGCGTTTCGTCCCCAGTTGCTTCGCTATTTCTTCGGCAGCTTCTCGACGAGCGGTTTCAGCACCCGGTCGAATTCCTCGATCGGGCGGTTGCCCGAGATGCGCGCGTCGCCGATCGCGAAGTGCGGCGTGCCTTCGACGCCGTGCTTCTCCACGCCCTCGCGCCAGCGCTCGGCCATCGCGCGCAGCATCTTCTCGTTCTTCATGCAGGCGTCGAACTGCTCCTTCGTCATGCCGGCGAGGCGGCCGTAGGCGGCGACGTTGTCGAGCAGTTGCTGGCCGGTCTCGGCCTTCGTCCACTTCTCCTGGTCCTTGAACATCAGGTCGAGCATCGAGAAGTAGCGGTCGGGGCCGAGGCAGCGCGCCATCATCGCCGGAATGCGCGCCCACGGCTCGCGCGACGTCCCCGGATATTCGCGGAAGACGATCTTCACGAGGCCCTTGTCGACGTATTGCTCCTTGAGCTTCGGCAGGGTGCCGGCGTGGAACGACGCGCAGTGCGGGCACAGCAGCGATTCGTACGCGATGATCGTGATCGGCGCATCGGCCTTGCCGATGAACATGTCGCCCGTGCCGTCGTTGGCTGCCGGCGTTTCCGCCAGAGCCGGGCCGCCCAGCGCGAGCGCGAGGCCAAAGCCGAGAGTTAACAAGATGTTGCGGCGGTTCATGAGGTCACCACTATGGTTGGGATGCTAGACCGTCGAAGGCGGAATTCGCAAGGGAGACGGCGCGGCTTTTACACAGGTTTTCGGGCCGGGCCAGACAACTTGTTCGTGACTGTCTTGGAGACGCGCGCGGCGCGCCGTTCCAGCGCGCGGCCGAGCGCCAGAACCCGCGCGCGCAGCTCGGGATCGTCGATCTTGGCCGTCATCGCGGCGAGCCGCGCCTCGGCCGCCGGCGGCAAGGGCGCGGGTGGGGCGGGCGCGCGTTTCGCGGCCGGCAGCGGCGCCTGGACGAACTGGATGCGCGCGACGGCCGGGTAGCCGAAGAAGCCGTTGATGCGCTCGATCAGGCCGGGCGCCATGTGCTGGAACTCCAGCGCCCAGACGCCGGCCACGCGCAGGCGCAGCGTTCCGCCGGGCACGGCGCCCGGCGCCGCCCGCCCGCGCAGGAGCCGCTCGGGCGCCGACCGTTCGGCGACGGTATCGCCCACGATCGCGCGCCACTCGGTCACGATGCGCGCCTCGGCAAGGCCGCGCTTCTTGAGGATCGGCGCCGCCACGCGCGCCGCCGCCGCCGCCGCCGGCGCGAGGCCGCGCCGCTGTGCTTCGGTTTTCACACGTTTCGGTGTTGCCGCGGGCGGCATCTCTCGCTAGAGCGGGTCGAGGGGAGAAAGCCTTGTGCCGAGCGATCGTGGCATAAAGAAGAGGCGTCTGGATAGCGCCGACTCCGAGGCCGCCGCATCGCGCGACGGCGCCGCGCTCGCCGCTTCGCTGCTCGCCTGGTACGACCGCCATCGCCGCCGGATGCCGTGGCGCGCCTTGCCCGGCGAGCGCGCCGATTCCTACAAGGTGTGGCTCAGCGAGATCATGCTGCAGCAGACGACCGTGGCCGCGGTCGGGCCCTATTTCGCGCGCTTCCTCGCGCGGTTCCCGTCGGTCCGGGCGCTCGCCGCGGCGCCGCTCGACGAGGTTCTCGCGCTCTGGCAGGGCCTCGGCTACTACGCGCGCGCGCGCAACCTGCACCGCGCCGCGCGCATCGTCGCGCACGAGCACGGCGGGCGCTTCCCCGACACCGCCGAGGCGCTGCGCAAGCTGCCCGGCATCGGCGACTACACCGGCGCCGCGATCGCGGCGATCGCGTTCGGCCGGCCGGAGGCCGCGGTCGACGGCAACGTCGAGCGGGTGATGGCGCGGCTGCACGCGGTCGAGACGCCGCTGCCGGCGGCGAAGCCCGCGCTGCGCGAACGCGCGCGGCGGCTGGTGCCCGCGGCGCGCCCCGGCGATTTCGCGCAGGCGCTGATGGACCTCGGCGCCACGGTCTGCACGCCGCGGTCGCCGCGCTGCCTCGTGTGCCCGTGGAGCGGCGCCTGCGAGGCCCGCGCGCGCGGCATCGCCGAGACGCTGCCGCGCAAGCTCGCGAAGCCGGTGCGCCCGGTGCGGCACGGCGTGGCGTTTTTCCTCGTCGACCGCGGGGGCGCCATCCTGCTGCGCCGGCGGCCGGAAAAGGGGCTGCTCGGCGGCATGATGGAGGTGCCGTCCACCGGCTGGGCGGAGAAAGCGCCCTCGGCGCGCGACGCGGCGGCGGCGGCGCCGGCGGCAGCCTCGTGGCGCGTGCTGCCCGGCACCGTGCGGCACGGCTTCACGCATTTCGAGCTGCGGCTCACCGTTTGGGCCGCGCGCGTCGAGCGCCGTCCGCGCGCCAAGGGCGTCTGGTGCCCCGGCGAGCGGCTGTCCGAGCAGGCGCTGCCCACCGCGATGAAGAAGATCCTCAGCCATGCGCTTGCCGGGATCGGCAGGAAAAACGGCCCGCCGCGCGAGCGGCGGGCCGCGAGAGTCCGGCCGGCGTGAGGGGAAGACGCGCCGGCCGTCAGCACATCGTGCGCGGCGGACGCGCGGTCAGCGCCCGGGCGATTCGTAGGCCGGCGCGGAGTTCCACACGTCGGTCGGGTTCCGCGGATTGTGGAAGCGGTTGTAGATCGGATCGCGGTAGTTGCGCCGGCGCCAGCCCTGGTCGTAGTCGGGATTCTCGTAGGCGCTCGGCGGATGCTGATAGGCGCGATTGTATTCGGGCATGTTCGCGTGATAGCCGCGCCGGTATTGCCCCGGCGGCGTGTAGACGTAGCCGGGCGGCTCGTAGCCGTAAGACGGCGGCGTGTAGCTGTAGGGCGGCGGCTGATAGGAATAGGGCGGGCGGGTGTAGGAATAGCCGGGGCTTTGATAGCCGTAGCCCTGCGCCAGAGCGGGCGCGGCGGCGGAAAGGGCCAGCGCCGCGGCGGCGAGCGCGATCTTCATGGTCGAAACTCCCTGTACGAGCGCGGCATAGCAGGCGCGCGCTGAACCCTGCCTGACGCCGGCATTCATGCGCGGTTCAGACAAGGTCGCTTCAAGTACGCATCGCGAGCGCGGCGCGTGCGGTCACGTTGCCGCGAGAGGGGATCGGGGCCAATGGGGGCGCCGCAATGCCGCGGGCCCGGTTCAGACCGGGTTCAGCGGCCGGGCATTAGCATGCGGGCATGAAACGACGCATGGCCATAGCCGCGGCGCTCGCCGCGATCGCGCTCGGCACCCTTCCCGCCGCTGCGCTGGGCTGGGATCGCGGCGCGCGCGATTGCGGCTGGCGCTGCGCGCAGCTCGCGCAATATCGCGGCGGCAGCGCCGAAGACGACAGCCGCATGCGCCCGCCGTTCCTGCGCGGCCCCAACCGCGACGCCTATGGCGGCCCGATGAGCGAGCGCGCTCGCTCGCTGCCGCCGGGCAACGCGGCGGGCCGCGATCCGCTGCCCGACGGCCAGATCTGGGCCATCGCCAAGAGCCGCGTGCCCGGCCGCATCGTGAACGCCCGTTTGCAGGGGCCGGTCTATTCTTTTAGAATCCTCAGCAACCGGGGCAGCCTCGTCGATGTCGTTGTCGACCGGTATTCGGGCCGCATCGTGAGCGTGCGCGGCGGCCCCTGACCCTCTGGCGGGCGGGAGTCCATGCGCGTTCTGGTCGTCGAAGACGATCCCGAACTTTCGCGGCAGCTGAAGCAGGCGCTGACCGAGTCGGGCTACGCGGTCGATCACGCCGCCGACGGCGAGGAAGGCCATCATCTCGGCGACACCGAGCCCTACGACGCGGTAGTGCTCGACCTCGGCCTGCCCGAGATCGACGGCGTCACGGTGCTGAAGCGCTGGCGCACGGCCGGCAAGAAAATGCCGGTGCTGATCCTCACCGCGCGCGGCCAGTGGGGCGAGAAGGTGGCCGGTTTCGACGCCGGGGCCGACGATTACGTTACCAAGCCGTTCCACATGGAGGAAGTGCTCGCGCGCCTGCGCGCGCTCATCCGCCGCTCGGGCGGCCACGCGGCGCCGGAGCTGTCCTGCGGCCCGGTGGTGCTCGACACCAACAGCAGCAAGGTCACGGTCAACGGCGTGCCGGTGAAGCTCACCGCGCAGGAGCTGCGGCTGCTCGCCTATCTCATGCACCACCAGGGCAAGGTGGTCTCGCGCACCGAGCTCACCGAGCACATCTACGACCACGATTTCGATCTCGATTCGAACACGATCGAGGTGTTCATCGGCCGCCTGCGGAAGAAGCTCGGCGTGCCGATCATCCACACCAAGCGCGGCCTCGGCTATCAGCTGGCGCCGCCGGGCGAAGGCGACTCCGTCTAGATGGCGCGCCGGCTCCTTCGCCGGGCGAGGGCGCTCTACCGCGCGGCGGTATCGTCGATCGCCTGGCGGCTCGTGCTCGGCGCCGCCGCGGTCATCACGGTCTCGCTGGTCGCCGCCGCGATCGCGCTGCCGCAGCTCTATCGCGACGGGCTCGAGCGCCAGCTCGATTTCGAGCTCGATTATCTGCTGAACCGGCTCATCACGCGCATCGGCGCGGAGGCGAACGGCGAGCTGGCCCTCGCCGAGCCGATGACGGAACGCGACTACGAAAGCGCCTATTCGGGCTATTACTGGCAGATCACGAGCGCGGGCAAGGCGGTGCTCGCATCGCGTTCGCTCGCGGGGTGGACGCTCGCGGTGCGCCCGCCGCGCGGCGCCGCGCAGGACAACGAGCAGGACCTCACCTTCACGCAGCCGCCCGAGGGCGCGCAGCGCCTGCGCGCCGTCAGCCGCAACATCCGTTCGGATACGCTCAACAAGGATTTCACCTACACGGTCGCCGCGGTGCGCACCGAGATGGACGAGAACATCGAGGATTTCCGCCTCACGATCGTGCTCACGATCCTGGCGCTCGGCCTCGTGCTGGTCGGCACCGTCTGGCTCCAGGTGCGCTTCGGCCTCACGCCGCTGCGGCGCATTCCGAACGCGCTGGCCGCGATCCGCTCGGGCGAGAGCGACCGGCTCACCGGCTCGTTCTCGGCCGAGGTCGAGCCGCTCGCGCGCGAGATCAACGCGCTGCTCGACCACAACGCCGAGGTCGTCGAGCGCGCGCGCACGCATGTCGGCAACCTCGCGCACGCGCTCAAGACGCCGATCGCGGTCCTCACCAACGAGGCCGGCAGCCAGAAGGGCGCGCTGGCGGACACGGTGAAGGCGCAGGTCGGCATCATGAAGGAGCAGGTGGATCACCACCTCTCTCGCGCGCGCATGGCGGCGCGGGCCGGCGTGCTCGGCGCGCGCACCAGCGTCATGCCGGTGCTGGAGGGGCTCGCGCGCACGCTCGAGAAGATCTACCGCGAGCGCGGCATCGCGATCGCGCTCGAGGGCCCGCCCGAGATCGCGTTCCGCGGCGAGCGCCAGGACATCGAGGAGATGCTCGGCAACCTGCTGGACAACGCGTGCAAGTTCGCGCTGTCGCGCGTCGCGGCCAAGGTGGCGCAGCGCGGCGAGAAGCACCTCGTCGTCGAGGTCGCCGACGACGGCCCCGGCGTTCCGGCCGATCAGCGCCGCGCGGTGCAGAAGCGCGGCGTGCGCCTCGACGAGAAGCGGCCGGGCAGCGGCCTCGGCCTCTCGATCGTGAAAGACATCGCCGAGATTTACGGCGGCAGCCTCACGCTCGACGAATCGAAGCTCGGCGGCCTGCTCGCGATCCTCGAGCTGCCGCTCGCCGGCGGCACGGCGCCGCGCAAGGCGCGTTAGAACAGCTCGGCGCGCAGCTTCTGGCGGAGCGCGTCGATCGGCATGAGGCGGCCTTCGCGCCTGACGTGCCAGAACGCCCAGCCGTTGCAGGCGGGGGCGCCCTGAACGGCGGCGCCGACGCGGTGGATCGAGCCGGTCGTGTCGGCGGCAACGACGGTGCCGTCCGCGCGCACCTTGGCGGTGTGGCGCTTGCGCTCGTCCGTGAGGATCTCGCCGGGCTCGATGAGGCCGCGCTCGACGAGCCAGCCGAACGGAATGCGCGGCTGCTCGCGCTTGGCGGCCGGCATCAGCAGCGCGGGGTCGGCGATCGGCTCCACCGCCGCGATGCGCTTTTCGGCCGCGTCGGCATAGGCCTCGTCGCGCTCGATGCCGATCCAGCGGCGGCCGAGCCGCTTGGCCACCGCGGCACTGGTGCCGCTGCCGAGGAACGGATCGACGACGAGATCGCCGGGCTTCGTCGCCGCCGCCATGATGCGCATCAGCAGCGCTTCCGGTTTCTGCGTCGGATGCAGCTTCTTGCCCGACGAATCCTTGAGCCGCTCGCCGCCGGCGCAGATCGGCAGGAACCAGTCGCTGCGCATCTGGAGATCGTCGTTCGCCGCCTTGAGCGCTTCGTAGTTGAACGTGTAGCGCGCCTCGGGATCGCGCGCGCACCACAGCAGCGTTTCGTGCGCGTTGGTGAAGCGCGTGCCCTTGAAGTTCGGCATCGGGTTGGCTTTGCGCCACACGATGTCGTTGATGAGCCAGAAGCCCATGTCCTGCAGCGCGGCGCCGACGCGGTAGATGTTGTGATAGGAGCCGATCACCCACAGCGAGCCGGTGGGTTTCAAGACGCGGCGCACCGCGCCGAGCCAGCCGCGCGTGAACGCGTCGTAGGACGCGAAATCGCTGAAGCGGTCCCACGCGGCGTCGACGCCGTCGACGCGGCTGTTGTCGGGCCGGTGCAGTTCGCCGCCGAGCTGGAGATTGTAGGGCGGGTCGGCAAAGCAGAGATCGGCGCACTCGGCCGGCAGGGATTCGAGCGCGGCGACGCAATCGCCGCGCAGCACGCGGTTCGCTGGCAGTTCGGACATGGCGGCTCCCCGATGTCCGCCGCGATGCTGCGGGCGCCGCGGCGGAGACTCAACCTTTTATGAGTCCCGGCGGAATCCGCGTCAAGAGTCAAAGGCTTAGGCGCTACTCGGCGGCGCCGGCCAGGGCCAGCTCGAGCTGCGCGACAGGCGCAAAATGTGCGCGGTGAAGCGGCGTCGGCCCCAAGCGCTTGAGGCCGGCCAGATGCTCGGCCGTGCCGTAGCCCATGTTTTTTTCCCAGCCATAGCCGGGAAACTCGGCGGCGCGCGCGATCATGAAGCGGTCGCGCGTCACCTTGGCGACGATCGAGGCGGCGGCGACCGAGAGGCAGCGCGCATCGCCGGCGACGACGGCGGTGGCGGCGCAGGCGAATGTCGGCGCGCGATCGCCGTCGACGATGACGTGTCCGGGCGGCTGCGGCAGCGCGGCCACCGCGCGCTGCATGGCGAGCATCGCGGCGTGGAGAATGTTGAGCCGGTCGATCTCGGCGACCGAGGCCTCGCCGACTCCGACGGCGCAGCACTCGAGGATGCCGGCATGGAGCGCCTCGCGCCGCTCGCGCGCGAGCTTCTTGGAATCGTCGATGCCAGAGGAGAGCCCGCGCGGCAGCCGCGCCGGCAGGATCACGGCGGCGGCGACGACGGGGCCCGCGAGCGGTCCGCGCCCCGCCTCGTCGACGCCGCACACCAGCGCCCCCAGCGTCTTTTCGAGTCTGCGATCCGGCACGCCGCCCTCGCCTCGGTGCGGCGACTCTAGGCGAGCGCCGTGCGCGGCGCGAGCCTCGCGTGGCGCCGATGCCCGCAATCCACAGCGCGGCTACTCGTTCTTCTTCTCGGGCGTCGGCGGCGCTCCGGCATGCGGGGCGCCGTCGGGGGCGGGATAGCGCGGGGCCTCGGGCGCGGGGCCGGTCGGCGTCCGGCGCAGCGCCGCCGACGGCGAATCGCGCCGCGGGATCGTGCCTGGTTCGAGGATCTCGGCCGGCGGCGTGCGCGGCTCTCCCGCCGGTCGTGGCGCGGGCGGCGGCGTTGCGGCCGGCCCGCCCGGCGGCGGATAGCGCGGCGTCTCGGGCGTGTCGTCGGGATCGGCGACGCCGCGCGGCGTCAGCGTGCGGTCGCGCGGCGCGGTCGTGTCGGCGGGCCGGCGGGCGTCGTCGGCGCGCGGCTTGCGCCGAAACGGGCGCGCGATGCCGCGCGCGATCGCGCGCAGGATGCGCCATGCCAACCCGGCGACGGCGGCCGCCGCGCGCCATGCCGCGGTGAGCCGGCGGCTGCGGATCGCGTCGATCGTGTCGTGGAACGAAGTCATGCCGAGGATCACGACCCGCAGCAGGCGCCGCGTCGCGAACAGCCAGAGCGGCGCCAGCAGCAGCGAGAACGCCATCACCGCCACGATCGTCTGCGAGAGCTCGCGCGTGATGATGCCGCCGCGCTCGGCTTCGCTGGCGATGACGAGCGAGAATTCGCCGATCTGCGCGAGCAGAACGCCGGCGATGAACGCATGCGGCCACGGCTCGCGCAGCAGCGCGAGGATGCCGATGTTGAGCGCGGTCTTCACGACGGTGACGGCGAGCACGAGGACCACGAGCACGTCCCAGCGCTCGGCGAGGAACTTGAAATCGATCAGCAGCCCCACCGAGAGGAAGAACACCATCAGCAGCACGGCCTGGATCGGCCGCGTGCTCACGATCATCGGGTGGCGCGCCGTGCTGTTGCCGATCACGAGCCCGGCCAGGAACGCGCCCAGCGCCGGCGTCAGGCCGGCGACGCCGGTCAGCGCCGCGGCCCCAAAGCACAGAGCGAGGCCGCCGAGCGCCACCAGCTCGGCCGGCGTGCCCTCGTCGATGAACGGGATCACGAGCCGCTTGCGCCGCGCGAGGAACCACACCAGCGCGGCGACGGCGGCGAGCGCGGCCACGAATTTCGCCGCCACCAGGGCGCTCACCGTCCCCAGCGCCAGGAAGTTCACGCCGATCAGCAGCGGCACCACGGCGAGGTCCTGCGCGATCAGCACGCCGACGACGAGCTGGCCCACCGGCTGGCGCAGGATGTTGGTCTGCTCCAGCAGCTTGATGACGACGGCCGTGCTGCTGAGCGCGATCACGAAGCCCAGCACAGCCGCTTCGCTCCAGGCCATGCCGCCGAACCAGACGAACGGCAGCAGCAGCGCCACGCCGATCGCGATCTGCAAGACGGTGGCTCCGGCCGAGACTTTCCACACCTCGCGGAAGGCGTAGAGGCTCATCTCCATCGCGACGAGGAACAGCAGCAGCAGAACCCCGAGCTCGGCGAGGAAGCCCACCGTCGCGCGGTCGACGACGAGGCCGAGCACCGACGGTCCCAGCAGCACGCCGGCCAGGATGTAGCCCACGATCGGCGGCTGGCCGATCCGGCGCATGCCGAGGCCGCAGAGCAGCGCCGCGCCCATCACGAGCGCCAATCCGGTGAGATCGCCGGGGCCGTGCATGGCGCGACGTTAATATGCGAAGCCCGCGCCTGTCAGCCGGTGAACAAGAAATATGTGAACAGGAGCCGGGGAGCCGGGTAGAATCAGGATTGCGCTGCGCGCGCCAATGTCATTCGACGAATGCCATCCTTGAGAAAAGCGGCGTGAAAGTTCAGCAACAGTCCGGTCGGTATTCCGGAGAGTTTCTTGTACGTCAGCAATTGCGCTTGGTGGACAGGCAGTAGCGCTTCAACGGCTTTGATTTCCACGGCGACGGACTTCTCTACGACGAGGTCTATTCTGTAGCCGCCTTCCAACGCCTTTCCCTTGTAATACACCGGAAGCGATATCTGCCGCTCGAAGGGCAAGGCTGCGGTCTCGATCTCTGAACACAGGCACTCTTCGTACACCGATTCCAGCAAGCCCGGTCCGAGGTTGCGATGCACTTCAATCGCGAATCCGATGATGCGCTGCGTTATTTCATCCGAGAAAGCCGGTCGCGCCAGCATTCAAATATCTCCCCGGCTCCCCGGCTCCTGTTCCCGTTATCTTCCTAGAACAGGGCGAGTTGTTGACCCGGCAGCACCGGCTTCCTGAACCGCGTGCAGTCGAGCGGGCGGCCTTCGCGTTCGAGGCCGAGGCGGCGCGCGGCGATCATGAAGCGCTGGCGGATCATGCCGGCATAGCCGCCGGTCGGGCGGAAGCGCGAGCCGAACTCGCCGTCGTTGAGCTTGCCGTTGCGCATGCCGCGGATAAGCTCCAGCACGCGCTTCTTCTTCATCGGCGCGTGCACGTCGAGCCATTCCATCCAGAGGTCTTTGATCTCGTAGGGTAGGCGCAGCATGATGAAGCCGGCCGACGACGCGCCGGCGTCGCGCGCGGCCTCCAGGATCGCCTCGAGCTCGTGATCGGTGACGGCGGGAACCACCGGCGCCACCATCACGCCCACCGGAACGCCGGCCTCGGCCAGCGCGCGGATCGCGGCGAGGCGCCGCGCCGGCGTGGCCGCGCGCGGCTCCATGCGCCGCGCCAGCTCCTTGTCGAGCGTCGTGACCGACACGCCGACCCAGGCGAGGCACTTCGCCGCCATGCGCGCGAGAATGTCGGCATCGCGCGCCACCAGCGCGCTCTTGGTCACGATGGTGACCGGGTGCTCGCACCGCTCCAGCACCTCGAGGATCGAGCGCGTGACCTTGAAGCTGCGCTCGACAGGCTGATAGGGGTCGGTGTTCGTCCCCATCGCGATCGGATGGCAGACGTATTTCGGAGCCGCCAATTCGGCCTCGAGCAGACGGGCCGCCTCGGGCTTGGCGAACAGCTTGGTCTCGAAATCGAGCCCGGCCGAGAGGCCGAAATAGGAATGCGTCGGCCGGGCGAAGCAATAGACGCAGCCGTGCTCGCAGCCGCGATAGGGATTGATCGAGCGGTCGAAGCCGATGTCGGGCGAGGCGTTGTAGGCGATGATCGTCTTCGTCGCGTCGACGCCCACCTCGGTGCGGATCGGCGGCGGCACGTAGTCGGTTCCGCCGCCGTCGCTCCAGCCGGGGTTCGACCAATCGTCGGTGAACGCCTCGCGGCGAAAGCGCTCGAACCGGCCGGACGGATTGACCGTGGCCCCGCGCCCCTTGCGCGCCTCGGGCGGGGCAGCGGGGACGGGCCGCGCGGGCATGCCGAGCGGGATCGGCGCGAGGCTGCGGCTGGGGCGCTCCATGCGCACAAGAATAGGGACAATGGCGAATAAATCAAGAACAAAAACGGATTAAGCGAAGAACTCGTCCGCCTCCGTATCGAGCCCTTCGCGTATCGCGGCGATGCGGTCGGGGTCGACGTAGTCTTCGACCGTGCGCTCGATGTGCGCGGCGTGGTCGGGGGCCAGGCGCGCTTTCGACCAGCCGTCGTCGCGCTTCGAGAGCACGCGCCAGCGCACGCACCAGGTGAGCGTGCGCAGCCAGACGAGGCGGCGCAGCGGCCGCACCCAAGGTTTGAGCGCCGCCGCCAGCGCGGCCGGCACCGCGGCGAAATAGGCCGCGTAGAAATCGGCGACGTCGGCGGGTGCCAGCCGCGCCGCGCAGTCCGGGTCCCACATCGTCGAGGTGTAGAGAGTCGCGTGCGCGAGATCGACGGCGGGGTTGCCGTACAGGGCCTTTTCCAGATCGACGAACACGGCGCGCCCGGCGGACACCAGGAAGTTTCCGGGATGCGTGTCGCTGCCGGTGAGCGTCAACGCCGGCGCCGGCCGCGCGGTGAGCGCGAGGCTCTCGGCGATCGCCAGCTCGGCGTTGATCGCGGCGGCGGCCCTCGGCGCGAGGCCGGCCTCGCGCGCGAACGCGGCCTGCTCGCGGATCGCCTTAAGCGTTTCGGCGATGGGATCGGCGTGAACGAGCAGCGGCGCGCGCTCGGCGGGCACCGGCAGCGCGTGGATGCACGCGAGGCTCTGCGCGATGAGCGGAAGGTCGCGCGGAAGAAGCGGCTTCGGCCCGGCGATGCGCTCGACGGCGAGCGCGCCCATCGCGAGGCCCGGCTGCGCCGGCACCGTGCCGAAGAAGCGCGGCGTCGCGCCGCTCGGCTCCGCGCGCCGGAACGCGGCGGCTTCGTAGGCGAGCTGCGCTTCGGGCGCCATGCCCCACTGGCTCACGCGCGGCACGCGCAGGACGACCGGCACGCCGTCGAACGTTATGCCTTCGGCCGCGAAGTGATCGTGCGCCACGCCGCGCCCCGGCAACGACGCCAGCGGCACCTCGGCGAGCCCGGCGAGGCGCGGCACGCCGGCCAGCGCGCGGCGCAGAATTTCGATGAGGGCGGGATCGGACATGGCGAAATCGCTCGCGCCTTATATGGTAGCGCGCCCTTCCTGTCATAGCTCGCGGCCACGCCTTGCTTTCGATCGTCATCCCCACGCTCGACGCCGCCGCCGAACTCGGCCGGACGCTGGCCGCGCTCGCGCCGGAGCTTGCCGGCGACGAGATCGTGGTCGCCGACGGCGGCTCGCGCGACGGCACGGCCGCGCTCGCCGCCGCCGCCGGCGCGCGGGCGATCCAGGCGCCGCGCGGGCGCGGCTCGCAATTGCGCGCGGGAGCCGAGGCGGCGCGCGGCGAGTGGCTGCTGTTCCTGCATGCCGATACGCGGCCCGCGCCCGGCTGGCGCGCCGCGGCCGCGCGCTTCATGGCCGAGCCCGCGAACCGTGGGCGCGCCGCCGCGTTCCGTTTCGCGCTCGACGACGCCGATCCGCGCGCGCGCCGGATCGAGCGCCGCGTCGCCTGGCGCGTGCGCGCGCTCGGCCTCGCCTATGGCGACCAGGGCCTCCTGATCGCGCGCGACTTCTACCGCGCGCTCGGCGGCTATCCGCCGATCCCGCTGATGGAAGACGTGGCGCTGGTGCGCCGCATCGGCCGGCGCCGGCTCGCCGTGCTCGATCATGCGGCGCTCACCTCGGCCGTGCGCTATCGCCGCGACGGCTGGCGGCTCCGGCCCGCGCGCAACGTGGCGCTGCTCTCGCTCTATTTCCTCGGCGTGCCGCCGCGCTGGCTCGCGCGCCTTTACGGGCGCTGACGATGCGGCGCCACCTCGTCATCTACGCGAAGGCGCCGCTGCTCGGCGCGGTCAAGACCCGGCTCGCGCGCGACATCGGCGCCGCCGCGGCGCTGCGCTTCTACGAGGAGACGCTGCGCGCGCTCGTGGGCCGCGTGGCGCGCGACGCGCCGTGGCGCTGCTGGCTCGCGGTGGCGCCCGGCAATTTCGCGTCCGATGCGCGGCGGCGCTGGCGCTGGCTGCCGCGCGAACTTCGCATCGTCGGGCAGCGGCGCGGCGATCTCGGCGAGCGCATGGCCGGAAGCTTCGCGCGCCTGCCGCCGGGACCCGCAGTGCTGATCGGCAGCGACATCCCCGCGATCCGCCGCCCGCATATCGAAGCCGCGTTCGCGGCGCTCGGCCGCCACGACGCCGTGTTCGGCCCGGCCGAGGACGGCGGCTATTGGCTCGTCGGCCAGCGCCGCCTGCATGCGATGCCCGGCCTGTTCCGCGGCGTGCGCTGGTCGAGCCCGCACGCGCTGGCCGACACGCTCGCCAATCTCGCGCCCGGCGAGACCCATGCGCGCATCGCGACGCTGGCCGATGTCGACGACGGCGCGGCCTACGCGCTCTCGCCTTTCGCGCGGCGCGGTGTTATATTATAACAAACGCACCGACGAGGCGCCCGCCATGGCCTCCCCACGACGCATCCATGCCAAGACGACCCGCACCGGCTTCGCGCCGCCGGGGCACGATCACGCGCATTGCGTCGACGACGCGCTGGCGGCGGCCGAGCGGCAATGCGCAGCCAAGGGCGCCAAGCTCACCGAGCAGCGCCGGCGCGTGCTCGCGCTGATCTGGAACAGCCACGAGCCGGTCGGCGCCTACACGCTGCTCGACCGGCTGCGCGACGAGGGCGTGCGCGCGCAGCCGCCCACGGTCTACCGCGCGCTCGATTTCCTCGTCGAGAACGGGCTCATTCACCGCATCGAATCGCTCAACGCCTATGTCGGCTGCGCGGCGCCGGCGCAGCGCCATGTCGGCCAGTTCCTGATCTGCACCGGCTGCCACTCGGCCGCCGAGCTCGACGATGCGTCGATCGGCGCCGCCATCGCCCAGCGCGCGAAGGAGATCGGCTTCGCGGTGAGCCGCGCCACGGTCGAGATCGCCGGCCTCTGCCCGAACTGCCGCGCGAGATGAACGTGGCACAGCCGGTCCTCGTGGCGGCGCACGGCGTCTCGCTGGCGCCGGGCGGAACGCCGATCCTGGAGCGCGTCGACATCGCCGTGCATGCGGGCGAGCTCGTCTCGCTGATCGGGCCCAACGGCTCCGGCAAGACGACGCTCGTCCGTACGCTGCTCGGCTTCGCGACGCCCGATTCGGGCCGGGTCGAGCGGCGGCCGGGCCTGCGCATCGGCTACGTGCCGCAGCGCCTGCAGATCGACCGCGCGATGCCGCTGACCGCCGAGCGCTTCCTCGGCCTCGCGCCGCGCGGCACGCCGGCGGCGCGGCGCGCGGCGATGGCCGAGCTCGGCATTGCGCACGTGGCCGGCCGCGCGGTGCAGGATCTCTCGGGCGGCGAGTTCCAGCGCCTGCTGCTCGCGCGCGCGCTGCTCGCCGAGCCGGAGCTGCTGGTCATGGACGAGCCGGCGCAGGGCATCGACGTGGTCGGCCAGGCCGAGCTCTATCACTGGATCGCGGAGCTGCGCGCGCGGCGCGGCTGCGGCGTGCTGCTCGTCTCGCACGACCTCCATCTCGTGATGGCGGCGACCGACAAGGTGGTGTGCCTCAACCGCCATGTCTGCTGCACCGGGCATCCCGAGGCGGTGGCGCGGCACCCGGAATACATCGCGCTGTTCGGCCCGGCCTCGCGCGAATTCGCGGTCTACGCGCACAAGCACGATCACGTGCACGACGTCGCCGGCCACGTCCACGCCGACCACGATCACCCGCACAAGCACGACCATGCGCACTAGAAAGAAATCGAACAGGAGCCGGGGAGCCGGGGAGAAGATGGAATTGCGCGCCGAAGGCGCGCGTCGAGCTTCCTCCCCGGCTCCCCGGCTCCTGTTCACTTCACCTTTGCTTCCACCGACGGGCGCGTGATGGACGACTTTCTCGTCCGCGCGCTGTTGGCGGGGCTGGGCGTGGCGGTCGTGGCGGGCCCGTTCGGCTGCTTCGTCGTGTGGCGGCGCATGGCCTATTTCGGCGAGACGCTGGCGCACACCGCGCTGTTCGGCGTGGCGCTCGGCGTGCTGCTCGAGGTCGATCTCATCGTCGGCATGATCGCGGCGGTGGCGCTGGGCGCGCTGCTGCTCGGCTTCGCGCAGCGCGACAAGCGCCTCGGCAGCGACGCGATTCTCGGCATCCTCGCCTCGCTCACGCTCGCCGGCGGCGTCATCGCGGTCTCGCTCGCCGGCACGGTGCGCATCGATCTGTTCGCGTTCCTGTTCGGCGACATCCTCGCGGTGCGCGCGTCCGATCTCTACGCGATCTGGGGCGCGGCGGGCGCGGCGCTGGCGGCGCTGGTCTGGCTCTGGCGGCCGATGCTGTCGGCGACGCTCAACGACGAGCTCGCGCGCATCGACGGCGTGCGCGTCGACGCCGTCAACCTGCTGCTGATGCTGCTGCTGGCGCTCGTCATCGCCGTGGCCGGGCGCATGGTCGGCATCCTGCTGGTGGTGGCGCTGCTGGTGATCCCGGCCGCCGCCGCGCGCCGCTTCGCGCGCACGCCCGAGCAGATGGCGCTCGGCGCCGCCGCCGCCGGCGCGGTTGCCGTGGCCGCCGGCCTCTGGGGCTCGTTCCGCTGGGATACGCCCACCGGCCCGAGCATGGTCGTGGCCGCCGGCCTCGTCTGCCTGCTCGCCTGGATCGTGCCGCGCCGCCGCGCGGCGTAGCGCGCTACACCCGCGCCCAGTCGATCGTGGCGCTCTCGGGCTGGCCTGGGAGATACGAGACGGCGACGCGCCGCCCGATCGCCAGCGCGCCGAGCTTGTGCTTCGGCACGCGGTAGATGCCCTGCGCCGCGAACGGCGCGCCGCTGCGCGGCTTCACCTGCATCGCGACGAACACCATCGGGTCGCCGGCCTTCTCGGGCTCGATGTCCGGAACCATTTGCCCGGCCGTCGCGCCGGTGTCGGAGACCGATTGGATCGTGCCCTCGGCGCGCTCGCCGTTGGCGATCACGTCGGCGGCGTCGCGCACGGTCTTGGCCTGCAGCGCGCCCGGCACGCCGGGAACCGCGAACGTGCCGCCCGGCGTCGCGACCATGCCCGGCGCGCCCGCGCCCATGCGCGCGCCGGCCTGCATCCGCCCGGCCAGCCCCTGCACGAGCCCGGCCAGGCCGTCCTGCGCCGCGCCGCCGTGCCAATCGATGGCGACGCGCGCGGGGTTGGCGGGGTCCGCGCGCACCGCCACGGTCATGCCCGGTTGCAGCGCGCCCCAGCGCGTGCGGCCGAGCGTCACCTCGGCCGTCGTCTCGTAGGGCGGGCGGCCCGGCAGCGTCACCTGCAGCCGCGCCTCGAGCACGGCGTTCACGTTGTTGATCGTGATGCCGGTGTCGCGCACGCCGAGCACCAGCGCGGTGCCGGCGATGCCATTGGCGAGAAGGCGCCGGTCCGCGCCCATGAAACGCCGCACGAACACGAAGAAGACGACGAGCCCGACGACGGTGATCGCCACGATCGGCACGATCGTCCACACGATCGTGTTGCCGATGCCCGACATCAGCGAGGCCGGATTGGCCGTGCGCATGGCGCTGCCGGTGATCGTGCTGGTCATGTGCCAGACCACGAATCCGATCGCGCCGGCCACGGCGACGAAGACGAGGGCGAACAGGATGAGGATCTTGGACGTGCTGCGCATCGCGCTCTCCGCGCCGGGGCCGCGGCGATGATGCCACGGCGCGCGGCCTGGCGTAATCGCCGCGGCCTTAACGCCGGGTTATCGGCCCCCGGACGCGCGGAGCGCAAACGCAAAGGGCGCCCTCGCGAGCGCCCTTTTCGCCGTCGCCGACGGACGTGCGGCGCGTCAGCCGGCCACCGTCCAGGTCGCACCCTTGCGCAGCATCGCGTTCAGGTCGGCGGGCTTGCCCTTGAGCTTTTCCTTCGCCGTCGCGATCTGCGCCCACACCGCGGTCTCGTAGGGCTGCGGGGCGGGGTTGCAGTAGATGACGCCGATCGGCACCGGGAAGTTCGGCGGCTCGAGCTGGCACAGCATCACGGCCAGCATGCGGTTGGTCTCGTCGTGGACGATGATGTCGGCGGCGCTGATGCCGTTCTCGCCGATCGTCACGATTTCCAGCGACATCGTCTTGGGATTGAAGCGGATGCCCTTGTTCTTGGCCTTGCCGAAGAGCATCGGCTTGCCGTGGACGAGTTCCAATTGCTGCTCGTCCTTCACGTCCTTCTCGGCGAAGCTGTCGAACGCGCCGTCGTTGTAGACGATGCAGTTCTGGATGATCTCGACGAACGAGCAGCCCTTGTGCGCCGCCGCGCGCGCGACGATGGCCGGCATGTGGTCCTGCCGGCGGTCGATCGTGCGCGCGATGAAGCGCGCATTGGCGCCCATCGCGAACTGGAGCGCCGAGACCGGCGGATCGATCGAGCCGGTCGGCGTCGACGGCGAGCGCGTGCCGAGCCGCGAGGTGGGCGAATACTGGCCCTTGGTGAGGCCGTAGATCTCGTTGTTGAACAGCAGGTAGTTGATGTCGATGTTGCGGCGGATCGCGTGCATCGTGTGGTTGCCGCCGATCGAGAGCCCGTCGCCGTCGCCGCCCACCACGAAGACGGTGAGGTTCGGGTTGGCGAGCTTCACGCCGGTCGCGACCGACGGCGCCCGGCCGTGGATCGTGTGGAAGCCGTAGGTGGCGACGTAGTAGGGGAAGCGCGCCGCGCAGCCGATGCCCGAGACGAACACGGTGTTCGCCGGGTCGGCACCCATGTCGGCGAGCGCCTTCTGCACGCCGCGCAGGATCGCGTAATCGCCGCAGCCCGGGCACCAGCGCACGTCCTGGTCGGTCGCGTAATCCTTCGGGAGCAGCTTCTTCGGCGATTGGACGTTCATCGTGTTCGCTCGTTTGGTTCGGTCTGAGAAAAATTCACAGGGAGACGGGGAGGCGGGGAGAGATTTGATTGCGCGCGCAGCGCGCTGATCCTTTTTTCTCCCCGGTTCCCCGGCTCCCTGTTCCCTTGCACTTGCTTTCGTTCCGCTACTCGGCCGCCTGCCGGGTGGCGAGGCGGTCGCGGATCGCGGATTCGATCTCGGATATCTTGAACGGCTTGCCGGTGACCTTGTTGAGGCCCTGCGCCGGCACGAGGTATTGCGCGCGCAGCAGCGTCACGAGCTGGCCGTCGTTCATCTCGGGCACGATCACCTGGTCGAAGCCCTTGAGCAGGTCGCCGAGGTTGCGCGGCAGCGGCCAGATGTGGCGCAGGTGGATGTGCGATACGTCGAGGCCGTCGGCGCGGCAGCGGTCCACCGCGCGGCTGATCGGGCCGTAGGTCGAACCCCAGCCGACGACGGCGAGGCGGCCCTTCGCGTTGCCGGCCTCCACCTTCTGCAGCGGAATGTCCTTGGCGATGCCGAGAATGCGGTTGCGCCGCACGTCGGTCATCTTCTGGTGGTTCTCGGGCTCGTAGGAGATGTTTCCCGAATTGTAGTCCTTCTCGATGCCGCCGATGCGGTGCTGGAGGCCGGGCGTGCCCGGCTTGGCCCAGTTGCGCACCAGGCGCTCGTCGCGCAGGAACGGGTGGAAGCCCTCGGGATTCTCGCGGAACTTCACCGGGAACGGCGCGAGCTTCGAGAGATCCGGAATCTGCCACGGCTCCGAGGCGTTGGCGATGTAGCCGTCGGTGAGCAGGATCACGGGAGTCATGTAGTGCGCGGCGATGCGCACCGATTCGATGGCAACCTCGAACGCGTCGCCGGGCGAATGCGCGGCGAGCACGACGAGCGGCGCGTCGGCGTTGCGGCCCCAGACCGACTGATAGAGGTCCGACTGCTCGGTCTTGGTGGGCAGGCCGGTCGAAGGGCCGCCGCGCTGCGAGTTCACGATCACCAGCGGCAGCTCGGTCGCGATCGCGAGCCCGATCGCCTCGGTCTTGAGCGCCACGCCCGGGCCGGAGGACGAGGTGACGCCGAGCGCGCCGGCATAGGAGGCGCCGATCGCGGCGCAGGCGGCGGCGATCTCGTCCTCGGCCTGGAAGGTGAGGACGTCGTATTCCTTGAGGCCGGCGAGCACGTGCAGCAGCGCCGAGGCCGGCGTGATCGGATAGCCGGCGAACACCATCGGCAGGCGGGCGAGATGCGCGCCGGTGACGAGGCCCCAGGCCACCGCCTCGGTGCCGGTGAGCGCGCGATAGAGGCCGGGCCGGATCGGCGCCGCCGGCACCAGGATCTGGCCCACTTCGGCCGGCATCTCCGCCGTCTCGCCGAACGCGTGGCCGGCCTTGAGCGCCGCGATGTTCGCGTCGGCGAGCGTCTGGTTCTTCGCGAAGCGCACCTTCAGCCAGTCGACCGTCACCTGCGGGTCGCGGCCGTACATCCAGTAGATGAGGCCGAGCGCCCACATGTTCTTGCAGCGCAGCCCGTCCTTCTGGCCGAGCCCGAACTGCGCGACCGATTCGAGCGTCAGCCGCGACATGTCGATCCGGAGCGACTTGTAGCCGTCGAGCGTGCCGTCCTCGAGCGGGTTCGACGCGTAGTTCACCTTGCGGAAGTTCTTGTCGGTGAACTCGCCGATGTCGACGATGACGAGTCCCCCGCGCTTCACGTCCTTCAAGTTGGTCTTGAGCGCGGCCGGGTTCATCGCGACGAGAACGTCGAGATCGTCGCCGGCGGTCTTGATCGTGCGCGCGCCGAAATTGATCTGGTAGGCGGAGACGCCGAAGGTCGTCCCGACCGGCGCGCGGATCTCCGCGGGGAAGTCGGGAAACGTCGCCAGCTCGTTGCGCGCGATCGCCGTCGCCTGCGTGAACTGGGTTCCGGTCAGCTGCATGCCGTCGCCGGAATCGCCGGCGAAGCGGATGACGGCGGATTCGATCTCGCGCCTGTCGCCCCGGGCGCGCGCGCCGGCAGTTCCACCTTCCATGATCCTCGTGTCCTCTCTTCTTCGTTCGCGTCCGGCGTCCGCCGCGGCGCGGGCCGCGAACTTTAGGGCCGCGGTGCGCCGGGCAAAAGCCCCGCCCGGCCGCAATGCCGCGCGGGGCGCAGGTCCGAAATTATTATAGGTCTAAAATATCCGGACTCAAATATTTCGTGTACGTATGTATTTCCGGTGTCTTTTCCGGCCGTTAGTCGGCTTGCGCCGCCGCCCGCGCCGGCGCCGCGGCGCTGCCGGAGGCATCCAGCGCCGCCAGCATCTCGGCCACGGTCGCGAACTTCCGTCGCGGGGCGGGCGGTGTCGCGCGCGCCACCTCGGCGGCCTCGATGCGCTTCCAATCGGCGAAGCTCACGACGCGCACCTTGCGCGCGGCGAGCAGCGCCTCGAGCCCGGCGCGGCCGGGTTTCCCCTTGCCCGCGCCGCCGGTATCGGCCGCGATCTGGTCGGCGGCCTCGTCGCCGTCGGGCTTGTTCGTACCGATCACGCCCGAGGGGCCGCGCTTGATCCACCCGACGCAGTAGAGGCCGGGCTCGATGCGGCCGTCCTTGTTGATCGCCTTGCCGCCTTCCCACGGCACGCCGGGCACCGGCAGCGAATAGTAGCCGATGGCCGGGATCACGAGGCCGCACGGAATCTCGAAGAATTCGCCGGTGCCGGTGGCGCGGCCCTTCTCCATCTTCGTCTTCTCGAAGCGCACGCCGGTCACGCGCTCGCCGCCCAGGATCTCCACCGGGTTGGCGAAAAACACGAAATGCACGCGCTTCTTGCGCGCGCCCGGCGCGGCCTTCGCGAAATCGCGCAGCGTGTCGATGTTGCGTTGGATCAGGCGAAGCTGGCGGTCGCTGAACTCGGCCTTCGCCTCGTCCGGGATCGTCTCGGGCAGCTGCGCGGGATCGACGATCGCGGCCGCGTCCTTCAAATGCCCCATCTCGCGCAGTTCCACGTTCGTGAACTGCGCGTGCAGCGGCCCGCGCCGTCCGGCCATGTACACCTGTTTGATCGGCGAGGCGTGGATCGCGCGCGCGGCGTGCTCCATGAGATCGGTCGCCGCCATCTCCTCGGGCGTCTTGACGAGGACGCGCGCCACGTCGATCGCCACGTTGCCGACGCCGACGACGACGACGCTCTCGGTATCGAGCGGCGGCGCCAGGTCGCGCGCGGCGGGCAGGCCGTTGTACCAGTTCACGAAGGCCGCGCAGCCGAGCACGCCCTTCTTGTCGTCGCCCCTGATGCCGAGCTTCTTGTCGGTCGAGCAGCCGGTGGCGAGCACGACGGCGTCGTAGCGCTCGCGCAATTCGGCGACGCTGACGTCCTTGCCGGCCTCGACGTTGCCGAAGAAGCGCACGCGCGGATCGAGTGCGAGCTTCTCGTAGCTCTTGGCGACGGTCTTGGTCTTCGCGTGATCGGGTGCCACGCCATAGCGAATCAGCCCATAGGGCGTGGGCAGTTTCTCGACGATGTCGACGGTGCAGTCGGACCATTTCTCGAGCACCGCCTCGGCCGTATAGAAGCCGCTCGGCCCCGAGCCGACGATGGCTATGCTAAGCCCCATCGCGGCGTCGTTCCTCCCTCGTCTGGCGCGCCCCCATCCAGCACGCTCGTTCCCCGTGGAATGACCCTAGCGAGGGCGGGTAAACGATTCCAGCGGGAAAAGGGTGGGGCGCCCACAATTCCCCGTCATTCCGCGCAAGACGCAGAGCGACAGTCGGGCGCGAGGCTATTCCAGCGTCAGCACCAGATACCTCAGCTCCGTCTCCACCTCGTCGAGGGCGGCGGGGAGGCCGGGGGCGGGATGGCGCCAGTAGCAGGCGCGGATGAAGCGCTCGCGCGCGAGGGCGAGCGCGAACTTCCACTCTTCCTCGAGATGCGGCGAGCGCGCGGCGGCGGCCGACCAGAACAGCTGGAAGCGCTCGGCCGCCTCGATGCGCTTCAGGAGATCGCGGTCCCACTCGCGCCCGCGCATCTCGAGCACTTCGGCGAGGAACGGGCTGTCGATCTGCGTGCCGACGGCGGCGAAGCGATCGGCGATCTCGCCGTCCTGCGGCGCGTAGGCCGGGAACACGGCGTCGAACGTGTCGGCGGCGAGCGTGGCCGTGTTGCTGATCGGGTGCGCGCGCTCGCGGCCGATCGTGAAGGCGAGGCGCTGCTCGCCCACCAGCAGCGGGCCCACGAAGAACAGGATCGTGCCTTCGCCCGGCCCCTCGGCGTAACCGGGCGCGCCGGGATTGGCCATCACGCGGAACGGCACGCGGTGGAAATTCTCCCACCACTCCACGGTCGCGCGCGGCGGGTTGATGCGGCAGCCCGGTAGCGCCGGCACGATCGTCACGGCGGCGCCCGGCTTCAGCGCATAGCGCAGCGCGCTGCGGCGCTCGGGCAGCTCGCCGGGCTTGCCCTCGTAGCGGCCGAGATGATCCTGGCGCACGAAGCTGTCGAGGCCGGGCTCGTGCAGATACACGGCGAGGTCGAGCCATTGCCCCGGCTGCAGCTGCATCGGGTGGAACACCGAGAAGCGCGCCGGCAGGATCGCGGCCACCGCATCGCATGCGGCCGCGTCGGAGGCGGGCGCATCGGGCGGCGGCGCCGAAGCGCTCTCGCGCGGCGGCGCCGTCACCACCTGCGCCTTGCCGCGGCGATAGATGATCGTCGTCTTCTTGTCGTCGCCGCCGGGCGGCGCGGGCAGCGGCGGCGGCGCCACGATCGGCGCCGAGGCGCCGCGTGCGGCCGGGCGCGCCGCCGGCGGCTCGCGGCCGATGCGCGCCGTCGCCACCTCGTCCTGATTGGCGGGGCCGGAGAATTCCCGCGCCGGGCGCTCCGGCGGCCGCGGCGGGAACACCGGCTTGGTCGCGTCGGGGTCGGCGCGCAGCGCGGCCGGCGCCGCGCGCGGCGGTTCGGTCGCCGGGTCGCGCGCCATGCGCACGGTGGGCGCGTCGGAGCCGGCGGCCGGTTGCGCGCGGCGCGGCACCGGCGCCTCGGCGGGCGGCCGCTGCGGGAACACCGGCTTGGTGCGCTCGGCGCCGGCCGAAGGCATCGGCGCCGGTGGCGCCAGCGGATCGCGCAGCGGCAGCGTCGGGATCTCGCCCTGCGTCGCGGCGCCGAAGGCGGCGCGCAGCGCGCTCACGTTCTGCGGCCGGTTGTGCGGCGGGATCGCGAGGCCGTGGCGCAGCGCGGTCACGAATTGCGCCGGCCACGCGCCCACGATCGCGTCGAGCACAGCGGCGGCCGGGTCGGGCAGGCCGCCCGCCACGTCGCGGCGCCGCTTCAAGGGATCGGGCGGTGGCTTGCCGGTCGCGAGGCGGAACAGCGTCGCCGCGAGCGCGTAGATGTCGGTCCACGGCCCGAGCTTGCCGCCGGGCTGGAAATACTCCTCGGCGCGAAACGCGTCGCGCGCGGCGAGCGCCGGCGTGCCGCCGCGCGCGGTGGCGCCGAGCGTGCGGCGCACGAGATGCGCGCGGCCGAGCGCCGCCGAGCCGTCGCGGCGAATCGCAATCGCGGCCGGGCAGATGTCGAGGTGGAGCAGCCCGGCCTTGTGGATCGCGTCGGCGCCGGCGAACAGCGAGGGCATGATCTCGTGCACCTCGTCGGGCGAGAGCGCCTCGCTGGGCCCCAGCAGCCGGTCGAGCGTGCGCCCGTCGGGCGCCTCCACCGCGAGATACACGGTGCCGTTCGCCGCGAAGCAGTCGAGCAGCGGCAGCACGTTGGCGTGGCGAAACGCGGCGAAGTCGGCGGCCAGCGCCTGGATCTCGGCGACGCCGGCCGCGAACAGCGGGCGGAAATCGGCGTCGCTCGGCTCCACGGCAAACGCGCCATGCGCGTTTGCTTGGGCGTCCGCGCGGGGCGCGGACGCCGCTCGGCGCGCGATGCCGGGCGGCAGGAACTCCAGCACCGTCGCGCGCCGCGACGTCGCCGCGTCGTGCGCGCGATACGCCGGCCCGTCCGGCCCGTCCTGGGCGATCGGCTGCTCGATGCGATAGCGCCCGACCATCGTGCCGGGCGGAAGGAGGTGGTCGGTGGCCATGGGGCGGCGAATCCCTATGCCGGGGCAGATTTATACGACGTAACCGGCCCCGCATGGCTAGGGGTTGCGCCAGGGAAAATACCGAGGCGCGAAGTAGCCGCTTTCTTCCCGCGCCCCCTGGCGCGCATGTTCGTTTTCCTGTTGCCTTGATGTCTTGGGGGGCCTTCCTTGCTTCTCCCCGCCTCTCCGCCTCCTGTTACCTTCCGCTACCCGCCAACGAAGGAGCAACGCAATGGGCCTCTATGTCGATGGGTTCGTGGTACCCGTGCCGAAGAAGAACATCGCCGCCTACCGCAAGCTCGCGCGCATGGCGGGCAGGATCTGGCGCGAATACGGTGCGCTCGAATACGTCGAATGCGTCGCCGACGACGTGAAGCCGGGCAAGTGGACGTCGTTTCCGCAAAGCGTGAAGCTGAAGCCCGGCGAGGTCGTGTGGTTCTCCTATATCGTCTACAAGTCGCGGAAGGCCCGCGACCGCATCAACGCGAAGGTGATGAAAGACAAGCGCTTCGCGAACATGGACCCGAAGAAGATGCCGTTCGACGGCAAGCGCATGTTCTGGGGCGGCTTCAAGACGATGGTGAAGATGTAGCCGGCGCGGGGCGCGGCCGGAAGCGCGCGCCCGAAGGCGCGCGATCCCGGAGGTCGCGCGCTCGCGCCGACCTCGCGCGTTTTTGGCCCTTGACAATGTTCCATATTTGTTCTTTCCTTCGATGTTGGTCGATCGCCAGCGCGCCGGCGGCCGGTGTCCGCGCCCGGGCGTGGCGGCGGCGGTCGGAAAGCCAAGGAAAGCCAAGGTGCGCGTGGGCAAAAGCCAACAAAAGCCAAGGTCGGCCTCGCGCGGAAGCCAAGGAAAGCCAAGGTCCGAGGCCGCAAAAAGCCAAGGAAAGCCAAGCAAAGCCAATAAAAGCCAACAGGCGCGGTTCTCCGCCTCGTCCGCGCAGCCGCCGCGTGGGCGTCACCCGCGCCAGAAGCGGCGAGTGAATAGCACCAGCACCGCCATGAACTCGAGCCGGCCTAGGATCATGCCGAGCGCGAGCAGCCATTTCGCCGTGTCGGGCAGCGGCTTGAAATTGCCGGCGGGCCCGATGATCTCGCCGAGGCCGGGACCGATATTGCCGATCGCCTGCGCCGCGCCGGTCAGGCTCGTGACGAAGTCGAGGCCGGTCGCCGCCACCGCCGCGGTCAGCGCCGCGAACGAGATGAAGTAGACGAAGCAGAAGATCGTGACCGACGCGATCACGTCGTCGCCGATCGGCTTGCCCTGATAGCGCATGCGGAACACGCCGCGCGGATGGACGAGCTTGCGCACCGCCTCGGCGCCGAGCCGGCCGAGGATCTCGAAGCGCATCACCTTGATCGCGCCCGAGGTCGAGCCGGTGCAGCCGCCGATGTACATCAGCATGATGAGGACGATGCCGGGAAAGCCGCCCCACTGGTTGTAGTCGGCCGAGGCGAAGCCCGTGGTCGTGACGACCGAGACGACGTTGAATGCGGCGAGGCGCAGCGCGTCGCCGACGGGCGTGTCCTTCGCCAGCGCCAGCCACGTCGCGATCGCGAGCGTCGCCGCGGCGATGACCGCGAGAAACCAGAACACCTGCGAATCACGCCTGACATCGGGCCAATGCCCGAGCGCCATGCGCACGTAAATGAGCAGCGGTAGGCCGGACAGCGTCATGAACACGGTCGCCGTGATCTCGAGCGCAGGACTCTTGAACCATGCGAAGCTCTCGTCGTAGTTCGCGAAGCCGCCGGTCGAGACCGTCGGCATCGCGTGCGTCACCGCATCGAACAGCGACATGCCAACGGCCCAGTAAGTCGCGCTGCAAATCAGAAGCAGCGCGAAATAGGCGAGCATGGTCGCCGCCGCGATCTGGCCGGCGCGCGGCAGCGGCTTGTCGGATTTCTCCGAGGATTCACTGCGGAACAGCTGCATGCCGCCGACGCGCAGGAACGGCAGCAGCGCCACCGCCATCACGACGATGCCCATGCCGCCGATGCCCTGCAGCATCGCGCGCCAGAGCAGGATTCCCTTGGAGCGCTGGCCGAGATTCTCGATCACGGTCGAACCCGTCGTGGTCAGGCCCGAGGCCGTCTCGAAGAACGAGTCGGTCAGCGAAAGGCGGAGATCGGAGAAGACGAACGGCAGCCCGCCGAAGAACGACGCCGCGAACCACGCGACGGCGGTGAGCAGGAAGCCCTCGCGCTGCGTGAACCGCATGCGGCGCCCGCTCCAGCAGCCGGCGATCAGCAGGCCGCCGGCGAAGGCCGTGATCGCCCCGGCCTTGGCGAACGCCGCCCAGTCGCGATGGCCGTGGTCGAGGTCGAACAGCAGCGGGATGGCCATCATCGCCGCGAACGCCGCGAGGATGAGGCCGAGGATGAACAGAACGGCGCGGACCTGGACCATCGCTCAGCCCTGCCAGAAGCGCCGCGTGAACAGCACGAGGACGGCCATGAATTCGAGTCGCCCCATGATCATGCCGAGCGCCAGCAGCCACTTGGCGCCCTCGGGCAGCGGCGCGTAGTTGCCGGCCGGGCCGATGATCTCGCCGAGGCCCGGCCCGATATTGCCGACGGCGGAGGCGGCGCCCGACACCGCCGTCGTGAAATCGAGGCCGAACGCGCCGAGCGCCAGCGCCAGCGCGGCGAAGGAGACGAAGTAGACGAAGCCGAACACCATGATCGAGGCAATGACGTCCTCGCCGAGGGGCCGGCCGTTGTAGAGCACCCGCTGCACGCCGTGGCGCTGCACGAGCCTGCGCAGCGCGCCGCCGGCGAGCTTCGCCATGATCTCGAAACGCAGCACCTTCACGGCGCCCGCCGTCGAGCCCGTGCAGCCGCCGACGAACATCAGCGCGAGGAACACGATCGCGGCGAAGCTGCCCCACTGCGTGTAGTCGGCCGAGGCGTAGCCGGTCGTCGTGGCGAGCGAGACGACGTTGAACGCGGCCAAACGCAGCGCGTCGCCGGCCGGAAGATCGCGGCCGAGCCAGAGCCACAGCGCGATGGCGGCGACCGCAGCGCCCGTGGTCGCGAGGAACCAGCGGATCTGCGTGTCGCGCAGGACATGGCGCCATTCGCTGCGCGCGAGCCGCACGTAGAGGAACAGCGGCAGCCCGCTCAGCGCCATGAACAGCACGGCCGTCCATTCGAGCGCCGGGCTGCGGAATGCCGCGAACGATTCGTCGTAGTTCGCGAAGCCGGCGGTGGCCACCGTCGTCATCGCGTGCGTGGCGGCGTCGAACAGCGACATGCCGAGCGCCCAATAGCTCGCGAGGCAGGCCAGCAGCAGGCACGCATAGGCGACGATCGTGACGCCCGCGATCTGCGCCGCGCGCGGCAGCGGCTTGTCGAGCTTCTCCGAGAACTCGCTGCGGAACAGCTGCATGCCGCCCACGCGCAGGAACGGGAACAGCGCCACCACCATCACGATGATGCCGATGCCGCCCACGCCCTGCAGCATCGCGCGCCACAGCAGTAGGCCGCGCGAGACCTTGTCCAGGCCCACGATCAGCGTGGCGCCCGTCGTGGTGAGACCCGAGGCCGTTTCGAAGAACGCGTCGCCGAACGAGAGTCCGAGCTCGCCCAGCATCAGCGGAATGCTGCCGAACGCCGAAACGGTCGCCCAGCTCATGCCCGTCAGCAGGAAGCCCTCACGCGCGGTGAAGCGCGGACGCTGGCCGCTCCAGCCGCCGAGCACGAGCAGGCCCGCCGCGAACAGCGTGACGCCTGCGCCGGCCGCGAAGGCGCGCCAGTCGGGATGGCCGTGGTCGAGATCGAAGACCATCGGCACCAGCATCGCCAGCGCGAAGGCGCCGAGGACGAGCCCCAGGATGAAGAGGACCGGGCGGACCTGGACCACGGCGGGCCCTCGGCCGCGGCGCGCCGGTTACGCGGCCGGACGGAAGACGAAGCCGGCGCGCGGCACGTGGATCACCACGTCTCCCACTTCGGGCGCGCTGCGGCGGATCGCGACTTCGTTGCGCGCGACGAACACGACCTCGCCCACGACCGGCTCGGGCGCGCGGTCTTCGGTTTGCACGCTCACGCGGCTGCCGAGCTTGGGGGCGCCCTCGATCTCTTCCGAGGCGCGCGGCGCCTCGGGCGTCGCGGCCTTGGCGACGGCGAGCGCCTCTTCGCCGCTCATCGGCGTGCGCGCGCCCTGGCCGATCGCGTCGACGCGGTCGATCCAGGCGCGCACGAGCGGATAGGGGTCGAACGCCGCGGCCGAGCGCTTGCCGCTGTTCTTCGCCGCCATCCACAGCGGATGCTCGACGGCGATGTCGGCGAGGCCGGGCTTGTCGCCGAGCAGGAAGCTGCGCCCGTCCGAAAGCAGGTTCGAAAGCCGGTCGAGCTGCAGGCACATCTGCATCTTGAAGAGCGGCATCGCCGCTTTCATCTTCTCGACCGGCGTCACCGGACGGTTCATCATCTTCGCGCGGTCTTCGAAGAACGCCGCCGGCAGCTTTTCCGCGACGAGGCTCAGCGAGAAGTTGGCGGCCGGCAGGAACAGATTCTGGTCGGCCCAGGCCGTGAAGATCTGGGCCATCGCCTCGCCGCCCGCGGGATAGAAGCTCGGGCTCGGGTGGCGCCGCTCGAGCTCGGCGGCGATCAGCGACGTGTCGAAATAGATGTCGGCGCCGATTTGCATCACCGGCGTCTTGCGGTAGCCGCCGGTGATCGGCATCAGCAGCGGCTTCGGCATCACCATCGGAATGTCGACCGCGCGCCAGGCCAGCTTCTTGAAGCCCATATAGAGCCGCGCCTTGTACGCGAACGGCGACGAATCGTACTGGTGCAGGATGATCTCGGGCACGTCACTCTCCCCTCGGGTTCGCGCGGCACTCTAGGGCGCGCGCGGGGGAAAATGAACAGCGTGCCGAGCCCGCTCAGCCGAGCGCTTCGCCGACCGCCTTGGCGATCTCGGGCGATTTCGGGCCGACCTTCGAGGGCCAGGCGCCGGCGATCTCGCCGCCGGGGCCGATCAGATATTTGTGGAAGTTCCACCGCGGCGCTGCGCCCTCGCCGAGCTCGGCGGCAATCCAGCGATAGAGCGGATGCGCGCCGGCGCCGGTCACGGCCTGCTTCGCCGCGAGCGGGAACGTGACGCCGTAGTTCTTCTCGCAGAACGCGCGCACGTCGGCGTTCGTGCCGGGCTCCTGCGCGCCGAAATCGTTCGAGGGTACGCCGAGCACGACGAGGCCCTTGTCTTTCCGCTCGCGCCACAGCGCCTCGAGGTCGCGGTATTGCGGCGTGAAACCGCATTCCGATGCCGTGTTCACCAGCAACACCGCCTTGCCGGCGAAGTCCTTCAGGCGAATCTCGCCGCCGCCGATTCCGGTCAGCGTAAAGTCGTGGGCCGTGGTCATTTCGGTATCCTCGGCTGTGCGTTGGCCCTAGTATCGGCCCTCGACCCACTCCAAATCAACGCCGGCACCAGCGAGCATCCCCGAATGGCCGCGCTGCGCATCGTGACTCTCATCCCCAGCGCCACCGAGATCGTGGCGGCGCTGGGATTTCGCGAGCGCATCGTGGGCCGTTCGCACGAATGCGATTTCCCGGTGCGCATCGACGCGCTGCCCGCTCTCACCGCGCCGAAGCTCAAGACCGACGGGCACAGCGCTGCGATCGACGAGCGCGTGAAGCGCCTGATCGAGCAGGGGCTCGCGGTCTATACCGTCGATGCGCCGCTCCTGAAGAAGCTGGCGCCCGACGTGATCGTGACGCAGGATCAGTGCCAGGTCTGCGCCGCGAGCCTCGCCGACGTCGAAGCGGCGACGCGCGACTGGACCGACCGGCCGGTCGCGATCGTCTCGCTCAACCCGATGTCGCTCGACGACGTCTGGCGCGACATCGCGAAGGTGGCCGAGGCGCTGGGCGTCGCCGAGCGCGGCAAGGCGCTGATCCACTCGCTCACGCAACGCATGCGCATGACGGGCGAGCGCGCCGCCACGGTCAAGCAGCGCCCGCGCACGGCGCTGATCGAGTGGATCGAGCCGCTCATGGCCGGCGGCAACTGGATGCCGACCCTGGTGGAGATGGCGGGCGGCGAAAACCTGTTCGGCACGGCGGGCGAGCACTCGCCGTGGCTGGAATGGGAGGCGCTCCGGGCGGCCGATCCCGACGTGATCGTGGTGGCACCTTGCGGGCTCGATCTCGCGCGCATCCGCGCCGATTTCCCGGCGCTCGCCAAGCGCACCGGCTGGGCCGATCTCCGCGCGGTCAAGGCGAAGCGCGTCTATTTCGCCGACGGCAATCAATACTTCAACCGCCCCGGACCGCGTCTCGTCGAGACGCTCGAAATCCTGGCCGAGATCCTGCACCCGGACCGCTTCAGCTTCGGCTTGAAGGGCCGCGCCTGGGAGCCGGCGCCGTAGCGCGCCTCCGCGTCTGGCAGCACTGGCGTGGCCGGGCTGCCAATGAGCTGAAAACCATGTGATTTTCATTCCCGGTTCAGCGGCGATGCGGCACTGTTTCCGCATGCACGCGTTAAGACGTGCAACCGCGGGAAGACCGAAAGGAAACGTGCCCATGTCGTCTTTGCAGCTGCAACTGCTCGGCCACCGTCTCACCACGGCGGAGATAATCTATCGCCTGCCCGATCATCCGCGCCTGCTCCAGACGTTCGTGTGGCAGGCCTACGATCTCGCGCCGCGCTATCCCGCGCTCACGAAGTTCCTGCGCTTCTGGGAGCAGCACATCGAAGGCGCGCTGCACATCGTCCGCGTCGCCAGCGCCGCGCTCGTGAAGCCGGCCGAGTTCCGCTACGCGAAGGGCGAGTTGTACCTGCACTGATCCGGCTCGCACCCGCGGCCGGGGCCTTGATGGCCCCGGCGTGCCTCGTCTAGGGTCGCGGCGCATCCGGAGAGCCGCGCGCCGCGCCATGAATGCGATCTATCAACTCGTCGACCTGCTGCTGTGGCTCGCGTGGCTGTTCCTCATCGTCTACGTGATCCTGGGGCTGCTCATCAGCTTCGGGATCGTCAATCCCTACAACCGCTTCATCTCCGCCGTCTACGAAGCGCTGACGCGCCTGATGGAGCCGGTCCTGCGGCCGATCCGCAAGATCCTCCCGAACACGGCGCCGCTCGATCTCGCGCCGCTGGTGTTCTTCATCGCCATCTGGTTCCTGCAGATCCTCTGGCGCGACAACGGCCGCCAGCTGCTCGGCCTCGCGTGAGCGCGCGGCCGTTCGAGCCGGCGCGCGAAGGCGTCCGCGTCCACATCCGTCTGCAGCCGCGCGCGCGGCGCGAGCGCCTCGAAGGCGTCGTGACCGAAGCCGACGGCCGCGTCGCGTTCAAGGCGGCGGTGACGGCGCCGCCCGAGGACGGCAAGGCGAACGCCGCGCTGATCGCGCTGTTGGGCAAGAGTTGGCGCCTGCCCAAGAGCGCGATCGAAATCGTGGGCGGCGCCGCCGACCGCAGAAAGACCTTGCTTTTGCGCGGCGATCCCGCCTCTTTGCAGGCGGCGCTCAACGCCTATCTCGCATCGCTCGCGCAGCCCGGCTGATCCATGACCGACCCGAAGCTCATCGACGGCAAAGCCTTTGCCGAAAATCTCCGCGCGCGCCTCGCGCGCCAAACCGCGGCCCTCAAGGCAGAACATGGCCTCATACCCGGCTTGGCCGCGGTCCTCGTGGGCAACGATCCGGCCAGCGAGGTCTATGTCCGCAGCAAGGGCAAGGCGACGAAGGAAGCCGGCATGAATTCCTTCGAGCATCGCCTCCCGGCCACGGCCGGCGAGGCCGAGTTGCTCGAGCTGGTGCGCCTCCTCAACGCCGATCCCGCCGTCCACGGCATCCTCGTCCAGCTTCCGCTGCCCAAGCAGATCCGCGAAGCCGCCGTCATCGACGCGATCGATCCGGCGAAAGACGTCGACGGCTTCCACGTCGTCAACGCCGGCAAGCTCGCCACCGGCGGCGAAGGCATGGTGCCGTGCACGCCGCTCGGCTGCCTAATGCTGCTCAAGGACCGGCTCGGCGATCTGTCCGGCAAGCGCGCGATCGTGCTCGGCCGCTCCAACATCGTCGGCAAGCCGATGGCGCAGCTGCTGCTGCGCGAAAGCTGCACGGTGACGATCGCGCATTCGAGGACGCGCGATCTCGCCGCCGAATGCCGCCGCGCCGAGATCGTCGTCGCCGCGGTCGGCAAGGCCGAGATGGTGAAGGGCGACTGGATCGGCGAGGGCGCCACGGTCATCGATGTCGGCATCAACCGCATACCGGCGCCGGCGCCCGACAATCCCGGCAAGACGCGCCTCGTCGGCGACGTCGCCTTCGCCGAGGCCAAGCCGCGCGCGGCCGGCATCACGCCGGTGCCCGGCGGCATCGGCCCGATGACGATCGCGTGCCTGCTCGCGAACACGCTGACCGCGGCGTGCCGGCAGCGCGGCGTGCCGGTCCCCGGCTGAGGGCTACTGCGCCGTCTCCGGCACTTCGAATTTCGGCCGGGCGTGCCGCGCGACGCAGCCGAGATCGAGCTTCGCCCCGGGATCCTCGACGAACGCCGCCATCAGCGCGTTGCCGCAGGGGTGGCGGTACGAAACGTCGTGGCCGGCGTCGCCGAACCGCGCGACGACGCTGCCCGCGAAATCCCTGGCGATCTCGTCGGCCCAGCCGGTCAGCGTGCGGATGTCGTAGGCGCCGGTGATCACGAGCACGCGCGGCGAGAGGCCCGGCGGCGTATCCGGCACCGGCGCCGGCGCGAACGCCGCGCAGGCGTCGCGCGGGCCGCGCCGCTCGCCGGGCGAAGCGCTCGGCAGCACGTCTTCGGGGCAGCGCGTGGTGACGAAGATCAGCGTGCCGTCGATCGGCGGCAGCGTGCTCGGCGACGACAGGCCGTAGATCGCGTCGATGCGCGCGCGCGCGAGCGGTTTGCCGGCGGCGAGGAAGCCGTGCAGATCGTGGATCGCACGCGGGATGTGCGGCAGCTCCGCGCCCGAATCGAGCCGGCGGATCAGCGCCGCCGCGATGCCGCCGGTGCGGCCTTCGACGGCGGCGAGATGATCGAACGCATCCTTCGCGCTGGGCGGCAGGCGTTTCGCGGCGCCCGGCTTCAAGAGCGCCTGGATCGCTGCGAACTTGGCGGCGAGATCGCCATAGGCGGCGGCGCAGGCGGCTTCGGCCGCGCAATCCTGGAACAGGCGCGCCAGCAAGGCGCGGCGCGCCGGCGCGTTCTCGGGCCGCGCGAGGCTCGGCGCCAGCGGCAGCGCCGCCATCGCCACCGTCGCGCGCGAGCCGGCGGGATCGATCTGCGCGAGGCGCAGGACGACGCGCGAGCCGTAGGAGGCGCCGACCGGATTCCACGCGGCGAGCTTCAGCGCGCGGCGGAGATCGAGCAGATCGCGCGCGGTCTCCTCCGTCGTGAACGCGGCGATGTCGATGCCGCGCGCCTTGAGGCGTGCGAGGCATTCGGCCGAGCCCATGCGCCGCGGCGGCGCGCCGCCGTCCTCGGCCGGCTCGTTCTGGCAGACGAGCCGCGGCGTCGAGCGGCCCACGCCGCGCTGGTCGATGACGATCAGCTCGCGCCGGCGCCGGAGCGGCGCGAGGCCGTCCATGACGTAGGCGACCGGCGGGTTGAACAGCGCGCCGGGGCCGCCGGGGACCACGACGACGGGGTCCGGCAAAGGCGCTTCCGCTCCCGTGTGCTTGTAGATCGCGAAGAACACGCGCACGCGCGGACCGTCGGGCTGCTTGCGCGATTGCGGCACGACGAGGTGGCCGCAGCGCGCTTCCGCGCCGGCGGCCTGCGTCCAGGGGCATTCGCTCCACTCGATCGCCGGCGCCTCCGCATGCGCAAGCGGCGGAGAGACGCCGGCCAGCACCGCGGCCAGAATCAGCATTCGCATGGAAAGACCCGCTCGGCCTATCGATGCCAGCAACGAAACACTCCAGCCCGCAAGCATGGCGGAATTCCGGCACACCCGCAGGCTTGCCACTCGACCCGAACCGCCGGGTTCCCTAAACAGGAGCGCATGACAGGTTCGACCGACCACGTCCTATACGCGGCCATCGTTTTCCTGGCCATCCATCTGCTGCCCGGAACGCCGCTCCGCGCCCAGGCCGTGCGCGCGCTCGGCGAGGGGCCGTATCGCGGCCTCTTCTCGCTGCTGTCCGCGGCCGTGCTGGTGTGGCTGGCCTTGGCCTATGGCGACGCGCCCTACGAAGAGATCTGGCCGCAGGCAGGGTGGACGCGCTGGGCGCCGCTGCTGGTCCTGCCGTTCGCGCTGATCCTGTTCGTCGCCGGCCTCACGACCCGGAATCCGAGCATGGCGGGGATGGAGCGGGCGGTCGATCCGCAATTCGTCGCCGGCGGAATCCTCACCGTCACGCGCCACCCGATGCTGTGGAGCTTTGCGCTCTGGGCGCTCGCGCATCTGCCGCCCAACGGCGATCGCGCGTCGCTGTGGATGTTCGGCAGCCTCGCGCTGCTGGCGCTGACCGGGATGGCGATCCTCGATCGGCGCAAGGGCGAGGAGATCGGCGCCGCCTGGGGTCCGATCCTCATGCGCACGTCGGCGATCCCGTTCCTGGCGGCGATCCAGGGGCGCACCAAGGTCGATTGGCGCGGCATCGGGCTGTGGCGGCCGCTCGTCGGCCTCTTCCTGTATGCGCTCATCCTCGCCGGGCATACGCTCGTGTTCAAGGTGAGCCCTTGGCCTTGAGGCCGATTGCTAGGCGGAGGAAGCGATGACGAAGTCGAAAGCCCAGGGGCCGCTGGCCGGCCTGAAAGTGGTCGAGTTCGCCGGCATCGGGCCGGCGCCGATGTGCGCGATGCTGCTGGCCGATCTCGGCGCCGACGTGCTGCGCGTCGACCGCCTGCAGGATGCGGGCCTCGGCATCGACCGCCGCCCGGAGTTCGATCTGCTCAACCGCGGCCGGCGCTCGGCCGCCATCGACCTCAAGCAGAAAGACGGCGTCGCCGCCGCGCTGCGCCTCGTCGCGCGCGCCGACGTGCTGATCGAGGGCTTCCGGCCCGGCGTCATGGAGCGCATGGGCCTCGGCCCCGAGGTGTGTCTCGCGAAGAATCCCGGCCTCGTCTACGGGCGCATGACCGGCTGGGGCCAGACCGGGCCGCTCGCGCAGGCGGCGGGGCACGATCTCAACTACATCGCGCTGATCGGCGCCCTGCACGCGATCGGCGGCAAGGAAAAACCGGTGCCGCCGCTCAATCTCGTCGGCGATTTCGGCGGCGGCGCGCTCTATCTCGCGTTCGGCATCTGCGCCGCCCTCTACGAGCGGCAGCGCTCCGGCAAGGGGCAGGTGATCGACGCGGCTATGACCGACGGCGCAGCCTCGCTCGCCGCGCTGTTCTACGGGCTGTTCGCGCAGGGGATCTGGCGCGACCAGCGCGCGGCGAACATCCTCGACGGCGCCGCGCCGTTCTACGACACCTACGAGACGAAAGACGGCAAGTTCGTCGCGATCGCGCCGATCGAGACGAAGTTCTATGCCGAGTTCCTCGCCAAGCTCGGCATCGATCCGGCGTCGCTGCCGAAGCAGAACGACGCCAAGCGCTGGCCCGAGACCAAGGCGCGGCTCGCCGCCGCGATCAAGGCGAAGACGCGCGACGAATGGTGCCGCATCCTCGAGGGCTCCGATGCATGCTTCGCGCCGGTGCTCTCGCTCGCCGAGGCCCCGAAGCACCCGCACAACGCCGCGCGCGGCACCTTCGTCGAGGTGGCCGGCGTCGTGCAGCCGGGGCCGGCGCCGCGGTTCGATCGTACGCCCGGCGCGGTGCAGGGCCCGCCGCCGGCGCCCGGCGCCAATACGGCGGAGGGCCTCGCCGATTGGGGCTTCTCGGAGGCCGAGATCGCGGCGCTCAAGACGGCGGGCGTCGCCGCCTGAGCCGGTCATGACCGTTCTCACGCTGCGCACGATGCGGCACGATCTGCGCACGCTGGCGCGCGCGGACGCGCAGGTGGCGGCGGCGCTCGACCGCTTCGGCTATCCCGAACTGCGCCGGCGCCCGCCCGGTTTCGCGACGCTGCTGCGCGCGATCGTGTTCCAGCAGATCTCGATCCACGCCGCCGGCGCGATCTGGAAGCGCATCGAGGCCGCGGTGGTGCCGCTCACCGCCGAGGCCTATTGCGCGACCGGCGACGACGCGATCCGCGCTTGCGGCTTCTCGCGCCAGAAGCTGCTCTATGCGCGCAGCCTCGCCGGGCTGGTCGCCTCCGGCGACGTGCCGCTCGACGCGCTCGACGCGATGGACGACGAGGCGGCGATCGCGCAGCTCGTGAAGATCAAGGGCATCGGACGCTGGACGGCCGAGATCTATCTGATGTTCGCGCTCGGCCGGCGCGACATCCTGCCGGCCGACGATCTCGGCCTCGTCGTCGGCATGCAGCGCCTCAAATGCCTGGCGAAGCGCCCCGACCGCAAGCGCATGCTGAAGCTCGCCGAGGCGTGGCGCCCGCGGCGCAGCGCCGCCGCGCATCTTCTCTGGCACTACTTCCACAAGACGCAGGACGCGATGCGCGCGGGCAAAGCGTCGAAGAAACCCGCGAAAGGCGGCGGCATATGAGCTTCGCGACGGCATTGGACGGCCCGCGCTTCGGCCCCGCCCGCGGCGGGCGGCCGCGGCAGCTCGTGGTGCTGCTGCACGGCTGGGGCGCCGACGGCAACGACCTGATCGGCTTGGCGCCGGCGCTGGCGCCCGTGCTGCCCGAGGCCGAGTTCCTTTCGCCCGACGGCCCGTTCGAATGCGACGCCGGCTTCGGGCGGCAATGGTTCTCGCTGGGAGACCGCGCGCCCGAAGGCGACATGGCCGAGCCGGTGATGGCGGCGCGCCTCGCCGCGGTGGCGCCGATGATCGACGCGTTCGTCGAGGAAGCGCTCGCCGCGCGCGGCCTCGGCGCCGACAAGCTCGCGCTCGTCGGTTTCTCGCAGGGCACGATGGCGGCGCTCTATGTGGGCCTCCGCCGCGCGCAAGGGCCGGCCGGCATCCTCGGTTATTCCGGCCATCTCGTCGCCGCGCGCGGTCTCGGCCGCGACGCGAAATCGCGGCCCGAGATCCTGCTCGTGCACGGAGAGGACGACGAGATCCTTCCGGTCCAGGCGAGCCGACTCGCCGAGCGGACGCTCAAGGCCGAAGGCTATCGCGTGAACGCCGTCTATCGCCCCGGCCTCGGCCACGGCATCGACGAAGACGGGCTCCGCCACGGCGCCGCGTTCCTGAAGCGCGTGCTCGGCGCGTGAAGCGCCGCCGCTACTCCGCGGCCACGAGCTGCCGCGCCGCGCTCTCGACCACCATCGGCGTTTCCCACTCCTGGCGCATTGGCGGCGCGTTCCAGCGCTTGGTCACCAGTGCGATCCATTCGGGCGTGTAGAACGCGTTTGCGGCCGCGGCGCTTTCCCAGAGATAGATGCCGACCAGCGTCTGCCCGTCGGGCGCGATGCCGTAGTATTTCCGGATCAGGCCCGGAATGCCCTGATAGGTGTGCGCCGTGGCCTTGATCGTCTCGACGAGCTTGGCCTTGGTGGTGCCGGCCGGCACCTTGAACGTCCACATCACGGTGTGCATGGCGATTCTCCTTACGCGGTTCCGCGCACAGGATAGCCCTTTTCCTGGATGAACTTCAGCCCGTTGAGAACCGCGCCGAGATCGGGACGCGCGAACGGCGCGTTCGAGATGTCGACCACCTGCGCCTGGCCGCCGGGGGTCACGAGGAAAAGCCCGGGCTCGGGAAACGCGCGATCGGTTTCCTGGGGCGAGCGCGGATTCGACACGTAGAGCCCGAGCCGACGCATGTCGGCGACCGAGAGATCGTAGCCCACTGGAAAATTGGGCTGGATCTCGGCGGCGAAGGCTTCCGCCTTCTCGCGCGGATCGCCGGACACCGCCACGACCTCGGCATCGGCATCCTTGTAGCCGGCGACGAGGTCCTTCAAACCGGTGAGATAGCGCTTGCAGATCGGACAGTGCTTGCCGCGGTAGACGACGACGAGCTGCCAGCCGCCGCGCGCACCGCCGATCGTCACCGTGCCGCCGCCGACCTTGCCCAACGTGATAGCCGGCACCGGCGCGCCCGCCCCGAGCTTTTCCGACATGGTCCATTCTCCCAATGCGAGTGTCCGACGTCCTTGCGCGTTAATAGCGGCTGCCGCCGCCGGGCGAAGTCACGACTTGGCGAGGGCGCACCGCCCTTCGCTGGGGCCCGAGTGAAAATGCAACGCAAGAGCTTGAATCGGTCTCGATTTCGTAACCGGATCGCCCTATATTTCGCACCGCAATGTCGACGCCAGTGCCTCAACCGAGACCCAGGTCCGACGCGGCCAGCCGCCGCGTCCGGTTGAGGCCGCGCTCCTGAGGGGTGGGGAGACCGAGCCGTGGCGCCTGAAAACAACCCCGCTCTGGTCTTGAACGCGGATTTCCGCCCCCTCAGCTACTTCCCACTTTCGCTCTGGTCGTGGCAAGACGCGGTCAAGGCCGTGTTCATGGAGCGCGTGAACGTGCTCTCGGAATACGAGCGCATCGTGCACTCGCCCACCTTCGCGATGAAGCTGCCGAGCGTCATCGCGCTCAAGGAATACGTGCCGCAGGCGCGCCGCCCGGCGTTCACGCGGTTCAACGTGTTCCTGCGCGACCGCTTCACCTGCCAGTATTGCGGCACGCAGCGCGCGGCCGACCAGCTCACCTTCGATCACATGATTCCGCGCTCGCGCGGTGGCCGCACGATGTGGACCAACGTGTGCACCGCCTGCGCCGCGTGCAATCTCCGCAAGAGCAACCGGCTGCCGCGCGAATGCGGCATGTTCCCGCGCCGCTATCCCTACGAGCCCTCGACGCAGATCCTGCAGGAGCACGGGCGCCAGTTCCCGCCCAACTACCTGCACGAAAGCTGGCAGGACTTCCTCTACTGGGATACCGAGCTCGAGCCGGCCTAGTCGCGGCGCGCCCCGACGCGGGCGGCATGGTGCGTCCTAAAACCGCTCGCTCAGCCAGATCGCGAGGCGCGACGCGCTCTTGATCGCCGACGTGAGCGGCTGATAGCCGGGCGCCTGCTGCGCGCCGTGTGCGAGCGCGGTGTCGCGGTGCTCGAGCTCGTCCTCGCGGAATTCCTCGATCGTGCCCTTGAGCTTCGGCTCGGCCTCGCCGAGGCGCTCGGCCTGGCGGCGATAGTGCTCGTCGATCGTCTCCTCGACCGCGACCGTGCACGCCATCGCCGCCTTTTCGCCGAGCAGCGCCGTGGCGGCGCCGAGCGCGAAGCCGGCCACGTGCCACAGCGGCTGCAAGAGCGTCGGCCGCACGCGGCGCTCGACCATCAGGCGGTCGAATTCGTCGAGATGGCGCCGCTCCTGCTCGGCCATGTGGCGCAGCGCTGGCGCGGCCTTGGTGCGGCCGAGCACCGCGAGCTGCCCGGCATAGATGCGCGCGGCGCCGTACTCGCCCGCCTGATCGACGCGGATCATGCGCGCGATCGTCTCCGCGCGGCCGGGATCGCCCGGCATCAGCGCGTCGAGCGCCGGCTCCGCATGGCGCGGCGGCGCGCCCCCTTCGCCCTGCGCCGGATGGGTCATCGGCCGCGGCCCTCGGCGAACGCGGCGCGGAACGCGAACGCGGCGAGCGCCAGCGAGATGATCGCGTTCCAGGCCGCCATCGACAGGCCGAACATCGACCACGGAATCTGGTCGCAGCGCGGCGCCGGGCGCCGGTTCAGCGCTTTCTGGAGATCGTCGACGCCCACGGCGGTGTCGTCGCCGCCGCCTTCGCACACGGCGAGACCGGCCCACCATTTCTGCTCGACGCCGGCGTGGAAGACGCCGGTGGCCATCGTCGCGAGCAGCGCCACGCCGACGAGGCCGAGCAGCCAGGGCCGGAGCGCGCCCGGGCCGATCGCGAGCGCGCCCGCCGCCAGCACCACGACCGCGATGTGCGGCCAGCGCTGATAGTGGCACAGCGGGCAGGGCGGCAGGCCCATCGCGTATTGGAAAAACAGCGCGCCGAGCAGCAGCCCGCCGCTGCCGAGCAGCAGCACAAGCGGCGCGTGGCGCCAGAGCGAAGCGTCGCGGACGGCGAGGGCAGTCATGCGCTTCTTATACCGCGTTCATTGCGGCGGCGCGATGGCACGCGGAGCGGCCTACAGGAACTTCGCGGCCAGGATGAAGCCGCCGACGACGAAGATCAGGAAGCCGAAGGCGACCCAGGTCAGGTACTTCTCGACGAATTTGCGAATGCGCTCGCCGAAGAGCTTGAGCAGGGCGACCTCGGCATAGAAGCGCACGCCGCGCGTCACGATCGAGGCGGCGATGAAGACCCAGATGTCGAACGCCGCAGCGCCGCTGACGATCGTCACCAGCTTGTAGGGGATCGGGGTCAGGCCTTTGACGAGGATCACCCAGAGGCCGTAGGCGGCGAACGCCGCGCGGAACTCGTGCCCGGCCTGCTGCATGCCGTAGAGATTGATCAGCCACTGGCCGAGCGTCTCGTAGAGGAAATAGCCGATCGCATAGCCGAACAGGCCGCCCAGCACCGAAGCCGCGGTGCAGACGAAGGCGATGGTCCAGCCGCGGTCGGGCCGCGCCAGCACCATCGGGATCAGCAGCGCGTCGGGCGGGATCGGGAAGAACGAGCTTTCCGTGAACGACACCGCGCCCATCGCCCACATGGCGTGCGGCTTCGAGGCGAGCGCGATCGTCTTGTCGTACATCTTGCGGAGCATGCGGGCGCGCGGCGGGGATCGGCCCCTCGTGGCCGACGCTTACCAGCCGCCGCGCCCGCGCGCAAACCGCGGCGCGGCTTGCAGCCTGCCCGGCCGGGCGCGATGATATGCTGGGGATCGCGGCATCGGGCGGCTCGTGACGGCGAGCGCGCCTTCCGGAGGTTAGTCATGCGCCGCGCCCCGCTGTTCGGTCTTCTCGCCGCCGCCGCCTGGGCTTCGCCCGCCTTCGCCCAGCAGCAGCCCGATGCGCGCATCGGCGAGCGGCTCGCGCGCCAGTGGTGCGCGTCGTGCCATCTCGTGGCCGCCGACCAGCGCGCGCCGGCGCCCGATACGGCGCCGCCCTTCGCCTCGATCGCGGCGCGCCCGAGCGCGACTCCGGGCGCGCTCCGCACGATCATCCAGATGCCCTATCCGCGCATGCCCCAAATCGCGCTCACGCGCGACGAGGTGGAGCACGTCATCGCCTACATCGCCAGCCTGAAACGCTGAGCCGATGCGCGCCGCCGCCGCGCCCGCCGGCGCCGGAGGCTTGAACCGCCGCGCCTTCTCTGCCATGTGAGGCGCGCGTGCAGCCCAGCCCCGGTGGCGGAACCGGTAGACGCGGCAGACTCAAAATCTGTTGCCCGCAAGGGCGTGGGAGTTCGAGTCTCCCCCGGGGCACCAATTTTCGCGTAAAAAATCAATGCATTAGGCGGGCCACGTGAGCTGCCCAAATTCGGAGCCTTTCCCGTGGCTCGCCCGTGTCCGTCTCGTGTCCGTCGTCACCATCATTCAGACGCGACGTGCTTCAATCAATCGCAAGCGCTCCCAACACCGCGCAATCATGTTCCGAGAGGACGCGGCGAGCGCGCGATTGACTGCGCTGCACTCTTTGGCAAGCATCATCACGAATTGGGCGCCCGGGAGACTCGGCATCGACCATGTCGCGCGCGAAGAAAATTGACTACTTAGATCCGCGCAATTGGTTCGTGACGCCGGTCTTCGTCGAAAGCATGCCTCATGCTGCGCGGCTCGCAATCGGGCGCTACCTCAACGACAGCGTGCAGTGCTCCTTAAATGGGCCCGAGGAGCTGTGGAAATGTCTTCGGCTCGCCGGCTCAAAACAACTGGCCGACACGCTAAAAAATTTGATCTCTGCGGGCGAATCGCCCGAGACCGTCATCGAAGTCGTTGACCGCGCGTTGCATTTGCCCGACGAGTGGCTCCTCACGGGGAATCATCTGCCCAGGCAGAAAATCGAGCATCTCATCGAGTTCATCCATAGGCTTGAGGAATGCACAGCGTTCATCGAAGCTGACAAGCGGTCACTGCCGGCGTTCGGCGCGCCTGTAACCAAGAACTCGGCTCTGCCATATGCGAATGCTAATCAGCTCAGCGAGCTCTGGGCTGAGCCCATAAACGTCGAGGTCATTACCGACGCCCAACGCGACGCGCCCGAATCAGACCTCGCGCGCAAATCATCAATCGCTAAAGCCCGAATCAATGCCCACCAGCTCGCTCTCGTGCACGAAAAGTTAGCGGAGGCTGCGCGGGCCAGAATCAGCGAGCTGAGCATGCTGCCCGGTCAAGCCCAGAAGGGCCTGACCGAACGTGTATTCGCCGTACGGGAATTGTTTGAGGTGTTCTCGAAATCAACGCTGCGCCGTACGCCGGCGTTGAATGTCGCGCGAAACCAGACCGTGGTCGCCCTTGTGAACCTTTCCTTTGGATATTCCGAAACGATGGCGCTCGACTTGGCCTTCGTTCGCCGCGAAAAGGCCCGGACCAGCGTCTCGAGAACAACGTCCTAAGCAAGGATTTCTCGGAATATCGTTCGCGCGCGGCCCGCCTAACAATTGGCGGACGGAGATCGGCGATGGTTTGTGCCGAGTGGTGAAATCGTGCGGGCGCGATGCACACAATTGCTGGCGAAGACTTCTTCGAAGAGGCCGAAGTCGCGAAGATCCTGAACAAGGAGATTTCTTCGCTTCGCTCGGACGCGGCCCGCCGGCGCGGTCCGCCGCGAATCTCAGAAGGA
>JAEULD010000018.1 GCA_016792765.1 Candidatus Odyssella sp.
CACCGGCGCGATCAGCGCGTCGAGATCCGGCAGATCTTCGGCGATCTCGAGGCCGAGCGTCGCGTGGCCTTCCATCACGTCCTGGTCGTCGAAGCGCGCGAACACGTAGCCGTGCTTCTCGATGAGGGCCATGCAATGCGCGTGCGCCTCGGAGACGTCGCCGTGCAGGATCACCTCGGCGCCGTAGCCGCGCGTCGCCGCGGCCTTGAGCGGGCTGGCCGAGGCCGGCATCACCACAACGCCCTTCATGCCCGCGATCGCGCAGCCGAAGGCGAGGCCCTGCGCCATGTTGCCGGCGGAAAAGGTGATCGCGCCGCGCTTCTTCTCCTCGGGCGAAAGCAGCAGCAGGCGGTTCGTCATGCCGCGCGGCTTGAACGAGCCGGTCTTCTGCAGCATCTCGGCCTTGAAGTAGACGTCGTGGCCGGTGAGCTTGGAAAGCGAGGCCGAGCGCAGCAGCGGCGTGCGGTGGATGAACGGCTTCAGCCGCGCGTGTACGGCCTGGAGGGCGGAGAGCGGGGGGATCACGTCGTTTCTCCCAAGGTGTTTTCTGCAGAGGCACGGCACATGTGTCGTAGGGGGGCGCGCAGCGCGCCCCTACGCGCCGTCGCCCGAACGTACCAACCGCCGCCGGATCGGGAACAGAACGAGGTTGGTCCGCTCCGAGACGTAGCCCCAAATGCCGCGCGGCGCAAAGAGCATGACGAGGATCGCGAGCGCGCCGAGCAGGATCAGATACCAGGTGCCGTAGCCGGCGAGATAGCTCTGCAGGAAATAGAACACCAGCACGCCCACGATCGGCCCCTCGATCGTGCCGATGCCGCCGATCACGACGATGAGGATCACATAGGCCGTCCAGTCGAGCACGGCGAAGGCCGAATCGGGCGAGATGCGCGCCTTCTGGAGGTAGATCAGCGCGCCCACCATGCCGGTGCCCATCGCGGTGGCCACATAAACGGCGAGCTTGGTGCGGAAATTGTCGACGCCGGCGCTGGCCGCGGCCGGCTCCGAATCGCGGATCGCGGCGAGCGCCAGGCCGTGCCGCGAGCGCAGGATGAGATAGACGGCGAGGACCGTGCCTGCCGCGAGCGCCAGCGCGGCCCAGTAGAGAATCATGTCGCGCGCCGCCGAGGTGCGCACGTCGAACAGGCTCTTCACCCACTCGATGCCGAACACGGTGTTGGTGATCTCGGGCGGCAAGGAGGTGCCGGTGCCGCCGCCCAACTGCTTCCACTGCGCGAAAACGAGGCGATACACCTCGGCCACCACCCAGGTGCCGATCGCGAAATAGGCGCCGTGCAGCCGGAAGACGACGAACGCGGTCGGCAGCGCGAGCAGGCCGGCGACCAGGCCGGCGAGCACGATCGCCAAGAGCGGATCGAGCCCGGCCATCACCGTCAGCGCGAACAGCGTGTAGCCGCCGAGGCCGACGAAGGCCTGCTGGCCCACCGAGATGAGGCCCGCATAGCCGGCGAGCAGGTTCCAATACTGCGCCAGCGCCAGCATGTAGAACACGAAGATCAGGTCTTCGATCGTCGCGCGCCCGGCGAAGGCGGGGAGGGCCACGAAAAAGACGAGCATCGCCGCGCCGGCCAGCGCCGCGAGCCGCCCGAAGCGGCCGCCGACGGCGATGCGGTAGGCTTGCTCCATCGCTCAATCCACCGCGCGCGGAAACAGCCCGCGCGGCCTGAGCGCGAGCACGGTGAGGAACGCGAGGTGCCCGGCGAGGATCTGCCATTCGGGATCGATGCGCGCGCCGATCGTCTGCGCGAGGCCGATGACGATGCCGCCGGCGAGCGTGCCCCAGAGGCTGCCGAGCCCGCCGATGATCACCGCCTCGAACGCGTAGATGAGCCGCGCCGGCCCGATCGTGGGATCGAAATTCGCGCGCATGCCGAGATGGAGCGCGGCCACGGTCACCACCGTCATCGCCACGCCCATCGCCAGCGCGAAGATGCGCCGGTTGTCGATGCCCATCAGCTGCGCGGTCTCGGGATCGTCGGACGTGGCGCGGAACGCGCGGCCGAGGCTCGTGCGGTAGAAGAGCAGGTTGAGCGCGAGGATCGCGGCCACGGCCGAAGCGAGCGTCAAGAGCGGCATCACGCCCAGGGCGAGCCCGCCGCCGAGCGAAACCGACTGGGTTTCGAGCGCGCCGGCGCCGAGGCGCCGGCTGTCGGCGGAGAAGCCCTGCAGCAGCCCGTTCTGCACGATGATCGAGAGGCCGAAGGTCACGAGCAGCGGCGGAAGGATGTCGCGCCCCAGCGTGCGGTTCAGCAGCAGGTGCTGCAGCGCATAACCGAAGCCGAACAGCAGCGGCGCGGCCACGAGCGCGGCGAGAAACGGATCGAGGCCCAGCGCCGTCGTCACGACCAGGACGACGAACGCGGCGAGCACGATCAGGTCGCCATGCGCGAGGTTCACCAGCCGCATGATGCCGAAGATCAGCGAGAGCCCGGCGGCGAAGAGGGCGTAGAGTCCGCCGAGCATGACGCCTTGCAGCAGCGTGTCGAGCCAGGCGGTCATCGTCTGCCCGCCGCCGAAACGCGCACGACGATTCGTGTCATCCCGGGCGCGGCGCAGCATGGCGCCCTTGCGCCATGGTGCGCCGCAGACCCGGGACCCAAACGAGGCGCACCCGCCGCATGGCGGCGACGTTGCTTCACCGCCTCGTCTAGGTCCCGGTTCAGCAGCGCACCACGTCGCGCGAAGCCGCGCGTCGTGCTGCGCAGCACCCGGGACGACATCGACAGGGGAATGCGCGGCACGAACATCACGTCCCGAAATACGCCGTGTGAATCTGCTCGCGCGTCAGCTCGTCCGGGCGGCCGGCAAGCGAGACGCGGCCTTCCTGGAGGCAATAGACGCGGTCGGCGACCGCGAGCGCCTGCACGATGTCCTGCTCGACCAGCACGATGCTCGTGCCCTCGGCCCTGATCGCGGGGATCGCGTTGTAGATGTCGCGGATCACGATCGGCGCGAGCCCCAGGCTGATCTCGTCGCACAGCAGCACGCGCGGATTCGCCATCAGCGCGCGGCCGATCGCGGCCATCTGCTGCTGCCCGCCCGACAACGACGTGCTCGGCACGCGCCGCCGCTCGGCGAGGATCGGAAACAGGCCGTAGACGCGCGCGAGGTTCCAATAGCCGCCGGGCGCGCGGCCATGGGCGCCGATCAGCAGGTTCTCCTCGACCGTCAGCGAGGGGAACAGCTTGCGGCCCTCGGGCACCAGAGAGATGCCGAGCCGCGCGATGCGCGCCGGCGCCAGGCCGCCGATGGCGGCCCCTTGGAGCCGGACCGCGTCGGGCAGGCAGGGCAAGAGGCCGGTGATCGCCTTGAGGAACGTCGACTTGCCGGCGCCGTTCGCGCCGATGATGGCGACGGTTTCGCCCGCGCCGAGCGCGGCGTCGATGCCGTAGAGTGCCTGGAAGTCGCCGTAGAAGGCGGTGAGGCCGCGCGTCTCCAGCATCGCGCTCAGGCCGCGATGCCCATGTAGATCTCCTGCACCTCGGGCGAGTTCATCACCGCGCGCGGCTCCCCTTCGGCGATCTTGCGGCCGAAATCGAGCACGATCAACCGGCCGACGACGGCGAGCA
>JAEULD010000030.1 GCA_016792765.1 Candidatus Odyssella sp.
GGCGTCGAGCTGTCGTCGGGCGCCATCCGCAACCATCGCCCCGACATCATGTACAAGGCGTTCGAGATCGCCGGCTATTCGCGCGCGCAGCTCGAGGCGCAGTTCTCGGGCCTGCTCAACGCGTTCAAGTACGGCGCGCCGCCGCATGGCGGCTCCGCGCCCGGCATCGACCGCATCGTGATGCTGCTCGCCGACGAGCCGAACATCCGCGAGGTCATCGCGTTTCCGATGAACCAGCAGGCGCAGGACTTGCTCATGGGCGCCCCCGCGCCGGTCGACGAGCGCCGCCTGCGCGAATTGCACATCGCGCTGCGACAGCCCGCGAAGAAGGCGTAGCCGCGCCGCGATGGCCGAAATCCCCGCCGGCTTCGCGCCGCTCGACCGCACCTCGCCCTATATCGAGGCGATGGGGCCGTTCTATTGGAAGGCGGACGGCCGGCAACGCATCGTCGCGATCCGCGCGGGCGAGCGGCACATCAATTCGCGCGGCTTCGTGCATGGCGGCGTCTTGTGCGGGCTCGCCGATCTCGCGATCGGCTACAATCTCGCATTCCTCGAGGATCCGCCCTTGCCGCTGGTGACGGCGAATCTCACGGTCGATTTCGCCGGCGCGGCGAAGCGGGGCGACTGGCTCGAGTGCCGCGTCGACATCCAGCGCGCGGGCGGCCGGCTGTCCTACGCCAACGCCTATGTCTGGCGCGGCGCGGAGCGGATCGTCCGCGCCAGCGCGATCTTCGCGCGCGTGGACGGCGGCGCGGCCTGACGCCCGCCGGGCACCGTCGCGCGCGCCGCGCGTTCTCTCGATAGCGCGGGCGGGGCGTTCGCCTGCCTTGTTTCCGCCCTGCTGGAACGGCAGATTTCGCGGCCTCGACCGACGGATTGTCCCCATGCTCCGAACTTCCATCGCTTTCGTTCTCGCCATCGCGGCCGCGGCGCCGGCAGCGGCCGAGATCGCCGTGACGCCCGAGCTGGTCGCGAAGGTGCAGCCGCACCGCGCGATCTACAGCCTGAAGGCGAAGACGGTCTCGCCCACCGGCGGCGTGTCCGACGCCGACGGCGCCATCGCCTACGAGCTGACCGAGGATTGCGGCCGCTGGCTGACCAAGCACACGTTCCAGCTCAACATCGTGAAGCAGGACGCGAAGGAACGCTCGATCCGCACCGACTACACGAGCTGGGAGGCGAAGAACGGCCTCGCCTTCGGGTTCGAGACGCGCACCAAGAGCGACGGGCAGGAGACCGAGCAGCGCACCGGACGCGCCGAGCTTTCGCGGATCGGCGGCCCCGGCAAGGCGGTGCTCGAGGGCAAGGGCCCGCGCAAGGAGATCGCGCTGCCGGCCGGCACGAGCTTTCCCACCTGGCACGTCGTGGAGATGATCGCGGCGGGGCGCGCCGGCGAGAAGATCGTCTGGCGTCACATGTTCGACGGGGCGTCCGAGGGCAAGGTCAACGGCGTGCACGGCGTCGTCGTCGATCCGGTGCCGGCCGCGGCGATCGAGCCCGCCGCGCTGTTCGCGCATCCCGGCTTCCGGCTGAAGCTCACCTTCTTCGACCCGCCGCAGGAAGACAAGGAACGGCCGAACTACAAGGTCGACATGACCGTCAACGAGGCCGGCGTCACAACGGCGATGGTGCTCGAGTACTCGGATTTCAGCCTCGAAGCGAAGATCGAGAAGATCGAGACGCTGCCGAAGCCCGCGTGCCGCTGATCGCCCCGAACCGCCGCCGATCGAGGGAGACCGCCGTGAGAATGCTCGCCCTGCCGCTCGCGCTGCTCGCCGCCGCGCCGCCGCCTGCCGCGGCGCAGGACGCGCTCGGCGCGTACTACGACAAGCTCCAGCCGGCGCGCGGCGTCTATTCGCTCCGTCAGCGCAGCGGCGACACGACCGGAGCCGTGATGAGCGGGCGCATGACCGTCGCCGGGCGGCTCACCTGCGAGGAGCTGGTCACCGAGATGATCATGGATATCCGCGTCAGCGGCAGCGGCCAGAACGTGGCGCTGAAGCTCGAGCAGAAGGCGAACGAATCGCGCGACGGGCGCATCTACCGGTTCAGCACCGTCACCTACGAAAACGGGCGCGAATCCGAGCGGCGCGAAGGCCAGGCCGTGCTGCAGTCGCGCACCGGCCCGGGCGAGGCCAAGATCAGGGGGGCTGCGGGCGAAGACCTCAAGCTCGAGCCCGGCACGATCCTGCCCGGCACCCACATGCTGCGCATCATGGAGGCCGCCGCCGCCGGCAAGAAGGAGCTGGAGCACCGGATCTTCTACGGCCTCGACCAGATGCGCATCACGAATTCGCGCGTCACGATCGTCGCCGCCGGCCGCTCGGGCAAGGAGAAGGCGCTCGGCGAATTCGCCGACAAGCCGGGCTGGACGATCAAGGAAGAGCACAAGGAGATCGGCGGCACGCCCGGCGGCGCCGCGCAGTCGAGCGAGGCGTTCATCACCGAGGACGGCGTGACGACGGCGCTCGCGATCTCGGTGCAGGGCCTCGAGCTGCAGGGCACGGCGGTGTCGATCGAGAAATTGCCGAGGCCCGACTGCCGGAAGTGAGCCCGGCGCCGCGCTTGACGGCGGCTGGACAGCGCGGCCCGGCCCGCTAAAAGACGGACCATGTCCCGCCGCATCGCGAAATCCCGCGCCGACGCGCTCGGCCCCGGCCGCCTCGACGCCTATCTCTTCTACTGGATCGGCCAGATCGACAATCTCTACAAGCGCGCGATCCTCGAGGCGCTGCGCCCGCTGCGCATCAACCTCGCCTGGTGGCGGACGCTCGCCGTGCTCACCGAGCGGGGGCCGGTGACGACCGGAGACCTCGCGCGCATCACGGTCATCGAGCGCACGGCGCTGACGCGCGTCGTCGACCAGATGGAGAAGCGCGGCTTCGTGCGGCGCGTGCCGCGCCGCGGCGACCGCCGCGTCGTCGAGATCCATCTCGCGCCCGCGGGCCGCGCGCTCTACGAGCGCATCCTGCCCGAGGCCCGCGCGGTCTACGCGCGCGCCACCGCCGGGCTCTCGCCCGGCCGGGTCAAGGCGCTCATCGCCGAGCTCGAGGGCATCCGCGACCGCCTTCCGCACGCCTGAGCCACGTCGGGGTCTTCCGCGCACGCCGCGCGCCTATATGTGAAAATTCACGTGACTTTGCACATAAGTCGGGCCAAGCTGCGCCCTGCAGCCAGGAGGAGCCCGCCATGCAAGCCGAGACGAGCCCGCCGGTCACGCCCGAGATGCGCGCCGCGTTCGAACGCGACGGCGTCGTGTTCCTGCCCGGACTGTTCGACGCCGCCTGGGTCGCGTACATGCGCGACGCGGTCGAGGCGGCGATGGCCGCGCCGGGCCCGCTGTCCGACAATTTCTCGCCGTCGCCCGACAAGGGAAAGTTCTACGGCGAGCATTTCCTCTGGCCGCGCCACGCGGCGTTCCGGCGGATCTCGCTGGAATCGCCGCTGCCGGCGATCGCGGCCGCGCTGATGGGGTCGAAGGTGGCGCTGCTGGCCTGGGACCAGGTGTTCGTCAAGGAGCCGCACACCGAAGCCGAAAGCCACTGGCACCAGGACCAGCCCTATGCCTGGGTCGACGGCAAGCAGAACGTGTCGTTCTGGATCTCGCTCGACGACGTGACGCGCGCGAGCGGCGCGGTCGAGTTCGTCAAGGGGTCGCATCGCTGGAATCGCTGGTTCGAGCCGAAATCGTTCCATCCCAACCGCCAATACGCGGCCGGCGATTACGAGCCGATGCCCGACATCTCGGGCCGCCGCGGCGAGTACGACATCGTGCACTTCGACACCAAGCCCGGCGACGTCGTCGCGTTCCATCTCTCGATCGTGCATTACGCCTCGGGCAACCGCACGGGCGGCCGCCGGCGCGCGATCTCGCTGCGCTATGCCGGCGACGACGCCACCTACGCGGTGCGGAAGCGCGGCCCCAAGCTGCCGCGCGATCCCGGGCTGAAGCACGGCGATCCGCTCGGCGGCGAACTCTTCCCGGTCGCCTGGCCGCGCCCGCAGGCGCGCGCCTGATGGCCGCGCCGGACTGGACGCGCCTTACCGCGCCGCCGGGCACGCGCGTCGTCGTCGCCGGCGGGGCGGGCGACATCGGCCGCGCGGTGGTCGGCGCGTGCCGGGCCAACGGCCACGAGGTGGCGGTGCTCGATCTCGCGCGCTCGCTCGCGAAGCATCCGGCGCCGCCCGGCACGCGCGCGATCGCGCTCGACGCCACCGATCCCGCCGCCGTCGATGCCGCGTTCCGCGAGATCGAGGCGGCCTGGGGCGCCGCCGACGCGCTGGTCTTCCTGGTCGGCTTCACGATCGCGCCGCCGGCGCGCATCGACGCCCTCTCGCCGCGGCAATGGGACGAGGTGATCGCCGGCAATCTCGGCTCGGCCTATCTCGTGGCGCGCGCGGCGCTTCCGCTGCTGCGCAAGGGCCGCGATCCCGCCATCGTCGCCGTCTCGTCCGGCCTCGGCTTCAACGTGCTGCCGGGCTTCGGGCCCTACGCAGCGGCCAAGGCGGGGTTGGTCGGGCTCACGAAGGCGCTGGCGATCGAGAACGCGCCGCTGATCCGCGCCAACGCGGTGGCGCCCTCGGCGATCGAAACCGCGTTCATGAAGGGCGGAACCGGACGCGGGCCCGACGATCCGGCCGCCGCCGCGTGGTTCCGGGGTGCGGATTACGCGCGGCTGTTCCCGCTCGGCCGCCTCGCCGAAGTCGACGACGTGGTCGGCCCGATCCTGTTCCTGCTGGGGCCGGCCGCGCGCTTCATGACGGGCCAGACGCTGCACGTGAACGGCGGCCGCCTGACGCCGTAAAGCGTCTGGCCGATGCCGCAAGGATGCGCTATTCCGGTCCGAGAGGGCGCGGCCGCGGCGGGTTGCGGCGCGCTCGTATTTTACGATATCGTAAAAAATCCCTGGAGGAGGAGCCAACATGAAACACGTCACGCGTCTCGCCGCGTCCGCGGCGCTCGCGGCCGGCCTCGCGCTTTCGGCGCAGGCGGCGGCCGAGGTGAAGATCGGCGTCATCGCGTCCACGACGGGCCCGGGCGCCTCGCTCGGCATTCCCTATCGCAACGTCTACACCAACCTGCCGCCGCAGATCGCCGGCCAGCCGGCGAAGTTCGTGATTCTCGACGACGGCAGCGATCCCTCCACCACGGTCAAGAACGCGCGCAAGCTCGTCGACGAGGAGAAGGTCGACATCCTGCTCGGGCCCACCTTCACGCCCGGCTGTCTCGCGGTGTCGGACGTCGCGGTCGAGGCCAAGATCGCGATGATCTGCCTGGCGCCGGTGGTGGTGCCGCCGGCCAAGATGCCGTGGGTCTACTCGATCCCGCAGTCGGTGCCGGTGATGATCGCCGGCGTCGTCGAGCACATGAAGGCCAACGGCGGCAAGACGATCGGCTACATCGGCTTCGCCGACGGCTGGGGCGATCTCGTGCTGAAGGCGCTCGAGGCGACGGCCGGTCCCGCCGGCATCAAGATCGTCGCCAGCGAGCGCTACAACCGGCCGGACACGTCGGTGAACGCGCAGGTGCTGAAGCTGATCGCCGCCAAGCCCGACGCGATCCTCGTCGGCGGCTCCGGCACGCCGGCCACGACGCCGCACATCGCGCTCAAGGAGCGCGGCTTCGCCGGCACGATCTACCATACGCACGGCGTCATCGGCGCCGACTTCATCCGCATCGGCGGCAAGTCGGTGGAAGGCACGATCGCGCCGACCGGGCCGCTGATGGTGGCGGAGCAGCTTCCGGATTCGAACCCGATCAAGAAGGTGGCGCTCGACTTCTTCGCGAAGCTCTCGCCGGCCTATCCGCAGGTACGGAACGCGTTCTCGGGCTATTCCTACGATGCGTTCCTGCTCGTTCAGGGGGCGGTGACGGCCGTTGGCACCAAGGCGAAGCCGGGAACGCCGGCCTATCGCCAGGCCCTGCGCGACGCGCTCGAGGCGACCAAGGAAGTGGTCGGCACGCACGCCGTCTACAACATGAGCGCCTCCGACCATAACGGCGTCGATCAGCGCGCGCGCGTGCTGGTGCGGGTCGAAGGCGGGCAGTGGAAGCTGCTGAAGTAGCGGCGCGGCGACACGGGGAACGGCCTCCGGCCCGGCCGCGCTCGCGCGGCCGGGCCGTCTCGTCCGGGGCTGCGCGCCGGGAATGAATTTCGATATCGCCCTGCTGCTGATACAGGACGGGCTGACCAACGGCGCGATCTATGCGCTGCTGGCGCTCGCGATCCTGCTCGTCTTCGCGGTGTCGCGCGTGCTCTACGTCCCGCAGGGCGAGTTCGTCGCCTTCGGCGCGCTGACGCTGGCGACGCTGCAGCAGGCGAAGGTTCCGGGCACGGCCTATCTCGTCGCCGGCATCGGCGCCGTCGCGATGGTCGTCGAGCTCGTGGCGGCGCTGCGCGAGAGGCGGCGGCAGGGGCTCGCGTCCTCGGCGCTTCTCTACGTCGTCATCCCGACGGCGCTGCTCGGCCTCGCCGTGTGGCTGGCGCCGCAGAAGCCGCCGCTGCTCGTTCAGGTGCTGCTCACGCTCGCGCTCGTCGTGCCGCTCGGGCCGATGACCTACCGGCTGGCGGTCCAGCCGATCGCCAACGCCTCCGTGCTCGTGCTGCTGTTCGTCGCGGTCGCGGTGCACTACGCGCTGATGGGCCTCGGCCTCGTCTTCTTCGGCGCCGAGGGCTGGCGCACGCCGAGCTTCGTCTCGGCGCAGGTGGCGCTCGGGCCGATGACCGCGTCCGCGCAGAGCCTGCTGGTGATCGCGGCCTCGGCGATCCTCATCGTGGCGCTCTGGCAGTTCTTCGGCCGCACCCTCTGGGGCAAGGCGCTGCGCGCCACGGCGATGAACCGCACCGGCGCGCGCCTCGTCGGGATCCCGACGGAAGCCTCGGGCCGGCTCGCCTTCACGCTCGCCGCGCTGTTCGGCGCCTTTTCGGGCGTGCTGATCGCGCCGTTCACGACGATCTACTACGATTCCGGATTCCTCGTCGCGCTGAAGGGCTTCGTCGGCGCGGTGATCGGCGGCATGACGAGCTATCCGCTGGCGGCGCTCGGCGCCGTGCTGGTCGGCCTGCTCGAATCCTTCGCCTCGTTCTACGCCAGCGCGTTCAAGGAGGTCATCGTCTTCTCCCTGCTGATTCCCGTGCTGCTGTGGCGCTCGCTGATGAGCCGGCACGTGGAGGAGGAGCACGACGAATGACGCCGGCGCGCATCGCGATCGCGGTCTTCGTCGCGCTGCTGGCGGCGGGGCCGCTCTACCTGCCTCCGTTCTACGTCACGCTCGTCAACTACATCGGCCTCTACAGCCTCGTGGCGCTCGGGCTCGTGCTGCTGACGGGCATCGCCGGCCTCACCTCGTTCGGGCAGGCCGCGTTCGTCGGCGTCGGCGCCTACGCCACGGCGGTGGCGTCGGTGAGCTTCGGCCTGTCGCCGTGGCTCGGCCTGCCGGTCGGCCTCGCGCTGACGGCGGCGGTGGCGGTGATTCTCGGCGGGCTCACGCTGCGGCTCTCGGGCCATTATCTCGCGCTCGGCACGATCGCCTGGGGTATCAGCCTGAGCTACGTCTTCGGCAACGTCGAGGGCCTCGGCGGCTTCAACGGCATCTCCAACATCCCGCCGCTGCCGCTGTTCGGCGCTGCGATCCAGACCGCGCAGGATTTCTACTACCTGATCTGGGCCTGCGTGCTGCTCGCCCTCGCGGCGCTCGTCAACCTGCTCAATTCGCGGCCCGGCCGCGCGATCCGCGCGCTGCGCAACGCCGCGATGGCCGAGAGCTTCGGCGTCAATACCGCCTGGCTCAAGCTCGTCGTGTTCGTCTACGCGGCGCTGCTGGCGGGCCTCGCGGGCTGGCTGCACGCGCACTATCTGCGCTTCGTCAATCCGGGCCCGTTCGGCGTCGGCTACAGCATCGAATACCTGTTCATGGTCGTGGTCGGCGGCGCCGCGCATGTGTGGGGCGCCATCGTCGGGGCCGGCCTCATCACGGCGCTCAAGACCTGGCTGCAAGACATCCTGCCGAAGCTGTTCGGCAGCTCCGGCCAGTTCGAGGTGATCGTCTTCGGCGTCCTCATCATCCTCCTGCTGCAGCACGCGGGCGGAGGGATCATGGCGCGCGTCGTCCGCCTGTTCCCGCCGAAGCGCGCGGCGGCGATCGCGCCCGAGGCGGCCCCCGGCCTGCCGCGCCGCGCGGCGCCGGCGCGCGGGGAGGCGATCCTCGAGGTCGACAAGGCCTACAAGGCGTTCGGCGGCCTCGTCGCCGTGAACGGCGTGAGCTTCGAGGTGCGCGCCGGCGAGATCATGGGCCTCATCGGCCCCAACGGCGCCGGCAAGAGCACGATGTTCAACCTCATCACCGGCGCGCTGCCGCTGGGCGGCGGCGAGGTGCGGTTTCGCGGCGAACGGATCGACCGCCTCGCCGCGCGCCAGATCGTGCGGCGCGGCATCGCGCGCACGTTCCAGCACGTGCAGCTGCGGCCGACGATGACGGTGCTCGAGAACGCGGCGATCGGCGCCACGCTGCGCGGCCGCAGCGGGGTCGCGCCGGCGACGCTGCGGCTCGACCGCGCCGAGGAGCGCGCGATCCTGTTCGAGGCGGCGCGGCACCTGCGCCGCGCGGGCCTCGGCGACCATCTCTACGAGGCCGCCGGCAGCCTCGCGCTCGGCCAGCAGCGCATCGTCGAGATCGCGCGGGCGCTCGCGGCCGACCCGGTGCTGCTGCTGCTCGACGAGCCCGCCGCCGGCCTGCGCTACCAGGAAAAGCAGGCGCTGGCGGCGCTGCTGCGGGCATTGCGCGAGGAGGGGATGTCGATCCTGCTCGTGGAGCACGACATGGATTTCGTGATGGGTCTCGTCGACCGGCTGGTGGTCATGGATTTCGGCGAGCGCATCGCCGGCGGCGCGCCGGAGGCGGTGCAGGCCGATCCGCGCGTGATCGAAGCCTATCTGGGGGCGGCGTCGTGAGCGGCGCGATGCTCGAGGTGAAGGATCTCTCGGTCGCCTACGGCCGCGTCGAGGCGCTGCGCGGCGCCAATCTCGCGGTGGGAGCGGGGCGCATCGTCACGGTCATCGGCCCGAACGGCGCGGGCAAGACCACGCTGCTCAACGCGATCATGGGCCTGTTGCCCGGCCGCGGCACGGTCGCGTTCGACGGCGCGCCGCTCGGCGACCTCCATACCGAGGCGCGCGTGGCGCAGGGCCTCGTGCTCGTCCCCGAGCGCCGCGAGCTGTTCGCGGAGATGTCGGTGGCCGACAATCTCGCGCTCGGCGCGTTCGCGCGCTACCGCAAGGGCGCGCGCGGGCTGGCCGAGGACCGCGAGGAAATCTACCGGCGCTTCCCGCGCCTGCGCGAGCGCGCGGATCAGCTCGCCGGGACGCTTTCGGGCGGCGAACGGCAGATGCTGGCGCTCGGCCGCGCGCTGATGGCCAAGCCGCGGCTGCTGATGCTCGACGAGCCCAGCCTCGGCCTCGCGCCGCTGATCGTGCGCGAGATCTTCCGCATCATCGCGGCGCTGCGCGAGTCGGGCGTGTCCATCCTGCTGGTCGAGCAGAACGCGCGCGCGGCGCTGGCCGTGGCCGATTACGGCTACGTGCTCGAAACCGGCGCGATCGCGCTCGAAGGCGCGGCGGCCGAGCTCACCCACAATCCGCGCGTGGTCGAGAGCTATCTCGGCCTCGCGAAAAAACGCGCGACCGCGTAGGGGCGTGGCGCTCAGCTCTTGATCCCGCGCCCCGTCGCGATCGCGTTCCTGCCGAGCTTTTCGCGCACGGCATCCATCGCGCGCTCGACGCGCGCGCGCTTGTTGCCGGTCGGCTCGAACAGGTCGGGCTGGTCGCCGGCGGCCGGCCCGAGGTGGGAGAGGCCGATGCCGATCAGGCGATAGGGCGTGCCGCCGGCCTCCTTCTTCAAGAGCGGCTCGGCGGCGCGGAACAGCGTGTCGGCGAGCTGGGTCGGATGATCGAGCTGGGCCGCGCGCGTCAGCAGCTTGAAGCCCGCGGTCTTGAGCTTCAGCGTCACGCCGCGGCCCTCGAGCCCCGCCGCCTTCATGCGCGCCGACACTTTCTCGCACAGCGGCCACAGCTCGCGGCGCAGCGACGCGAAATCGCGGATGTCGGCGTCGAACGTGGTCTCGGCCGAGACGCTCTTGGCCTCGTGCTCGGGTTCCACCGTGCGCTCGTCCTCGCCGCGGGCGAAATGGTAGAGGCGCGATCCGATGACGCCGTAGCGGCCCACCAGCGTGCGCTCGTCGAGCGCCTGGAGCTGCGCGATGTGCGTGATGCCGTCGGCCTTCAGGCGCTCCGCGAACTTGCCGCCGACGCCCCAGATCAGGCGGACCGGCTGCCCGGCCAGGAACGTCTTCGCCTCGGCGCGGCCGATCACGGCGAAGCCGCGCGGCTTGTCGAGATCGGACGCGACCTTGGCGAGGAACTTGCAGTAGCTGAGCCCGATCGAAACCGTGATGCCGAGATCGTCCTCGATGCGGCGGGCGAGGCGGGCGAGGGTCGCGGCGGGCGGGGCCTTGTGCAGGCGCTCGGTGCCGCGCAGGTCGAGGAACGCCTCGTCGATCGAGAGCGGCTCGACCGACGGCGTGACCGACAGCATCCGCTCGCGCACCGCGGCCCCCACCTCGGCGTATTTCCGCATGTTCGGGCGGACGACGGCGGCGTCGGGGCAGAGCTTCAGCGCCTTGAACATCGGCATCGCCGAGCGGACGCCGTAGCGCCGCGCCATGTAGCAGGCGGCCGAGACCACGCCGCGCCGGCCGCCGCCCACGATCACCGGCCGGTCGCGCAGCTCGGGCGCGTCCCGCTTCTCGACCGAGGCATAGAACGCGTCGCAGTCGATGTGCGCGATGCCGAGCTCGGCCAGCTCGGGGTGGGCGATGCGGCGCGGGCTGCCGCAGGCCGCACAGCGTTTGGCGCCGTCCGCCGCGAGCGCGAAGCAGTCGCGGCAGAGGGCGGTCACGGCGCGGCCCGGCGTGCCGGCGCACGCGGCGGCCGGATTAACCGTAACAAAAATCCGCGGCCGCCCCGATCACGCGAAAAATCGCGGTGGCGAAAAGACTTGCGGGCGCCGGGCTGGTGTCGAAGGGGTTGCCTGGCTAACGAATTCTTAAGTAACCCGACCATAGAGTTCGCCATTATCGACGGCGGAAACGAAGCACGGGCGCTCGCCTGCCTTGGCGTCAGCTCCGTTTTGATCCTAGCATGCGATGCTTCCGGGTGGGAGCGATCCGGCGCGGGCCGACACACAGGGGTTTGAGATGCCGAAAAAAGTTCTGATCGTCGAGGACAACGAGCTCAACATGAAGCTCTTCCGCGATCTGCTCGAGGCGCACGGCTACCAGACCATCGAGTCGCGCGACGGGGTGGAGGCGCTGAAGGTCGCCCGCGACGAGCGGCCCGACCTCATCCTGATGGACATCCAGCTCCCCGAGGTCTCGGGCCTCGAAGTGGCGAAGTGGATCAAGGAAGACGAAAGCCTCAAGAGCATCCCGATCATCGCCGTCACCGCGTTCGCGATGAAGGGCGACGAGGAGAAGATCCGCGAGGGCGGCTGCGAAGGCTACCTCGCGAAGCCGATCTCGCTGACGAGCTTCCTCGAGACGGTCGAACGCCACCTCCAGTAGTCCCGAAGCTTCACGGAGCATCGAAGGAGCTCCATGACGGCGCGAATTCTCATCATGCGCGACGGGGACATGCCCGCCGCGACGGTCGAACGCGTCCTCGTGCGCGACTACGCCGCCATTGAAATCGTGGGCGGCTGGGCCGAGGCGCAGCAGGCGCTGGCCGGCGGCGCGTTCGATCTCGCCGTGATCGGCAGCGACGACGACGGCGCGAGGGCCGCCGCATGCGTGCGCGCCCTGCGGTGCGATCCGATGCACGAAGCGCTGCCGGTGATCGTCGCCGCGCACTTCGCCACCCCGGACAGCGCGGCCCTGGCCTATGCGGCCGGCGCCGACGCCGCGATCGGCCCGCACCCGGACACGGTGCTGCTCGGCGCGCGCCTGCGCCATCTGTTGCGCAACCAGGCGCTCGTGGAAGAACTGCGCCTGCGCCGCGATGCGAGCCGCTCGCTCGGCATCAAGGTCGTGGCGATCGACGAAGCGCCGCTGCCGCGCCGTCTGCTCGCGCTCACCGACGACGGCAAGCTGGCGCCGGATCTTGCCGACGCGCTCACCCATGCGGGGTTCGCGGTCGCGGTCGGGATCGCGCGCCCGGTCGTCGAAGTCGCGGCGCCCGGCGTGGCGCCGGAGCTGGTGCTCATCGACGCGGCCCGCGTCGATCCGCTGGCGATCGCCGCCCGGTTCCGTCAGATCGACCGCCGCCGCCCGGTCGTCATCGCGCACGAGGCGCGCGATCCGTTCCGCGCGGTCCGTGCGCTCGAGCTCGGCCTCGCCGAGCCGTTGCCGCGTCCGCTCGATCCCGGCGCCACCGCGGCGGCGATCACGCGCATGGCCGAACGCCACGCGCTGACGACGCGCCTCCGCCGCCAATACGCGCAGAGCCTCGATCTCGCGGTGACCGACAGCCTGACCGGCGTGTTCAACCGCCGCTACCTCGACGCCTATTTCGAGCTGCTGGCGCGGGCGCGCCACGAGCGGGCGCTGCCCGGCGCCGCCGCGCAGGGCGAGGGGCCGTTCGCGCTGCTGCTCGTCGACGTCGATCGCTTCAAGGACATCAACGACCGGCTCGGCCATGCGGTGGGCGACGTGGCGCTGCGCATGGTCGCGGAGCGCCTGCTCGGCCATGTCCGCACCTCCGACATGGTGGTCCGCATCGGCGGCGAGGAATTCGTCGTGCTGATGCCGGGCGCCGATCTGCGCACCGCCGAGACCGTCGCGGAGCGCCTGCGCGCCGTGATCGAGGAGAAGCCGTTCGCGCTCGGGCCCGAGCCGCTGCGCGTGACCGTGAGCATCGGCGTCGCCGAGGGCGCGGTCGCGCCGGCCGAGCTGCTGAAGGATGCCGATCTGGCGCTCTACGCCTCGAAGCGCAAGGGACGCAACTGCGTGACGGCCGCGGCGCCGCGCGCACATCCGGCGCTGGCCGCGCCGGCGGCTTGAAAGGCCCTGTTTCTGCGAAGGTAGCGGGGGCGGCGGCCGGAGCGGCGGCCACGCGCAGGCGCGAATGCGCTGCTACTTGATCTTGTGTTCCTTGAACGCGACGTGCTTCTTCGCGATCGGATCGTACTTCTTTTTCTCCAGCTTTTCCGTGACGTTACGCGGGTTTTTGAAGGTCACGTAGAAATAGCCGGTATCGGCCGTGCTGACGAGCTTGATCTGCACGGAATTCGGGCGCTTGGGCATCGTTCGGGTCCTCGGATGGGCGGAAACGGAAACGCGCCCGCTTGCGGGCGCGTCCCCTCAAATCTTGGGGCCGGACAATACTTGGCGCGACCCGCCTGTCAAGGAAGCGGAATGTCTTACTGCTCCTCGGGATCCGCCATGTCGCTCTCGCGCCGGGTGCGGAAGGCGGATTGCGGACCGTTGGCGACGAATAGGGCGCGCTGGTAGAGGGCCGGCTCGGTCAATAGCGCCTTGGCCACCTGCAGGTCGATCTCCCGCCGCGCCGTGTCGGCCGGGTCGGTGGCGCAGTTGGCCCGCAGCGGCTTCGAGCGGGCCGGATTGGGCGTCGTCGAACTGCGCCACTGCCGGAACAGCTGGTTGGTTCGCGCATCGGCGGTCGCCAGCGAGCGGATCACCGACTGCGCGGTCGCGCCTTTCTTGGCGGTGCAAAGGTTCGGCAGCACGCCGAGCCCTTCCAGCGCATAGCCGGACGGTGCGTGGAAACGCGACCAGGTGAGGATCAGCTCCCCGTCGTTGGGCAGCGTGAACACGGTCTGCACCGTGCCCTTGCCGTAGGTGTTCGAGCCGACCACGACGGCGCGGCGGTTGTCCTGCAGCGCCGACGCCACGATTTCCGACGACGAGGCCGTGCGGCTGTTCACGAGGACCACGATCGGCAGCCCGGCCGCGATGTCGCCGGCCCGCGCGTCGTAGGTCTGCTGGCTCTCGGGGTGGCGGCCGATCGTCGAGACGATGCGGCCGTCGCCGAGGAAGAGGTCGGAGACGTCGATCGCCTGGTCGAGCAGGCCGCCCGGATCGTCGCGCAGGTCGAGGACGATGCCCGCGAGGCTGGGCCCGATCTCCCGCTTCGCATCGGCCACGGCGCGCGCCACCTGGCGCGCGGTGCCCTGCAGGAAGCGCGTCACCTGGATGTAGGCGACGTTGCCCTCGCGCCGGTAGATGGCGGCCACGGGAATGATGTGCCGGCGCACGACGGTCAGCTCCAGCGGCTGCGGAACCGCGGCGCGCGCGACGGTCAGGATCACGCTGCTGCCTTCGGGTCCGCGCAGCTGCTGCACGACCTCGCGCAGCTCGAGGCCGGCGATCGGCCGCCCCGAGATGCGGACGATGGCGTCGTCGGCGCGCAGCCCCGCGGTTTCGGCCGGCGTGCCGGGCATGACCGAGACCACCTTCAGCTTGCCCTCGACCTGCTGGACGGTGATGCCGATGCCGCCATAGCCGTTGCGCAGCGCGCGGCTTTCGCGCGCGTCCGAGGGCGGCACGTAGCGCGAGAAGCCGTCGAGCGAGGCGAGCGCGGACGAGAGAACGGCCTGCTGCACCTTCTCGGTGCCGGCGCGTCCGATCGGCTCGGAAGCCGCCGCCGCGGCCTGGACCGCCGACCCCGTCACCTGCGCCCAGCCGTCGTAATCCTGCGGCGGCGGCGCCGTGTAGGCGGCGAGCCGTCGGCTGCCGTGCTGAATGGTGACGGTGGGGCCAGCCGTCACGACGGCGATCTGGCCGTCGAGGGAGGAGAGGCCCTTCAAACCGCCCAGCGCAACGTCGCGCACGGTCACCGCGCGGACATAGCGGTCGCGGATGTAGCGGAAGCCCACCCGGTAGACGTCCGAGGCGCCGGCTTCGCCCGCCATGCGGGTCGGCCGGTCGGTGCGCATGCCGGTTTCGGCGCAGGCGGCGCCGAACGCGAGCACGAGAGTGAGAACCGCAGCCACCGAATGGCGTGCCATGGCAACTATCCAATTGGCCGGGGAAATGCGCCGGACTTGCCGGGCGCCGGGAATGCGCGAGCACGCCCGGGCGGTCGCCCCGATGGCCGCCCGTGCACCGCCAACCGCATCGCAAGGCGCGACTTCGCTCTTCGGTTCCAGCATGCGGCGTGAAGGTAATACGATTTCTAGGTCTTGGCCAATTCACACTTTAGCCAGATAAGTCTTGGGACTGGCAAGCGTTTATTCCGCTTATTCTTAATGGCGGCGGCGAGGGCGGCGCGTGCCGCGGAACCCCGGCGCCCGCGAAAAGGCCCGCGCGGGCGCGTGCGCGACGAAGCCGAAGGCGAGGCTGCCGGTGACGGCGTCCGCTTCCTCGAGGCGCACGGTCACGGCGTCGCCGAGGTGAAAGGCGCGGCCGGTGGCGCGGCCGACCAGGGCATGGCGCTCGGGATCGTGGCGGTAGTAGTCGCGCGGCAGCGCGCCGACCGGCAACAGGCCGTCCGCGCCCGTCTCGTCGAGCGTCACGAACAGCCCGAAGCGCTGCACGCCGTTCACGGTGCCTTCGAATTCGGCGCCGACCCGGTCGGCCAGGAACGCGGCGATGTAGCGGTGGTTGGCGTCGCGCTCGGCGGCCATCGCCCGGCGCTCGGCCTTCGAGATCGCCTCGCCGAGATCGGCCCAGCCGGCCGCGTCGGGCCGGCCGATGCCGCCCGGCACCCCGGGGCCCAGTAGCGCCCGGTGCACGAGCAGATCGGCATAGCGCCGGATCGGCGAGGTGAAATGCGCATAACGCCGGAGCGCGAGGCCGAAATGGCCGCGGTTGACCGGATTGTATTGCGCCTGGCTCTGCGCGCGGAGGATCAGCTCGTGGACCATGCGCTTGTGGGGCGATTCGCGGGTCTGCGCGATCACGCGGTTGAAGTCGCGCGCGCTCAGGCCCTGGGGCGGCAGCGCGGCGCCGAGCTCCTTCAGCACCGGGCGCAGCGCCTCGAGCTTCGAAAGATCGGGCGGCTCGTGGATGCGGTACATGCAGGGCTGGCGCATCGCCTCCAGCGCCTCGGCCGCGGCCACGTTGGCGAGGATCATGTATTCCTCGATCAGGCGATGGCTGTCGAGCCGCGGCGGCGTGGCGATGCGGACGACGCGGCCTTCCGTATCGAGCTCGATCTTGCGCTCGGGCAGGTCCAGCTCGAGCACGTGGCGCCGCGCGCGCGCCGCGGCGAGGGCGGCATAGGCGCCGTAGAGCGGGCGGATCGCGCGCTCCAGCAGCGGCCCGGTCACGTCGTCGGGCGCGCCGTCGGCGGCGCGCTGCGCCTGTTCGTAGGTGAGGCGCGCCACGGAGCGCATGAGGCCGCGCTCGAAGCGGTGCTCGAACATCTCGCCGCCGGAATCGATGCGCATGTGCGCGGCCAGGCAGGCGCGGTCTTCGTGCGGGCGCAGCGAGCAGAGATCGTTGGAAAGCTCCTCGGGCAGCATCGGAACGACGCGATCGGGGAAATACACCGAGTTGCCGCGCTCGCGCGCCGCGCGGTCGAGCGCGCTGCCCGGCCGCACGTAGTGCGCGACGTCGGCGATCGCGACCGTGAGGCGCCAGCCGCCCTTGTTGTTCGGGTCGCCGTCGGGCGTCGCGAACACCGCGTCGTCGAAATCGCGCGCGTCGGCGCCGTCGATGGTCACGAGCGGCAGGGGGCGCAGATCCGCGCGCCGGCCCGGGCCGTCGTCGCCGAGCTCCACCGGGCGGGCGCGCTCGGCCTCGGCCCGCGCCTCGGCCGGGAACTCGACCGGGATGCCGTGCTGGTGGACGACGATGAGGCTGGCCGCGCGCGGCCCATAGGCGGGGCCGAGCCGCTCGACGATGCGCGCGCGCGGCGGGCCGAACGGGCGCTCGCGCACCAGCTCGGCGCGCACCAGCTCGCCATGCTCGGCGCCGCCGCGGTCGGCGGCCGCGACGACCGGATGATCGCGCAGCCGCCGGTCGGCCGGGCGGATCGTGCCGCCGCCGCGATGTTCGCCTTCGAACACGCCGACGACGAATTCCGCCGTCCGCTCGAGCGGGCGGAGGACCAGCGCGCGGGGCTCGCCGCCCTCGCGCACGGAGAGGCGCGCGAGCACGCGGTCGCCGCGCGACGGCGCGTGGCGCCCGGCCACGACGAGCAGCTCGAGGCCTTCGTCGGCCGCGCCGCGCTCGGCGATCTTGCCGAACACGTCGCCGTCGGCGTCGATGCGCGTGATCTCGATCACCGCCACTTCGGGCAGCCGGCGGCGGGCGCGGTAGATCTGCCCGCGGATGCGCTCGATCGCGCCTTCGCCGGCGAGCTGGTTCAGCACGTCCTGGACGCGCCGGCGCGCCGCGCTGCGGAAGCCGAGCGCGCGCTGCACGTCGCGCAGCGTCACCGCATTCTTGCTGTCCCGGATGAAGGCGAGGAGGGCGTCGCGGTCGGGAAGGCCGTCCGGCGTGTCCGCCGCCGCGTCGCGCTCGCGCGCGGGGCGCCGCTTGGCCATCTCAGCCCTTGGCCCGCTTCTTGGCAGCGGACCCGGGCGCGGGTGCCGCGGGCTTGGGTGCCTTGGCCGTCCGGCTCTCGGGCTTCGCGTCCGGCTTCGCCTTCCTGGGCGGCGCCGGAACGTTCGCCTTCGCCTCGGCAACGCCCTTGCCCGCGCTGCCGGCCTTTTCCTTGGCGTCGGCCTTCGCCGGCTTCTTCGCTTTCGGCGGCTTGGTGCCGGCCTTCTCGATGCGCGCATCGATCAGCGAGATCGCCTGATCGAGCGTCACGGTTTCGGGCGTCGTGCCCTGCGGCAGGTTCGCGTAGGTCTTGCCGAGGCGCACATAGGGGCCGTAGCGGCCGACCGCCGCGGTGATCTTCTCGCCGAACGTCGGGTGGTCGCCGATCTCGCGCTCGGGCGGACGCGAGGCGCCGCGGCGCTGCTTCGGCTCGGCGAGGATGCTGACCGCGTGGTTGAGGCCGATCGTCAGCACGTCGCCCGGCGTCGGCAGATTCCGGTAGTCCTTGCCGTGCTGGATATAGGGGCCGTAGCGCCCGATGTTTGCGAGGATGGGCTGGCCGCTTTCGGGATGCGTGCCGACCTCGCGCGGCAGCGCGAGCAGCTTCAGCGCCAGTTCGAGATCGACGGTTGCCGGGTCGAAGCCCTTCGGCACCGAGGCGCGCTTCGGCTTCTCGCCCTTGGGCGCGTTCTCGCCGAGCTGGACGTAGGGGCCGTAGGGCCCGTCCTTCATGAACACCGACAGCCCGGTGGCCGGATCGGCGCCGATGAGCCGCGCCTCGGCGACGACGGGCGGGGCGGCGCCGCTGGGATCGGCGATGGCGAGCTGGCGCGTGTAGGTGCAGGCCGGATAGTTCGAGCAGCCGATGAAGCCGCCGAACTTGCCGACCTTCAGGCCGAGGCGGCCGCTGGCGCAGGCCGGGCATTTGCGCGGATCGGCGCCGTCGTCGCGCGGCGGGAAGAAATGCGGGCCGAGCGCCGCGTCGAGCGCGTCGATCACCTGCGTGATGCGCAGCGTCTTGGCGTGCGCGACCGCGTCGTGGAACGCGATCCAGAAATCGCGCAGCACCTTCTTCCAGTCGATGCTGCCGCCGGAGATCTCGTCGAGCTGGTTCTCGAGCTCGGCGGTGAAGTCGTATT
>JAEULD010000034.1 GCA_016792765.1 Candidatus Odyssella sp.
AGGCTCGCGACGCGCCAGTGCCGGAACACGAGGGCGATCTGCTCGCGCTCGCGCGCATAGAGATAGGCGGTGAGCAGCACGGTCTGCAGCACGGTCGCGAACACCACCGTGTAGGCGGCGGCGATCAGGAATTGCGGATGGCTCAGCGCCAGCGAGGCCGCGCGGAATGCCACCGCCGAGATCGCGAACACGGCGCCCGAGGCGATGCCGATCAGCGCGGGCCGCTCGGTCCAGCCGAGCAGGAATGCGCGCGCGAGCGGCTGCGTGCGGTCGAGCGACATCAGCATCACGCCGATCGTGCCGAGCACGATGGCGGCCGCGCCGAACCCCGTCACCGTCTCGCCGAGGAAGACGAGGCCGAACACCGCGGCCTGGATCACCTCGGTCTTGGAATAGGCGACGCCGACCGCGAAGTTCTTGTAGGTGAACGCGTAGAGCAGCAGCGAGGTGGCCACGATCTGCGTGATCGCGCCCGCCGCCATCCAAGCGGCGAAGCTCCAATTGAACGCGGGCAGCGGCAGGCCGAACCCCGCGTGGAGCGCCACGAGATAGAGGATCGCGAGCGGGAAGCCGAAGACGTAGCGCGTGTAAGTGGCGGCGTTCGTGCTGAGCCGGCCCTTCAAATGCTTCTGCAGCGCCGTGCGGATGTTCTGCAGCAGCGCCGCGGCGATCGTGATCGGAATCCAGAGCCAGGTCACGGGAACCACAAAGGCGATGCACGCATCACCGCTGGGACCACGGGTTCGATGTCTCCACGCCCAGTGCGCGGTAGTGCCGCTCGTTGCGCGTCATGACCACGAGACCATGCCGCGCGGCCGTTGCCGCGATCACGACATCGGCCAGCGGCACGGTCGTCCCGTTCCGCTCGGCATGCGCGGCGAGCCTGCCTGCCATGTCGGCGATCTCCACGTCGAACGCGATGATGCGCTCGCCGTAGTGCGCGACCAGCCCCGCATACCATCTGGACAGCGTGGTCTTGCGGCGGCTCGACGACAGGCGGGCGATGCCGCGCGAAAGCTCGGCGATCGTCACGGAGGACAGAAAGGCCTCTTCCGCGCGGAGCGTCCGCACCGCTTCCTTCACGCCGGGGTCACCGCCGTCGCGCTGCACGTCGGAAAGAACGCAGGTGTCGAGCAGGCACCTCACAGCTTGATCTCGCGAAGCGGAGTCTTGTCGCGTTTGATGTCGACACCCTCGAAGGAGGGCGCCGATAGCAGGAACTGGATGAAGTCCGGCTTCTTCTTGCCGGCCAGGCGGCGATAGTCCGCCTCTGAAATGAGCAAGGCCGCGGCCTTGCCGCGACGCACGATACGCTGCGGCCCGTCGGTCAATGCCTTCTCGAAGACCTCGCTGAGCTTGTTCTTCGCCTCGGCAAGCGGCCAGTCCATCGGCAACCTCGATTTGGCTAGACTGTCTAGATAGAAATGTAGGCCAACCCAGCTTCGTTGCCAAGCCGCGCCGGCAAGCAAAAGGGGCGGGCTATTCAGCCCGCCCCCTGCGGCCGTGCGGTAGGGTTCGCGGCGCTCAGGCGGCGCGCGCCATCGCGGTCTTGAGGTTGGCGTCGAGCTTGTCGAGGAACTGCGTCGTCGTCAGCCATTTCTGGTCGGGGCCGATCAGGAGCGCCAGGTCCTTCGTCATGTAGCCGGCCTCGACGGTGTCGACGCACACCTTCTCGAGCGTCTCGGCGAAGCGCACGACGTCGGGCGTGCCGTCCATGCGGCCGCGGAAGGCGAGGCCGCGCGTCCAGGCGAAGATCGACGCGATCGGGTTGGTCGAGGTCTCCTTGCCCTTCTGGTGCTCGCGGTAGTGGCGCGTGACCGTGCCGTGCGCGGCTTCGGCCTCCACCGTCTTGCCGTCGGGCGTCATCAGCACAGAGGTCATGAGGCCGAGCGAGCCGAAGCCCTGCGCCACCACGTCGGACTGCACGTCGCCGTCGTAGTTCTTGCACGCCCACACGAACGCGCCGCTCCACTTGAGCGCGGCGGCCACCATGTCGTCGATCAGCCGGTGCTCGTAGGTGAGGCCGGCGGCCTTGAACTTCTCGGCGAACTCCCGGTCGAACGTCTCCTGGAAGATGTCCTTGAAGCGGCCGTCATAGGCTTTCAGGATCGTGTTCTTGGTCGAGAGATAGAGCGGATACTTCCGTTGCAGCGCGTAGGCCATGCAGGCGCGCGCGAAATCGCGGATCGATTCGTCGAGATTGTACATCGTCATCGCGACGCCGCCGCCGGGGAACGCGAAGACCTCCTTCTCGATCTTCTTGCCGTCGGCCCCCACGAACGTGATCGTGAGCTTGCCCTTGCCGGGCACGACGAAGTCGGTCGCGCGATACTGGTCGCCGAACGCATGGCGGCCGATCACGATGGGCTGCGTCCAGCCGGGCACGAGGCGCGGCACGTTCTTGCACACGATCGGCTCGCGGAAGATCGTGCCGCCGAGAATGTTGCGGATCGTGCCGTTCGGAGACTTGTACATCTCCTTCAGGTTGAATTCCTTGACGCGCGCCTCGTCGGGCGTGATCGTCGCGCACTTCACGCCGACGCCCAGATGGCGGATCGCCTCGGCCGCGTCGATCGTCACGCGATCGCCGGTCGCGTCGCGGTGCTCGATGCCGAGGTCGAAATATTTGAGCTCGATGTCGAGGTAGGGAAGGATCAGCTTGTCCTTGATCAGCTTCCAGATGATGCGGGTCATCTCGTCGCCGTCGATGTCGACGACGGGCGTTTTCACTTTGATTTTCTTCATTTCCCTAGGATCCGGCTGAAGGCGAAAAACGAGGCGCGGTCGGCGGCGTGGCCAGACGGCGGCGGGACCATAAGCGGCGCCTTGCCCGCCGCGCAAGCGCAGCTTTCGCCGCAGCGGCGCGCGTCGCGGTCAGGCGCGGCCGAGCGCGTCCGGCCCGGCCGGGGCCGCGAGCGTGTCGAGGCGGGCGAGCACGGTGTCCACCGTCTCGTGGCGCTCGAACAGGCGCGTTTCCTCGGAATAGACGAAGCCGTCGGCCACGGCGCGCTCGATCTGGCCGAAGAGCCCGGCCCAATAGCCGCCGATGTCGGCGACGAGGATCGGATGGTCGTGCAGCCGCAGCTGGCGCCAGGTCAGGATCTCGAAGGTCTCGTCGAGCGTGCCGAGTCCGCCGGGCAGCACGACGAAGGCCTGCGAGAGCTCGGCCATCTTGGCCTTGCGCTCGTGCATGCTGCCCACCGTGTGCTGCTCGGTGAGGTCGGCCCGGCGCACTTCGCGCTCCTCGAGAAAGCGCGGGATCACGCCCACCACGCGCCCGCCGGCCGCGAGCGCCGCATCGGCCAAGGCGCCCATCATGCCGACATTGCCGCCGCCATAGACGAGGCTCATGCCGCGCCGGGCCAGGCCGCGCCCGAGCGCCGCCGCCGCCTGCACGAACTGGGGTGCCCGGCCCGGGCGCGAGCCGGCATAGACGCAGACGCTGGAAATGCGCTTCATGGCCTCGGAAAACGGCTGGGAAAGGCGGCGTGCCTAGCCGGAAGTGCCGCGAATGTCAAAGACTTGCCGTGTCATCACAGTTTCGTGAGTCCGCAAGGATGGACCCTCAAGGTTGTTATCGGTTTGAGGCAAAGTGCCTCCGCCGCGCGGCAGCGTCTCAGCCGAAATGGGCCGCCCGGCGCCAAACAGGAGGGACAATAGATGACGAAATTCGGAACCGCCGTCTCCGCGCTCGCGCTCGGCCTCGCCGCGGCGCTGGCCCCGATGGGAGCGGCGATCGCCGGCGAGGGGGCCGCCGCCATCACCGAGCGGCAGGCGCTGATGAAGCTCATCGGCACGAGCTTCGGCTCGATCAAGGCCGCCATCGATTCCAAGGACGCGGCGCAGATCAAGGCCGCCGAGGCCCGCGCGCGCGCGATCGCGTTCTCGGCCGCGGCCATCCCGACGATGTTCCCGAAGGGCTCCGACGCCAAGGCCGGCAAGACCGCGGCGCTCGACAAGATCTGGGCCGATCCCGCCGGCTTCAAGAAGGCCTCGGACGATTTCGGCGCGGCGGCGACGAAGCTCGCCGACGCGCTCAAGAGCGGCGACGCCGCCGCGGCGCTGGCCGCGTTCGGCGCGGTCGGCAAGGACGGCTGCGGCGCCTGCCACGGCCCGTATCGCGCGAAGCAGAACTAACCCGCGCAATCCGATCTTGCGTCACGGGCGGCGCGGCGGAACATTTCCGCCGCGCCGTTTCCGTTTCGGGGTGATGCGATGAACAAGGCCTACAAGGTGGTGCTCGCGGTGGCCGTCGCCGCCGCCGCCGGCGTTCTCGGCGCGGCGCTCTGGGAGGGCCAGCGCCGCGCGCCGGCGCTCCCGGCCGCGGCGGCGCCGGATGCGAAGCGCGGCGAGTATCTGATCCGCGCCGGCGGCTGCGTGGCGTGCCACACCGACGAGCAGGCGCTCAAGGACAAGGGGCCGATCCTGGGCGGCGGGCGTGCGTTCAAGACGCCGTTCGGCACGTTCTACGGCCCCAACATCAGCAAAAACCCTGCGCACGGCATCGGCAGATGGTCCGACGCCGAGTTCGTCAATGCGTTCCGGGCCGGGCGCGCGCCGGGCGGGCACAACTATTACCCCGCGTTCCCCTACACGTCGTTCGCCGGCGTCGAGGTCCGCGACCTGCTCGACATCAAGGCCTACATCCTCACGCTCCCGGCGCAGTCCAGGCCCAACAAGCCGCACGAGGTGGGCTTTCCCTACAATGTCCGCTTCGGCCTCACCTTCTGGAAGTGGCTGTATTTCGAGCGCGCGCCGTTCCGGCCCGATCCCGCGCGCTCGGCCGAGTGGAACCGCGGCGCCTATCTCGTGAACCACCTCGCGCATTGCGGCGAGTGCCACACGCCGCGCAACGCGCTGGGCGCGCCGAAGCGCGCTCTCCTGTTCGCCGGCGCGCCCGACATCGAGGGCGGCATCGCGCCCAACATCACGCCCGACGAGGAAACGGGCATCGGCAAGTGGAGCGAGAGCGCCATCGTCGAGATGCTGAAAAGCGGCCTCTTGCCCGACGGCGACACGGTGGGCGGCGCGATGACCGACGTCGTCAACCACGGCACCAGCCATCTCAACGACGCCGATCTCAAGGCGATGGCGGTCTACCTCAAGTCGCTGCCGCCGATCCGCAACAAGGTCGAGAAGAAGAAATAGACGGAGCGGGCCGCGATCACGCCGCTCCGAGCTGCCGCATCAGCGTGGCCATGTCGAAATAGACCTTCTCGCAGGCGAGGCGGTCGCCGTCGAACAGGAACAGGCTCAGCGCCGGCACGTCGATGCGGCGCCCGGTGGCGGGTATGCCGGCCCACGGCCCGCGATGCGTTCCGCGGATGCGCGCTTCGACGGTGACCGCGCCGTCGCCGTGATGGAGACGCTCGATCTCGACGCAGAAGTCGGGGAAGCCCGCGAACAGCCCCGCGAGGAGATCGCGCACGTTGTCCGCGCCGTCGATCGGGTCGCCGAGCGGCACGACCTCGTAGCGCGGATGATCGAAAGTCCGGAGAGTCGCTTCGACGTCGTGGCGGTTCTCGGCCTCGGCATGGGCGCGGATGACGGCTTCGCGGCGCGCGCGGAGCTCGGGAAGGTCGGTGTCGGGCATGGCGCTCTCGCTCTCGTGATGACGCCGCTGTGATACGCGGCCGCCGGCCGCCCGGATGAACGCCGGCGCTTCGGAACCGCTTTGCAGCGGCCCGCGCCGCTGCTAGGAACCGACCGGCGAGACACGGGAGGCCGGCGATGGCGGAGGCGATTCTTCTCGGCAAGGCGGGCGCTGCGCCCGTTCACCTGCTGCCGCGCATGGCGAACCGCCACGGCCTCATCGCCGGCGCCACCGGCACCGGCAAGACCGTGAGCCTGCGGGTGATCGCCGAGCAGATGTCGCGCCAGGGCGTGCCGTGCTTCGTCGCCGACGTGAAGGGCGATCTCGCCGGCCTCGCGCGGCCCGGCAATCCGCATCCCAAGATCGCCGAGCGCGCGCAGAAGCTCGGCATCGAGGGCTTCGCCTACCGCGCCGCGCCCACGGTGTTCTGGGACGTCTACGGCGAGCGCGGCCTGCCGCTGCGCGCCACGATCTCGGAGATGGGGCCGCTGCTGCTGTCGCGCCTGCTCGGCCTCTCCGACGTGCAGGAGGCGGTGCTCTATCTCGCGTTCAAGGTGGCCGACGACAACGGCCTGCTGCTGCTCGACTTGAAGGACCTGCAGGCCCTGCTGCGCCACATCGACGAGAAGCGCGACGAGGTCGAGAGCCACTACGGCAAGGTCTCGCCCGCGTCGCTGGCCGCGATCCAGCGCGGCCTGCTCGTGCTCGAGCAGGAGGGCGCCGATCGCTTCTTCGGCGAGCCGGTCGTGCAGCTGGACGATCTCATGCGCACCGACCAGCAGGGCCGGGGTGCCATCAACGTGCTGGCGGCCGAGAAGCTCGTCAACAAGCCCAAGCTCTATTCCACCGTGCTGCTGTGGCTGCTGTCGGAGCTGTGGGAGCAGTTGCCGGAAGTCGGCGACGCCGACAAGCCGAAGCTGCTGTTCTTCTTCGACGAGGCGCATCTTCTGTTCAACGACGCGCCGAAGCCGCTGCTCGAGAAGATCGAGCAGGTGACGCGCCTGATCCGCTCCAAGGGCGTCGGCATCTATTACTGCACGCAGAACCCGCTCGACATCCCCGACGTGGTGCTCGGCCAGCTCGGCAACCGCGTGCAGCACGCGTTGCGCGCGTTCACGGTGCGCGACCAGAAGGCGGTGCGCGCCGCGGCGGAGACGTTCCGCGTCAATCCGAAGCTCGACGTGGAGAAGGCGATCGGCGAGCTCGGCGTCGGCGAGGCGCTGATCTCGACCCTCGACGAGAAGGGGACGCCGACCCCGGTCGAGCGCACGCTCGTTCGCCCGCCCGAATCGCGCCTCGACGTCATCACCGACGAGGAGCTGCAGGCGGCCGTCGCGGCCAGCGGCCTCGCCGAGTCCTACGGAAACGTTCTCGACCGCGAAAGCGCCTACGAGGTGCTGACCGGCCGCGCCGGCGGCCGCGCGCGGACCGAGGCGCCGCAAGCGCCGCCGCCGCCGGTCGAGGACTCGCCGCCGGTTTTCGCGCCGCGGCAGAGCCCGGGGCAGTACGGGGCGACGCGGCCGCAGCCCGAAGTTCGCCGGCCGACCCTGTCGCCGCCGGCCAGCACCGGCGGCATCGGCAGCGTGTTGGGCGGCATTCTCGGAACCGGCGGGCGACAGTCTCGGCGCGAGGGCATCGGCGAGGCGATGGCCAAGAGCGCGGCGCGCGCGGTCGGCTCCCAGCTCGGCCGGTCGATCATGCGCGGCATTCTCGGAGGAATACTGAAATAATCCCTAATATTTCAAGAATCTGGAAATCGTAGTTAATTCTGCGTTACCGTTCTTCTCAGGCATTCGCAAACGCCATATTCTGCCGGCCTCGAAGTCGAGCGGTCAGGGTCCGCGACATGCAAATCGACGCTCAGAACCGGATGGCGGGTGCGCCGGCGCCCTCGAGCGGCCACGGCAAGTGGCTGCACCGCGCGATCGGGATCGTGCTCGGCGGGCTCGCAGGCACGGCGGCGGCCTATTCGATCGATCTCTGGCACGTCGTGTGGAACGCGGGCGTGGATTCGCCCGCCGAGCGCACCGCCGCCCGGCCCGACGCGAGCGCCGATCAGCGCGCCGCGCCGATCCCGGCGGTGGACGCGGCGGAGAGCGCACGGCAGATCACGCACACGCTCGTCCTGCGCGCGCGCGAGCTGATCGCGCGCGGCGAGATTCGCCAGGCCGAGCGCTTCATCGCCGCCGCCGAGAAGCTCGATCCGGATTCGCAGGCGCTGGCGGAAACCCGCCGCCTGCTCGACGTGGCCAAGGCCAAGATCGAGCTGGCGAAGTCGGCGCCCGCCACCGGCCGACCCGACGGCGCGGAAGCGCAGCGGGCGGCCGCGCCGGAAACGCCGGCCGGCGAATTCGCCGCGGGCGTGAAGGAGTTCCGCGCCAAGAACTACAACGCCGCGCTCGCCCATTTCGGCAAGGCGGCCGCCGCCGGCCACGCGCCGGCGCAGAACTATCTCGGCTACATGTACCGCCACGGCTTCGGCGTCGAGCAGGACCATGCGAAGGCGCTGACCTGGTATCACAAGGCGGCGGCGCAGAACCACGCCGGCGCGCTCAACAACATCGGCTACATGCATCGCCACGGCCTCGGGGTCGCGGAGAATTTCGACGAGGCGCGCCGCTGGTTCCGGCGCTCCGCCGAGCGCAACGACCCCGCCGGCCAATACAATCTCGGGCAGATGCTGGCCGACGGCGTGGGCGCCGCGCCGGACTACGGCGAAGCGATGAAGTGGTACAAGGCTGCGGCCGAGCAGGGCCATCCCCGTGCCGCGATGGGCGTGGCCCATCTCTACGCGCAGGGGCTCGGCATCGCCGCCGATCCGGCCGAGGCCTATTTCTGGTACGGCGTGGCCGCGCGCAGCGGCGTCGAAGGCGCGCAGCGCTTCCGCACGGCGCTCGGCGCCCAACTCTCGGCGGCGCAGCGCCAGACCGCCGACGCCAAGCTCGCGCGCTGGCGTACGCAAAACGCCGAGCGCGAGGGGCAGTAGCCCGGGCTCAGCCGCGCTCGTCCAGCCACGTCACCACGCCGGCCGGCGCGGATTCCAGCGCCCGCAGCAGGTCGGGAATCAGCCGCGCCAGACGGCTGCGAGTGTTTCTTCTCGCGCGAAGCACGATCACGGCGAGCGATAGCTCCCGCAAGTCTTGCTGAAACGCGATTCCGCGATCGACGGTGACGAACGCGTCGAACCGTTCGGCAGCGCGGCGCAGCAAGGCGGCGTCACTCAGAGAAGCCCATCCCGGCGTGCGGACGTGGGAGACATGGTGACCGGGAATGTCGCGGGCGACGCGCTGGTCGATGTACTCGTCGAGCAGAATTCTCACGCCGCGCGCGGCCTGAGGTTGGCCTTGGCCTCCTCGAGGACCGCGACGACCTGATCGCGGGCGACACCCGGGAAGCCTTCCAGGAAGTCGTCGATCGACTCGCCGTCCTCGAGGTAATCGAACAAAGTCGCAACCGGCACGCGGGTGCCGGCAAAAACGGGGGTGCCGCCCATCACGTCGGGCGAACTGGTGATGACCTCTTTGCTCATTCCCGCATGATACCACGCTGCCTGCCGCTTGACCCAGATCAAAGTTCCCGCGCCACCGTCCGCACATTCTGCGCGCTTCCGACGCGGAAGGGCTGGGCGATGGTCGAGCGCATTCAGGACGTGGCGCATCTCGGCGCGGTGGAGCTGCTGACGCCCAAGCCCGAGGGCACGCTGTGGTTCTTCCACGATCTCTTCGGAATGGAGATCGTCCACCGCGATGGCGGCACGCACTATCTGCGCGGCTACGGCGATCACGCGGCCGCCACGCTCAAGATCACGCCGGCCAAGGCCGCGGGCATCGGCTGCGTCGCCTGGCGCGCGACGAGCCCCGAGGCGCTCGAGCGTCGCGTCGCCGCGATCGAGGCCGAGGGCCTCGGTCTCGGCTGGAGCAACGGCGATTTCGGGCGCGGGCGCTCCTACCGGTTCCGCGATCCCGACGGCCACGCGATGGAGATCTACTACGAGGAAGTGCGCTACGCGCCGCCGCCCGAGCTGCGCTCGACGCTCAAGAACCTGCCGCAGAAATTCACCGGCCGCGGCGTCAACGTGCGGCGCATGGATCACCTCGCGCTGTTCTGCAAGTCCGTTCCCGAGAACCGCCGCTTCGCGCAGGAGACGCTCGGGATGCGGCTCTCGGAGCAGGTGATCTTCAACCAGGGCCGCGACGAGATCGGCGCGTGGCTCTCGCCCTCGCCGGTGCACCATCAGGTCGCCTATGTCGCCGACGCGGCCGGCGTCCACGGCCGGCTGCACCACGTCTCGCTCTGGGTCGACAACCGCGGCGACGTCATGCGCGCGGCCGACATCCTCGCCGAGAACGGCGTGTTCATCGAGGCCGGCCCCTCGAAGCACAACAACTCGCAGGGCTTCTATCTCTATTCCTACGAGCCCGGCGGAAATCGCGTCGAGGTGTATTCGGGCAGCTATCTGATCTTCGCGCCCGACTGGCAGACGGTGGTGTGGAACGAGCAGGAGCGCGGCACCGGCGTCTACTGGGGCGCCACCCTGCCGGCGAGTTTCGCGTCCTACGGCACGCCGGTGGTCGAGGCGCAGAAAAGCAACGCGACGGTGATCGATCCGATGTGACGGTTCGCGCTAGCGGATCCCCGCGCGCATGAAGCTCTGCACGAACTGGCGCTGGAACAGCAGGAACGCGATCAGCAGCGGCCCCGAGGTCATCAGCGTGGCCGCGGTGATGATCGACCAATCGATGCCCTGATCGGTGGACGCGAACACCGAGAGGCCGACGGTCACCGGCCGCGTCGTGACGGAATTGGTGATGATCAGCGGCCACAGGAAGTTGTTCCAGTGGAAGCTCACCGAGACGAGCCCGAACGCGATGTAGACGGGCTTGGCCAGCGGCACGTAGACCTTCCACAGCAGGCCGAGCAGCGTGCAGCCCTCGACGCGCGCGGCCTCGTCGAGTTCGCGCGGCACGCCCTTGAAGGTCTGCCGCAGCAGGAAGATGCCGAAGGCCGACGCCATGTAGGGCAGGCCGATGCCGAGGATCGTGTCGGGCAGGGCGAGCGCGCGCATCGTGCGGTAGTTCTCGACGATGAGGATGTCGGGCATGATCATCAGCTGCACCAGCACGAGCGCGAACATCACGTCGCGGCCGACGAAGGCGAAGCGCGCGAAGGCGAAGGCGGCGAGCGTCGAGAGCACGAGCTGCGCGGCGAGGATCGACGTCACCAGGATGAAGCTGTTGAGAAAGTAGCGCGCGAACGGCGCCGCGTCCCAGGCCTTGACGAAATTCTCGAGCGTGAGCGGTGCCGCGAGCTGCAGGCGCGCCGCGAACTCGGCGCCGTGAAACGCGGTCCAGATCGCGTAGAGCAGCGGTGCCGCCCAGATCAGGCCGAGCAGCCAGGCGCCAGCGCTTTCGAGCAGGAGCCCGAGGCGGCCGGAGCCGCCGAGCGGATTCGCGGCCGCGCCGCTCATCGGTAGTGCACCCGGCGGTCGAAATAGAGGAACTGGCCGAGCGCGAGGCCGGCCAGGATCAGCAGCAGCACCATCGTGAGCGTGGCGCCGTAGGCCGTGTCCCAGAACTTGAATGCGACCTCGTAGATGTAGAACAGCAGCAGCATCGTCGCGTTGTCGGGGCCGCCGCGCGTCATCACGACCACGTGGTCGACCATGCGGAACGCGTTGATGATCGCGTTGACGAGCACGAACAGCGTCGTCGGCATCAGCAGCGGGAAGGTGACGCGGCGGAAGAAATACCAGCGCCCGCTGCCTTCGATCGCCGCGGCCTCGGCCAGCACCGGCGGGATCTGCTGGAGCGCGGCGAGATAGAAGATCATGAAGAAGCCGGCTTCCTTCCAGATCGTCACGAACATCAGGCAGACGAGCGCGGTGCCGCGCGTGCCGAGCCAGTTGTGCGCGCCGGCGCCGAACAGCTTGGTGATCTGGTCGACGAGGCCGTAATCCGGCGTGTAGAAGAACAGCCAGATGTTGGCGACCGCGATCATCGGCAGCACGGTCGGCGTGAAATAGGCGAGGCGCAGCAGGCCGCGGCCGCGGATCTTGCCGTTGACCCAGAGCGCCATCAGCAGCGCGAGCGCGATCGAGGCCGGGATCGTGCCGAGCGCGTAGAGCGCGTTGTTCTCGAGGCTTTTCCAGAAGATCGGGTCCTCGAGCATCGTCCGGTAATTGTCGAGCCCGACGGCGCGCGCGGGCCGCCCGCCCTTCGCGGTCGAATAGAAGCTCTCGACGAAGGTGGCGACGGCCGGAAAGTGCGTGAACGCGCCGAGCAGCACCGCGGCCGGCAGCAGAAGCAGCCAGCCGTAGATGTGCGCGGTGCCGCCGCGCGTCCGCGCCGGGACCCGCCCCGCCCGTGGCGGAGCGGACCCCGGCGTCGTCGCGGGAGCGGCCGCGCCGCTCACCGATAGGGCTTCAAGATGCGCTCGGCCTCGGCCTGCGCGTCCTTCATCGCCGCGGCCGGCGTCTTGGCGCCGGTCAGCGCCGCCTGCAGCCCGTCATTCAGCGCCTTCGTCACGCGCTGATTTTCGTGCGTCGAAAGCTCGGCCCACGCGTATTGGAGCTGATCGCGCGCGACGGCCGCCGGCGGGAAGTCCTTGACATAGGCCTTCATGGCCTCCGTCTCGAAGGCCGCGGGCGAGACCGCGACATATCCCGTGGCGATGCCCCACTTCGCCGCCTGCTCGGGCGAGGTCATCCACTTCATGAACACGAGCGACGCCGCCTGCTGCTCGGGCGTGGATTTCTTGAAGACGTAGAAATTGCCGCCGCCGGTGGGCGAGCCGCGGCGCTTGTTGGCCGGCATCATCGCCACGCCGAACGGGAACTTGGCGTTCGCGCGCACATTGGTGAGGTTGCCGGTCGTCGTCCACATGATCGCGACCTTGCGCTCGAAGAAGTCCTTGGGCGTCGTGCCCCAATCGACGATTCCGGGCGGATGGATCTTGAGCTTGCGGCTCAGGTCCACCCAGAACTGGAGCGCCTCGACGACCTTGGGATCGTCGTAGTTCGTCTTCGTGCCGGCCTCGTTCATCAGGCGCACGTCGTTCTGCGTGGTAAGCGCCTGGAACAGCCAGTAGGGGAAGCCGGAGGAGGGGATCTGGATTCCCCATTGCGTTACGTTGCCCTTGTCGTCGCGCTTCGTGAGCTTCTGGCCCATCGAGACCAGCTCGGCCCAGGTCTGCGGCGGCTTCTCGGGATCGAGGCCGGCTTCCTTGAACGCGTCCTTGTTCCAGTACATGACGATCGTCGAACGCTGGAACGGCACGCCCCAGGTCTTGCCGCCGGTGCGGCTGTTCTCCATGAAGCCCGGATAGAAGCCGGCGAGCCATTTCTTGTCGTCGTCGGTCTTGAGCAAGGATTCGATCGGCACGATCGCGTCCTCGTCGATCAGCGTGTACATGTCGGTCGAGAGGATCACCGAGACCTGGGGCACGTCGCCGCCCTTGATCGCGGTGAGCACCTTGGTGAGCGTATCCGAGTAGGAACCGGCATAGATCGACTTCACCTTGATGGCCGGATGTGCTTTCTCGAAGTCGGCGACCATGCCGTCGACGATCTTCGTGATCGGGCCGCCGACCGCGACCGGGAAGTAGAATTGCAGCGTCGTCTGCGCCTGCGCGGCGCCGGCAGAGAGGCCGCCGGCGATCATCGCCAAGCCCAGCATCCGTTTCAGACTTAAGTTCATCTCCGTCTCCCTCCTGATTTGAACGGGTTCGTCTCGGTCATGCGGAACGGCGCTGGCCCGCGGCGAGGCGCGGGCGCGCCGTCTCCGCGATCCGCGCGCCGGTGCTCGTCTCGAACACGTGCTCGGCCCCGGCCGGCCAGGCGAGGCGCACCGTCTCGCCCGCGCGCACGCGGCTTCCGCCCGGCGCCCGGATCGCCACCGTCGTGTCGCCGACCTCGGCGCTCACGATCGCATCGGCGCCGAGATATTCGATCGCGGCCACGCGCGCCGGCAGGCCGGCGCCGTCGCCGAACGCGATGTCTTCGGGGCGCAGGCCGAGCGCGAGGCCTTCGCCCTTGCCCTCCCACACGACGGGGCCCGCGGTGCCCTTGACGACCGCGCCGCCGGCGCCGTCGGCGAGCGGCAGGACGTTCATCGGCGGCGTGCCGATGAAGCGCGCGGCGAACAGCGTCGCGGGGCGCTGATAGAGCTCGGCCGGGGCGGCGTTCTGCTCGATGCGGCCCTGGCGCATAAGGATCACGCGGTCGGCCATGCTCATCGCCTCGGCCTGGTCGTGCGTGACGTAGACCATGGTCATGCCGAGCGACTGCTGCAGCGCGCGGATTTCGCGGCGCATGTCGTGGCGCAGCTGCGCGTCGAGGTTGGAGAGCGGCTCGTCCATGAGGCACACGGGCTGCTCGGCGATCACCGCGCGCCCGAGGGCCACCCGCTGCTGCTGCCCGCCCGAGAGCTGGCTCGGCTTGCGCTCGAGCAGCGCGGCGAGGCCGAGCAGATCGGCGACGCGCTTCAGCCGCGCGTCGCGCTCGGCGCGGGCGACGCGCCGCACCTTCAGGCCGAACAGGATGTTCTCCGCCACGCTCAGATGCGGAAACAGCGCGTAGGACTGGAACACCATCGCGATCTGCCGCTGCGACGGCGCCGCGTGGGTGACGTCCTTGTCCCCGATCAGGATGCGGCCGCCATCGGCCTGCTCGAGGCCGGCGATGAGGCGCAGCGTCGTCGACTTGCCGCAGCCCGAAGGCCCCAGCAGCACGATCAGCGCGCCGGCCTCGGCCTCGAAGCTGACGCGGTCCACGGCATGCGTCGTGCCCCAGTACTTGCTGACCTGGTCGATCGAAATCGCGTGCACGCGCCGCTCCCCGCCATGCCCCCGGCGCATCCCCGCGGCCGGCCCTGCCGGCGGCGCGCGCGTTTCTGTGCGAAGGCGGATAGCACCGTAGCGTGACGGCGATATGACGGTCCAGGGCCGGCGCAGCGTGGCCTCAGGCGCCGAGCGCTTCCTTCACCCACTCCAGCCGGTCCTGGCCCCACCACATCTTCTCGCCGACGAAGAAGGTGGGCAGGCCGAACACGCCGCGCGCCACCGCCGCGTCGGTGCGCGCCTTGAGGTCGTCCTTCACCGACGCCTCCTGCACGCCGGCGAAATAGGCCTTGGCGTCGAAGCCGTATGTCGCGAGCGCTTGGCCGATCACCGCGGGATCGTCCATGTCGAGCGCGTCGCGCCAGATCGCCATGAACATCGCCTCGGAATAGCGCTCCAGCTCGCCGCGCCGCTCGGCGACGATGGCGCCGCGCATGATCGCCAGCGTGTTGATGACGAAATGCGGATTATGGACGAACGGCACGCCGTAGCGCCGGGCGTAGTTCGCGAGGTCCCACATCATCCACTTGCCCTTGGGCGCGATCTCCACCGGCGAATGGCTGTCGATCGCCTTGAAGATGCCGCCGAGCAGGACCGGCCGCCACAGGATCTCGGCGCCGGCGGCACGCGCGATCCTGCGCAGCTCGAAGAAGGCGAGATGCGAGGCGGGGCTGCCGTAGTCGAAGAAGAACTCGACGGATTTCGCCATGCCGTATCCTTTCCGGCGCGCTATTGTGACGGTCGTGAGAGGGGAGCGCGATGCCCGACCTCGTCTGTCTCGGCGAGCCGATGATCGAGTTCAACCGGCAGACGCCGGGCGCGGACGGGCGCGTGCATTGGCTCGAAGGACATGGCGGCGACACGTCGAATTGCGCGATCGCGGCGGCGCGGCAGGGCGCGTCCGCGGGATACATCACCGCGATCGGCACCGATCCGTTCGGCGATTCGCTGATGGCGCTGTGGGCGGCGGAACGCGTCGATGCGAGCGCCGTGATCCGCCGCACCGATGCGCCAACCGGCATCTACTTCGTGACCCACTCCGAGCGCGGGCACGAATTCACGTTCTATCGGGCCGGCTCGGCCGCGAGCCGGATGACGACAGCGGAGATTCCCGAAGCCTACATCGCCCAGGCGAAGATCTTCGAGACGTCGGCGATCAGCCAGGCGATCAGCGCCAGCGCGAACGCGGCCGTGCTGCACGCGATGGCGCTCGCGAAAAAGCACGGCGTCGCGATCGCCTACGACACCAATCTGCGCCTGCGGCTCTGGCCGCTGGAACAGGCGCGGCCGGCGATCGAAGCGGCGTGCCGCCTCGCCGGCACCGTGTTCACGAGTGACGAGGAGGCTGCGGCGCTGTGGGGGCACAAGGAGCCTGACGCGGTTGCCGACGCCGTGCTCGCACTCGGTCCGGAGACCGTCGTCGTCAAGCAAGGCGGGAAGGGCGCGTTGGCCGCGACGCGCACACGTCGCGAGCGCATTGCCGGGCACGCCGTGAAGGCCGTCGACGCGACCGGCGCCGGCGATACGTTTGCCGGCGCGTTCCTCGCGCGCCGCCGCGCCGGCGACGATGTCTTTGCCGCCGCGCGCTACGCCAATGCCGCCGCCGCGCTCAAGACCGAAGGCTACGGCGCCGTCGCACCGATCCCGCGGCCGGAGGCGGTGATGAAGCTGCTGCGCGCGACGCCGAACGCGTAGGGGCGCGCTGCGCGCGCCCTGCCTCCAGCAGATCGACGCCGAGTTCGTAGGGGCGCACGGCTGTGCGCCCTCGTCAACGCGCGCCGGATGCGGGCAGGGCGCACAGCCGTGCGGCCCTACGCTGCTGGCGTCGCGCGTGTGGAGACCGGGCGCGCGCAGCGCGCCCCTACGGAGCAACCGGTTCGTCACCATGTCTCCGACCACGGCCGCAGGTCGGTCTCGAACGTCCACGCGGTGCGCGGCTGCTTGTGGATCTGCCAGTAGGTTTCGGCGATCGCGTCGGGCTGCAGCAATGCGTCGGCGGATTTGCGCGCTTCGTAGATGTCGGGCCGGCTCTCGCGGATGAACGCCGTATCGATGCCGCCGTCGATGACGACATGGGCGACATGGATGCCCTTGGGGCCGAGCTCGCGCGCCATGGATTGGGCGAGTGCCCGCTTGGCATGCTTGCCGCCGGCGAACGCCGCGTAGCCCGCGGCGCCACGCAGGCTGGCGGTGGCGCCGGTGAAGATGATCGTGCCGCGGCCCCGCTTCAGCATGTGCTTCGCCGCCTCGCGGCCGGCGAGGAACGCGCCCAGCGCGCACATTTCCCACACCTTGAAATAGACGCGCGCCGTCGTCTCGAGGATCGGGAACCGCACATTGCCGCCTACGTTGTAAACGCAGACTTCGATCGGGCCGATGTCGCGCTCGATCCGTTCGAACAACCCGGCGACCTGCTCCTCGCGTCGCGCATCGCTCCCGAACGCATGCGCTTGGCCGCCATCGGCCCGAATCTGCTCGACCAGCGGGGCGAGTTTGTCGCCGTGACGGCGCGTGAGGCACGCCACGTATCCCTCGCGGGCAAAACGCCGCGCGACGGCGCCCCCGGTGTAATCCCCGGCCCCGATCACCAATATCGTCTGCGATGCCATGCCCGACTGCCCACGCTCAGCCGTCAGCCTCGCCGGAGACGGGAAACCGGTCAAGCGGGTATATACCCCATTTTACCGCCGGGTCGCTGCAAGCCATGACCCGGCCGCATGCTGCATCGCAAAGGCATGAATATGCACTGCAACAGGTCCCGTGTAATATGCTCGTGCCCGCCTCTTGAAGTCGGCCAGGGGGATGCCTTCTTCCCGGGCAGGGTGCGCTCGGGGATGTGCCGGTACAGTGGCGTTGGAATAGACGGGACGGGCCGGCTTCATGACGACTAATACCCGCAGACAGGTTCTGTCTGGGTCCGCGGCGCTTGCGCTTGCGGCCGGGCTGCTGGGCATGCCGGGCGGGGCCGGGGCGGCGCGGCTTGGTGCCAAGACGCAGCCGTTCTCGCGCGATTGGCTGGTTCGGCTCGCCGAGGCCTCCGCGAAAAAGCCGTTCGACGCGGCGGCGCCGAAGCTGCCGGCGTTCATCGACAAGCTCGACTACGACGCCTACCGCGACGTCCGCTTCCGTGCCGACCAGGCGCTGTGGCGCGAGCAGAATCTGCCGTTTTCGGCGCAGTTCTTTCACCCCGGCTCGGTCTACAAGCGCCCGGTCCACGTCTACGAGGTCGCCGACGGCGTCGCGCGCGAGGTCCTGTTCGAAACCGGCCTGTTCGACTACGGCAAGAACAAGTTCGACGAGTCGGTGCCCGACACGCTCGGCTTCGCCGGCTTCCGCCTGCACCATCCGCTGAACCGGCCCGACTATCAGGACGAGCTCGTCACGTTCCTCGGCGCCAGCTATTTCCGCTCGCTCGGTCGCGGCCAGGTTTACGGCCTCTCGGCGCGCGGGGTCGCGATCGACACGGCGGTGCCGACCGGCGAGGAGTTTCCGTTCTTCCGCGACTTCTTCATCGAACGGCCGCGGCCCGGCGCCACGCAGATCGTGGTGCACGCGCTGCTCGACAGCCGCAGCATGACCGGCGCCTTCAGTTTCGCCATCACGCCGGGCAAGTCGACGATGATGGACGTCAGCGCCGCTTTGTTTTCGCGCCGCAAGTTGGAGCGCCTCGGCCTCGCGCCGCTCACCTCGATGTTCCTGCACGGCAACACCACGCCGCCGCGCGAGGATTTCAGGCCGAGCGTCCACGATTCCGAGGGACTTTCCGTCTGGGGCAGCTCGGGCGAATGGCTGTGGCGGCCGCTGGCCAATCCGAAGCGGCTGCAACTGAGCCTGTTCACGGAGCAGAACCTGCGCGGTTTCGGGCTGCTGCAGCGCAGCCGCGAGTTCCGCGACTACCAGGACCTCGAGGCGCATTACGAGCGCCGGCCGAGCCTGTGGGTCGAGCCGGTGAGCGGCTTCGGCGCCGGCGCCGTGTGGCTGGTCGAGATTCCGACCGACGCCGAGATCCACGACAACATCGTCGCGTTCTGGATGCCGGCCAAGCCGCCCGAGCCGGGACAGCGTTTCGACTTGGCCTACCGTTTGCATTGGGGAAGCCCGCCGCATCAGCCGGCCTTGGCCACGGTCGCCGCGACGCGGCTGGGGCGGGGCGGGTTCGCGGGGCGCCCGGCCGACGGACTTCGCAAGTTCGTGATCGATTTTCGCGGCTCGGCTCTCGAAAAAGTCGCCGAAGCAAAACAGATTGAGGCAGTGATCACGGTCTCGGAGGGCAAGACCTCGAACGTCGAGGTGCAGCGCCTGCCCGGGCCGGCGGGATGGCGTCTCTACTTCGATTTCCGACCGGAAGGATCGCGCCCGCAGGA
>JAEULD010000041.1 GCA_016792765.1 Candidatus Odyssella sp.
CCATGCCGTCCGCCGAGACATAGGGCACGACCGGCCGAAATCCAATGCCCAATGCGGCGAGCCCGGGGCCGGCGTCGAATTCGTCGCGGCGGCCATGCGCGGTCATGGCCGCCATTTCGCGGGCGCTTCGACCCTGGCCGCACTACTGAAAATATTCTGTCTATGCAACCGACACGAGAAACGCCGGCGTTGACATTGTTCATGATTTGTACTAATCCCGCCGCCATGGCCGGAATGGGCCTCGCGCGCGTGGCGCCGTCGGGCGCGGCTGTTTGGACATGTGGATCTCGGCTTCCGGCGCGCGGCTTCGCGCTCGCGCGCCTGCGCGCGCGGCTTCGGCGCCTACGGCCGTTGCCTCGATTTGCACCGCGTTTGCGCGCGAAAGCCTACGTTTGCCGACGAAAGCCTAAGCGATACGGGGGAGGGGTGGCCGGGCAGCAGTTCGCCTGTTAACGGATGTTGACGAATGTTGACGGTTGGCGGGGGAGGGACCGTCGACGTCGGGCGCGGGCGCTGCGCCGGCCCGAACACCCTACCGCCTTGCCCCGCCGGCCCGTACCCCGCCCGGCCCTGGGCCGATGGCGGAGCGCGGAAGGGGCGCAACCCTGCATTCCTCATCGTCGGAACGCGCCGAATCGATGAGAAAGGACCGTCAATGATGACCAAAGACAAGGATGCGCGATTCTCGTCGTTCTTCATCCTTCGCGCCGCCTGTCCGCGCGTAGGGGCGCGCGCTAATCGGCGAACGGGTCGGTCACCAGGATCGTGTCGTCGCGCTCGGGGCTGGTGGAGAGCAGCGCCACCGGGGCGCCGATCAGCTCTTCGATGCGGCGGATGTATTTGATCGCCTGCGCCGGCAGATGCGCCCAGGAGCGCGCGCCGCGCGTGCTCTCGCTCCAGCCGGGGAAGCGCTCGTAGACCGGCTCCAGCGCGGCCTGCTCGGCGGCCGAGGCGGGCAGGTGCTCGATGCGCTTGCCGGCCAGACCGTAGCCGACGCCGATCGCCAGCTCCTCGAAGCCGTCGAGCACGTCGAGCTTGGTCAGCGCGATGCCGTCGATGCCGCCGGTGCGCACTGCCTGGCGCACCATCACCGCGTCGAACCAGCCGCAGCGGCGCTTGCGGCCCGTCACCGTGCCGAATTCGTGCCCGCGCGTGCCGAGGCGCTCGCCGACCGCGTTGTCCTGCTCGGTCGGAAACGGCCCGTTGCCGACGCGCGTCGTGTAGGCCTTGGTGATGCCGAGCACGTAGCCGATCGCGCGCGGGCCGAGCCCGGAGCCGATCGCGGCGGCGCCGGCCACGGTGTTCGACGAGGTGACGTAGGGATAGGTGCCGTGATCGACGTCGAGCATCGTGCCCTGCGCGCCCTCGAACAGGATGCGGATGCCGGCGCGGCGCAGCTCGTTGAGACGCGCCGAGACCTGCTCGGCATAGGGCCGCAGCTTCGGCGCGATCTCGGCGAGCGCGGCGAACAGCGCCTTGCGGTCGATCTCGGGCGCGCCCAGCCCGCGGCGCAGCGCGTTGTGATGCGCGAGCAGGCGCGCGATCTTGTCGTCGAGCGCCTTCGCGTCGAACAGGTCGCAGACGCGGATCGCGCGGCGGCCCACCTTGTCCTCGTAGGCGGGGCCGATGCCGCGGCCGGTGGTGCCGATCTTGGCGGCGCCCGAGGCCTCCTCGCGCAGCCGGTCGAGCTCGCCGTGCAGCGGCAGGATCAGCGCCGCGTTGTCGGCGACGCGGAGATTGGCCGGGCTCACGTCGACGCCCAGCGCGCGGACCTTGTCGATCTCGGCGAGCAGCGCCCACGGATCGACGACGACGCCGTTGCCGAGCACCGAGAGCTTGCCGGGCCGCACGACGCCCGACGGCAGCAGCGAGAGCTTGAACGTCTTGTCGCCGATGACGAGCGTGTGCCCGGCATTGTGCCCGCCCTGGAAGCGCACGACGACGTCGGCGCGCTCCGAGAGCCAGTCGACGATCTTGCCCTTGCCCTCGTCGCCCCACTGGGCGCCGATCACTGCGACATTTGCCATGCGGGAATCCAATCGCGGGGCCGCGCGGAGCCGCGCGCCAAGCGCCGATTGCTAGCGAAGCGTGCACTCTTAGGCAAGCGTGCCGCGCGGCCTCAGCGCCGCACCCGCACGAGCCGCCCGTCGGCCGTTCCGAGCAGAAGGTCGGCGCGGCGGCCGGCCTCCGGCGCGACGGCGAGGATCGATGTCGCGGCCGGCGCCGGCAGGCCGATCCGCGCCCGCTCGCGCGCCACGCCGCCTGCCATCGTCAAGGCGACGAGCGTGCGCCGGTCTTGCGTCGGCACGACCAGTTCGTCGGCGCCGTCGCCCGCGACCACGGCGGCCATGCCGATCACCGGCGAGCCGATCGCGTGCGTCGCGTAGCCGGGCCGGCGCAGGCGCTCCACCAGGCGCCCGCCCGCGTATTCGTAGACGACGAGCACGCCGCCGATGTGCGGCGTCTCGACGACGGCGATCTGCGGCTTCGCGCGGCCGCGGCCGAGGAAATCGCCGATGCCCGCCACGTCGAGCCAGCGGTTCGGGCGTCCGAACGCGGGCGACTCGGCGATGATCGCGAGCCGCCCGTCGCGCACGCCGAGCACGGCCAGCGCGGCGCCGCGCGCGAGATACGAGCGGACCAGCACGATCTCGTCGCGCCCGTCGCCGTCGAGATCGGCCACGCGCGGCACGAGGTCCTCGAACACCGAATCGTCCGGCAGCGCGAAGACGAACGGCGCGCTCCGGACGTCGCGCGGCGCGGCGGCGCCGAGCGGATAGGCGGCGACGGCGCCGGCTTCGATGTCGTCGCCGAGCACGCCGTGGCGGTAACGCCGCGTCGGCGCCGCGAGGAACGCCGCGCCGATGCTGGCGCGCCCGCTTCCCTGGCGCGCGTGCGGGATCGTGCCGGCGGGCAGCGGCGGCGCGGCGATAGGCCGGCGCTGCGCGATGCGGTCGCCCTGAAGCGACAGTTCCAAGGTTCCCGCCGCGGTCTTCGCCAGGATCGTGCGGTCGCCGCCAGGTTCGGCTGCGGCGATATCCAGGAGGCCGTCGAACCGTGCGATCTCGATCGCCCGCCAGCTCTCCTGCGCCCGGACGGACGTGCCCGCGCAGAGGATCAGCGACGCCAGCGCGAGCGACCGGGCGAAGCTCACGGACCTGTGCCGGCCACCGGGACGATCCTGCCGTCGTGCCAGAGATGGGTGCAGCCGAGGCGGCGGGCTTCGGCGGGCGCATCCCCGTTCGCCTCGGGTGCCAGGCCGGCGACGGTGCGGTGGCCGTTCTCGCGCAGGCCCGCGGCCGCGTCGGCCGGCGTGCCGAACGGCACGTAGATGCGCTCGCCGTGCTTCGGCTCCGGCAGGGCGCGCAGGATCGGATCGAGATAGAGCGTGAAGCCGGTGCCGGGCTCCTGCGCGCGCGCGGCGCCGGCGCGCCCGGCGAGATAGCGCCCGCCGAGCCCGATCTCGCCGCGCACGCCGGCGCGGAAGATCGTGAAGCTCACGCCGGTGTGGTATTCGAGCCCGCGGCTTTCCACCGGATCGATCGTGAAGGCCGTGCCGGGCAGCGCCGCCATGAGCGCGCGCGCGACGGCGCCGAGCCGATCCGCCTCGCGCCGCGCGGCGTCGGGCAGCGGAATGCGCGCGAGCTTGTCGAGCGCCGACTCGGCGGTGCCGGCTGCGCGCAGCAACAGCCCGAACACGGTGGCGCCCTGGCCGAGCGGCGCCGCGGCCACGTCCACGCCGGCGGCGTCCTTCCGGTCGAGCGCGGCGCGCACGGCGGCGGCGGCCCTTGCTGGCGCCTCGAGCGCGGCCAGCACCTGCGGCACCAGCGCCGGCACGGTGAGATCGACCGAGAGCTTCGCGACGCCGAGCCGCGTCAGCCCGTCGATGGCCATGGTCACGGCCTCCACGTCGGCGGCCTCGCTCTCGGAGCCGATCAGCTCGGCGCCGATCTGCGTGAACTGGCGCTCGGGCCGGAGCTGCTTGCCTTTCACGCGCAGAACGTCGCCGGCATAGGCGAGGCGCAGCGGGCGCGGCGCGTTGGCGAGGCGCGTGGTCGCGATGCGCGCCACCTGCACCGTGATGTCGGTGCGCAGCCCCATCATTCGCTGCGAGACCGGGTCCATGAGCCGGAACGTCTCGTTGGTCATCGCCGCGCCGGCGCCGTCGAACAGCGTGTCCTCGAATTCGACCAGCGGCGGATCGACCCAGTCGTAGCCGTAGCCGGCGAAGCAGGCGCGCAGCCGCTGCACGAGGTCGGCCGCGAAGGCCGCGTCGGGCGGAAGGATGTCGCGCAGGCCCGCGGGCAGCAGCGCTGTGGTTTCGGCCTCGGTCATGGCGGCGGATGCGGTGCGGGCGGCTCGGGGATGGCGCGGCGGAGGCCGGAACATAGAGCCTTCCCGCGGCTCCGGGGAAGCGCCGAGATGCGGCCTGGCGGGCCGGCGCTTTTCCTCACCCGGCCGCGCCGCGGTCCTGCTACAGTCGGATGCGAACGCGAAGCCGCCGCCCTTTGCCCATGGCCTGAGCCGCGCATGCCGAAGCAACGCACCGGTCCCGTCACCGTCGCCCTGTTCGCCGGAGGCGCCACGATCGGCCTCGCCGTGGCCGCGCTCTGGGGCTACCGCGTGCTCACCGAGCAGCCCGGCCCCGTCACGGTGCAGGACGACCGCGGCTCGGTCGCGGCGGCGGAAAAAAGCCGCGCCGCGCCGCCGGCCGTGGTCTGGGATCGCACCTATGGCGGCACGCGCATCGACGCGGCGCGGCGGATCCTGCCGTGGGGCAAGGACGGCTTCGTCGTCGCCGGCCGCACGCGCTCCAAGGGCCAGGGCGGCGACGACGTGTGGCTCGTGTTCCTCGACGCCGACGGCAAGGAGACCGGCGAGCGCCTGATCGGCAGCCCGGATTTCGACTGGCTCACGGCGATGACGGCGACGCGCGACGGCGGCCTCGTGCTGACCGGCTCGCGCAGCGACAAGGAGATCACGCGCTCGTCGGGCTGGGTCGTGCGCCTCGACGCCAAGGCCGACGAGCTCTGGCGGCGCGAGTTCGACGCCGGCGACCCCAAGGGCACGAGCGGCCTCACCGCGATCGACGAGATGCCCGATGGCGGCCTCGTCGCCGCCGGCTCGACCACGGTGAAGAGCGCCGGCCAATACGACGGCTGGCTGCTGCGCCTCGACAAGGACGGCAAGGTCGTCTGGCAGAAGACCGTCGGCGGCCCGGAGGAAGACGCGCTGTTCTCGGTGGCGGCGCTGCCCGACGGCGGCGCGATCGCCACCGGCGCCTACGGCGCGGACGGCCAGGGCTGGCTGCTGCGCGTGGACGCGAAGGGCGAGACGCTGTGGGAGAAGCGCTACGGCGGCACCGGCTACGACGTGTTCAACGCCGTCATCCGGCACGGCGGCACCGGCTTCGTCGCCGCGGGCACGACGCGCTCCAAGGGCCCGGCCGGCGGCGCCGCGTGGGTCATGCGCCTCGACGCGAAGGGCGAGCCGCTCTGGGAGCGGCTGCTGACGCCGGTCAAGGCCGCGACCGCCAATTCGGTGCTGGCGCTCGCCGACGGCGGACTGCTCGTGGCCGGCGGCAGCATCGTCGAGCCCGGCCTCGGCAACCCGACCGAGAAAGCCTGGCTCGCGCGGCTCGGGCCCGACGGCGCCGTGCAGTGGACCAAGGTGTTCGAAGCCGCGGCCGACGAGAACCTGTTCGCGGCGGTGGCGCTGCCCGACGGCGGCTTCGCCGTGGCCGGCTTCACCGCGGCCAAGGGCGCCGGCGAGGGCGACATCTGGGTCCTCCGCCTCGGCTACAAGTAGCGTGGCCGCCCGGTTCGACCTCGTCGTCCGCGACGCGACGGTGGCGACCGCCGCCGACACGATGCGCTGCGACATCGGCATCCGCGGCGGGCGCATCGCGGCGCTCGGCGAGGATCTCGCCGGCGGCGCCGAGGAGGTTCGCGCCGGCGGCGCGCTGGTCACGCCGGGCGGCGTCGACGGCCACTGCCATTTCGAGCAGGAGCTGCCCGACGGCGCGCAGCTCGCCGACGATTTCCTGTCCGGCACGCGCTCGGCCGCGTGCGGCGGAACGACGACGATCATCCCGTTCGCGTGCCAGTTCAAAGGCCAGTCGATGCGCGCGGCCGTCGCCGACTATCACCGCCGCGCCGAGGGCAAGCCGGTCGTCGATTACGCGTTCCACCTGATCGTCTCCGACCCGAACCCGCAGGTGCTCGGCCAGGAGCTGCCGGCGCTGATCCGCGACGGCTACACCTCGTTCAAGATCTACATGACCTACGACATCCTGAAGCTCGCCGACCGCGAGATTCTCGATGTCCTCGCGCTGGCGCGGCGCGAGCGCGCGATGACGATGATCCACGCCGAGAATTCGGACGTCATCACCTGGCTTACCGAGAAGCTGGAACTCGCCGGACGCACCGCGCCGAAATACCACGCCGCCTCGCGGCCACAGCCGGTCGAGCGCGAGGCGACGCACCGCGCGATCGCGTTCTCCGAGCTGCTCGACGTGCCGATCCTCGTCGTGCACGTCTCGAGCCGCGACGCGACCGAGCAGATCCGCTGGGCGCAGTCGCGCGGGCTCCGCATCTACGCCGAGACGTGCCCGCAATACCTGCTGCTGACCGAGAGCGATCTCGACAGGCCGGGCGGCGAGGGCGCCAAGTGCGTGTGCTCGCCGCCGCCGCGCACGCCGGCCGACCAGGCCGCGATCTGGGAAGGGCTCGCCAACGGCACCTTCACCATCGTCTCCTCCGATCACTCGCCGTTCAGCTATGCCGGGCCCAAGGGCAAGTTCCTGCACGGGCCGAACCCGCCTTTCGCGAAGATTCCGAACGGCGTGCCCGGCGTCGAGACGCGGCTGCCGCTCTTGTTCTCGGAGGGCGTCGGCAAGGGCCGCATCACGCTGCAGCAATTCGTGGCGCTGACCGCGACGAATCCCGCCCGGCTCTACGGCCTCTATCCGAGGAAGGGCACGATCGCGATCGGCGCCGACGCCGATCTCGTGCTGTGGGACACCGAGCGCGAGGTGACGATCGCCAACGCCATGCTCCACCACGCCGCCGACTACACGCCCTACGAAGGCCTCCGCGTGCGCGGCTGGCCGACGCTGGTGCTGTCGCGCGGCGAGACGGTCATGCGAAACGGCGAGCCGCTCGGCGCGCCCGGCCGCGGCCGGTATCTGCGCTGCGATCCGCCGGCGGCGGCCGCGCCGCGCGGACGGCCGGTGGTCGATCCGGCGCTATTCTGAGGCGCGACGGCCGCTCAGAACTTCAGCGACTTCACCTGCGTGACGTTGGGCAGCGCGCAGATGTTCATGATGACGAGGTCGCTGGCCGGCGCGTCGATCGCGAGCAGCGCGATCGCCTCGCCGCCGGGCGCCTGGCGGCCGAGGAAGAACGTCGCGATGTTGATGCCGGCGTCGCCGAGCGTCTTGCCGAGATTGCCGACCATGCCGGGCCGGTCGATGTTGCGGACCAGCAGCATGTGATCGCGCAGTTCGGCCTCGACGCGGATGCCCTCGATCTCGACGAGGCGCGGCCGGTCGCCGCCGATGATCGTGCCGACGACCGCGCGGTCGCGGTTCTCCTTCTTCACCGTGATCTTGATCATCGCCTGATAGTCGGTCACCTGCGGGCGCTTCTCTTCGGTGACGGCGATGTCGCGCTCTTTCGCGAAGAACGGCGCGTTGACGAGGTTGACGCCCTCGTAGAGCGGCTTCAGGAGGCCGTTCAGGATCGCGGCGGTCAGCGGCCTGGTGTTGAGATCGGCCGCCTGGCCTTCGTATTCGATGTGCACGCCGCGGATCGCCGATTCGGCGATCTGCCCCGCGAAGCTGCCGAGCTGTTCGGCAAGCTTGAGATAGGGGCGCAGCTTCGGCGCTTCCTCGGCCGAGACGGCGGCCATGTTGATCGGATTGGTGACGGTGCCGTTCAGCAGATAGTCGGCGATCTGCTCGGCGACCTGGATCGCGACGTTCTCCTGCGCCTCCTCGGTGGACGCGCCGAGATGCGGCGTGCACACGACCTTGTCGGAGCCGAACAGCACGTTGGTCTTGGCGGGCTCGACCTCGAACACGTCGAGCGCGGCGCCGGCCACCTTGCCCGAATCGAGCGCGGCCTTGAGATCGGCCTCGGCGACGAGGCCGCCGCGCGCGCAGTTCACGATGCGCACGCCGGTCTTCATCTTCGCGATGCTGTCCTTGCCGACGATGCCGCGCGTGCCGTCGGTGAGCGGCGTGTGCAGCGTGATGAAATCGGCGCGCGCGAACAGCTCGTCGAGCTCCACCTTCTCGATCTCGAGCTGCTGCGCGCGGCCCGGCGAGAGGAACGGATCGAACGCGACGACGCGCATCTTCAGGCCCTTCGCACGGTCGGCGACGATGGTGCCGATGTTGCCGCAGCCGATGATGCCGAGCGTCTTGCCGGTGATCTCGACGCCCATGAAGCGGTTCTTCTCCCACTTGCCGGCCTGCGTCGAGCGGTCGGCCTCGGGGATCTGGCGCGCGAGCGCGAAGATCATCGCGATCGTGTGCTCGGCGGTCGTCACCGAGTTGCCGAACGGCGTATTCATCACCAGCACGCCGCGCGCGGTGGCGGCGTCGACGTCGCCGTTGTCGACGCCGATGCCGGCGCGGCCGACGACCTTGAGCTTCGCGGCGCCGGCGAGGATGTCGGCCGTCACCTTGGTCGAGGACCGGATGGCGAGGCCGTCGTATTCGCCGATGGCGGCCTTGAGCTGGTCCGGCTTCAAGCCGGTCTTGACGTCGACGTCGATGCCGCGCTCGCGGAAGATCTCGGCGGCGCGGGGGCTCATGGCATCGGAAATGAGGACTTTGGGCATGGCTCGTCTCGGGCTGTCGGGTGGCGAAGGGGAAGCGAACGGGCGCGCTCAGGCGCCGCGACTACCTCGCCATCGCCCGCATTCGTAGGCGCCTCCCGGCATCGCAGCGACGTCCGACATCCGCCGTTCCGCCCCCTGCCTCACGCCGCCGCTTTGGCGGCCGTTTTCGCTTCGGCGAAGGCCCAGTCGAGCCAGGGCAGCAGCGCCTTGATGTCGGCGGTTTCGACCGTGGCGCCGCCCCAGATGCGCAGGCCCGGCGGCGCATCGCGATAGAAGCCGATGTCGTAGGCGACTTTCTCCTTGGCGAGCAGGCTCGCGATCTTCTTCGCGAGCTCCGCCTGCGCCGCCGGCGGCTCGGCCGCCACGGCGCGGTCGGCGAATTTGAGGCAGATCGAGGTGCAAGAGCGCACGGCCGGATCGCGGGCGAGGAAACCGGCCCAGCCGGCGCGCTTCACCCATTCGCCGATCGCGGCGAGATTGCCTTCCGAGCGCGCGATCAGGCCCTTGAGGCCGCCGGCGCCCTCGGCCCATTTCAAGGCGTCGATCTGGTCCTCGACGCAGAGCATCGACGGCGTGTTGATCGTTTCGCCCTTGAAGATCGCCTCGTTGAACTTGCCCTTGCTGGTCATGCGGAAGATCTTCGGCATCGGCCAGGCGGGCGTGTAGCTCTCGAGCCGCTCGATCGCGCGCGGCGAGAGCACGAGCATGCCGTGCGCGGCCTCGCCGCCGAGCACCTTCTGCCAGGACCAGGTGACGACATCGAGCTTCTGCCACGGCAGGTCCATCGCGAACACGGCCGAGGTGGCGTCGCAGATCGTCAGGCCCTTGCGATCGGCCCTGATCCAGTCGCCGTTGGGCACGCGCACGCCCGAGGTGGTGCCGTTCCAGGTGAAGACGACGTCGCGATCGCAATCGACCTTGGCGAGGTCGGGCAGTTCGCCATAGGGCGCCTCCATGTGGCGGACGTCCTTGAGCTTCAGCTGCTTGGTCACGTCGGTGACCCAGCCGGCGCCGAAGCTCTCCCAGGCGAGGATGTCGAGGCCGCGCGCGCCGAGCAGAGACCACAGCGCCATCTCGACCGCGCCGGTGTCCGAGGCGGGGACGATGCCGATGCGCCAATCCTTGGGGATGCCGAGGATCGCGCGGCTGCGGTCGAGCACTTCGGCGATCCGCGCCTTGCCCTCGCTGGCGCGGTGCGAGCGGCCGACGAGGGCGCCCTTGAGCGCGTCGAGCGACCAGCCCGGCCGCTTGGCGCAAGGGCCTGAAGAGAAATGAGGAACGGCCGGCCTCGCGGCCGGCCGGGCGACGGCTGCGGTCATCGTCGTGCCCTGATGGTGCGGTGCAAAAGCGCGCGGAGTTTAGGAACCGGGCCGGGCAGGGTCAACGCGCGCGCGGTGCGGGCGATGCGGCGCTTGGCCGCAAATCGCGGGCAGGCAACGACGCCGTTTGCACCTATCTTGCGGGCACCCAGAACGGCCCGGATTCCATGCTGCGAATCGTCATCGTCGTTGCCGCGTTCCTCTTTCCGGCCGCCGCCGCCGCCGAGGCATGGGGTCCGCCCACGGCCGACTACAGCGCGGTTCTGTCGTTCACCGACGGCCGCGGCGAGACGCTTTCGCACCGGATCGCCCACACCGCCAAGCGCCAGCGGCTCGACTACAAGATCGGCGACCGCGAGGAGATCGTCGTCGTCGATCACGAGGCGGCGGCGGTGTTCGTGCTCTATCCGCAGCAGAAGCGCTACCGGAAGGCCGCGCTGGTGCAGCCCGAGTTCGACCTCGGAGTCGGCCGCGCGGATACCAAGCGCGAGCGCGTGGGCGAGGAAGAGGTGGCCGGGCACAAGGCCGCGAAGTACCGCGTCGAGGCCAAGACCGCGCAGGGCCAGGAGTTCAGGGGATTCGCGTGGCTCTCGGCCGAGCGCGTCCTCCTCAAGCTCGACGGCGAGGTCACGCAGGGCCGGCGCAAGCGGCGGCTGACGATGATCGCGAGCGAGATCAAGATCGGCCCGCTCGACGAAGCCGTCTTCCGCGTGCCGGCGGATTACGGTCTGCTCGAAGACAAGCGGAAGTGATCGCCGCCGCGGCCCGGCCGCCTTGCCCGGCTTGCGGAACATTCCTAGCGTCGGCTGCGTAGTATTACCTGCGGCGCCGCGCGGCGGCTCCGCGCCCATCCAGCCACGAGAGGCCGTACCATGAAGTCGCTCCCGATGCTCGCCGCGGCGGCCGCATTCGCGCTCGCGGCGCCCGCGCAGGCCGATCCGAGGCAGAATCCCACCGCCGATTACGTCGCCGACGCGGTGTCCAAGACCGAGGGCCAGCCCGATTCCGCCTCGAAGATCTGGCACACGAAGGACAGGATCCGGGTGGACGTGAGCCACCAGGGCCAGAGCATGACGGTGATCATGGACCGTCCGGCGAAGAAGATGACGGTGCTGATCGCGAAGTCGAAGCTGTTCCAGACCGAGGACCTGCCCGAGGGCGAGGCGAACAACCCGATCGCCAGCGGCACCTGGGACGTGACCAAGGCCGGCGAGGAGACGATCGCCGGCGTCGCCACGACCAAGTGGAGCGTGGACGGCAAGGGCACCGACGGCCGCGCGTTCAAGGGCTTCGTCTGGACGACGAAAGAAAACATCCAGGTGAAGATGGACGGCGTCGCCGAAGAAGAGGGCAAGAAGCTGAAGGTCGCCTCGGAGCTCAGGAACCTCAAGATCGGCCCCGTCGACGCGAAGTTGTTCGCGATCCCGAAGGACTACAAGCCGATGCCGAAAGAGAAGGATTGACGGCCCGGCGCAGCCGCCCGCTCTCGTTCAGGCGGCCGGAAACGTGCCCGGCCGCCGGCGCAGGAAATGCGCGCATTCGCACGACAGCACCATCTCGCCCGCCTGGTTGTAGGTCTCGTGCGACATCAGCAGCGCACCGCGGTCCGGCTTGGAGCGCGAGGGCGTCGCCGAGATCACGCGCGAGACGACGCGCAGCGTATCGCCCGGGCGCACCGGCTTCAGCCAGCGCAGCTTGTCGAAGCCGGGGCTCGCGAGGTTCGAGGCGTCGAGGATGCCGCTGCCGAGGAACGAGCGGAACGTGATGCAGAGCGTGAGGAAGCCGCTCGCCATGAGCCCGCCGAGCATCTCGGTGCGCTTGGCGTGCACGTTCATGTGCGACGATTGCGGGTCCCACTGCAGCGAGAAGTCGATGATCATCGAGTCGGTGACGGTGATGCCTTCGGTCTCGAAGGCGTCGCCCGGCTTGAAGTCCTCGAGCCAGAGGTCGTAGCCGGGAAGCGTGCGGGCGGGGGCGCTCATCGCACTTGCGCCGCGATCGCCGCACCCAGATCGCCGGTCGAGGCCTGGCCGCCCATGTCGGGCGTGCGCGGGCCGCCGCCGCCCACCACGTCCTCGATCGCGCGCACGATCGCGGCCGCGGCTTTCGCCTCGCCGAAATGATCGAGCATCATCGCGCCCGACCAGATCTGGCCGATCGGGTTCGCGATCTTCTTGCCGTAGATGTCGGGCGCCGAGCCGTGCACGGGCTCGAACATCGAAGGATGCTTCTTCTCGGGATTGAGATTGGCGCCGGGCGCGATCGCGATCGTGCCGGTCGTGGCCGGGCCGAGGTCGGAGAGGATGTCGCCGAACAGGTTGCTGCCGACGACGACGTCGAAGCGCTCGGGGAAGCGCACGAAATGCGCGCACAGGATGTCGATGTGGTACACGTCGACCTTGACCTCGGGATACTCGGCCGCGATCGCTTTCACGCGCTCGTCCCAATAGGGCATCGTGTGGATGATGCCGTTGGATTTCGTCGCCGAGGTCAGGCGCTTCTTGGGGCGCGACTGCGCCAGATCGAACGCGTAGCGCAGCACGCGGTCGGTGCCGCGCCGCGTGAAGATGCTCTGCTGCATCGCCATCTCGGCCTCGGTGCCGTCGTACATGCGGCCGCCGACGTTCGAATACTCGCCCTCGCAGTTCTCGCGCACGATCCAGTAGTCGATGTCGCCGGGCTTCTTGCCGGCGAGCGGGCAGGGCACGCCCTGCAGCAGGCGCACGGGCCTGAGATTCACGTATTGCTCGAAGCTGCGCCGGATCGGGATCAGCAGCCCCCACAGCGAGACGTGGTCGGGAATGCCGGGCCAACCGACCGCGCCCAGGTAGATCGCGTCGAAGCCGCGCAGCCGGTCGATGCCGTCCTTGGGCATGAATTCGCCGCTCTTGAGGTAGCGGTCGCAGCTCCAGTCGAAATGGTGCCAGTCGAGGGCGAAGCCGTGCTTGCGCGCCGCCGCCTCCAGCACCCGCTGCCCTTCGGGCACGACTTCCTTGCCGATGCCGTCGCCGGGGATCACGGCGACCTTGTATGTTTTCATTCGGGACTCCTGCTCCCCGTTGCCGGGTAGGGGCGGGTCCCCGACCCGCCCGCCAGCGCCTTGCGGGGCATGCGTGATTCGGTGTTGCGGCACCACGGGCGGGTCGGGGACCCGCCCCTACGCGGGTGCGCCCCACCTCTTCGCAATCATTCCCTTTGGTGGCAAGAGGGGCGAGTGACGCGCTACAGCGCCAGCCGGAAGTAGCGCACGCCCTCGAGCGGGTTGTCGTAATAGGCCTCGATCTCGGCGAAGCCGAGCGCGCGGTAGAGCGCCTGGGCGGCGGCCATCTCCTTCAGCGTGTCGAGCACGAGGCTGCGATAGCCGCGCTGCCGCGCCTCGTCGATCGCGCGCTCGGCCAGGCGACGGCCGAGCTTGGCCGCGCGGAAGGCGGGGCGCACGTAGAGGCGCTTCATCTCGCACGTGTCCCCGGCCGCGCCGGAGAGGCCCGCGCCGCCGCAGGTGAGCCGCGCGCCGCCGTAGTTCGCCAGGGGCCGCAGCGCGACGACGCCGGCCGCGGCGCGGCCCGCGCGCGCCACCAGAATATCGCCGCGCGGCGGCGCATAGGCGCCGGGCAGGGTCTTCAGCTCTTCCTCGAAGCCCTGGAAGCAGAGGTCGGTGCCGATCGAGATCTGATACTCGCGGAACAGCCGCGCCACCGCGGCCATGTCGTCGTCGCCGCGGGCCGGCGTGATCGCGAGGCTGGATGCCGCGGTGCTCACGCATCGCTCCCGTTCAACGCGAAGCTGAGATAGGTCGCCGATCCGCGCGCGTAAACCGTTCCCTTCGCGTCTTTCACCTCGGCGTCGGCGATGCCGATGCGGCTGCCCGCGCGCACCAGCCGGCCCTCGGCGAGCAGATCGCCGGTGTCGCGCGTGATCGGGCGGAAATAATCGACCGCGAGCGTCACCGCGGTGCCGCCGCGCCCCTTCTCCTGCGCGCTCTGGATCGCGGCGCCGGTGGCGGTATCGACGAGGATCGCGGCCAGGCCGCCATGCACGCCGCCCATCGGGTTGTAGTGGCAGGTCTCGGGCCTGCAGCGATAGACGGCGCGGCCGCGCTCTGCGAGGACCGGAGCGTAGTTCACGCTCTTGTGGATCGAGGCAAGCGGCAGCGCTCCGTCGGCCTGGGCGGCGATGAATTCGAATCCCGTCATGCGCCGCGCCGCGGCCTGGAGGATCGCGGGATCGTCCCACGCGATCTCGCGCGTCTCGTAGACGGGCGCCGGAATGTCGGGCCGCGCGTCGCCGCTCCAGGGCCCGGCTTCGGTCGGGAAGACGGCGAAGCAGCCGCGCCCGCGCGCCAGCACCTTGCCGTCGGGGCCGAGCACGTCGGCTTCGGACCAGGCGACCTGCTCGCCGGCATGGATGAGAGACGAGACGCAGGTCACGCGGCCCATCGCGGGCAGGATCGGGCGCAGATACGAGATCTCGAGGCGGATCGTGGCGGTGCCGCGCCCCTGCGGCAGCGTCGATTGCAGGCCGACGCCGCAGGCCGAATCGAGCAGCGTCGCCGCATAGCCGCCATGCACCGTGCCGAACGGATTGAGCAGGTGCTCGCCGGTCCCGCCTTCGAAGCGCGCGCGGCCGGGGTCGGCCGCCACCAAGCGGAAGCCGAGCAGGTCGTAGATCGGCGGCTGCGGCAGGGCGCCGGCCGCGATCGCGCGGAAGAAGTCGAGGCCGCTCTGCGCGCGCCGCGCCACGGCGAGCGGGGCGGGATCGGCCCACCGCGCGGTGCGGCGGCGTGCTTCGGCTGAAACGTCGGGCATGGCGCCGCTTCCTTAGCGAGGAAAACCTGGCCTGCCAATCGCTCGCGCTGGCACGGCCGCGCTAGGGGCGGACGTCGGCTACCGCAGGCCGCGCTATCCTCGCGCGCAGCTCGGCCCAGAACCGGTGCACCGGTTGCGGGCGGAACAGCCGGTGCGCGAACGCAGTTTCCCATTCGCTCGCGAACGATCGAGAGACGCCCGCCTCGTCGTAGAGGCGCTGCACGAAATCGACGAATCGCCCGCGTTCGCGCGTCGCGCGCGCGATGGCCCGTCCGCGGATGTAGTCGCGGGGGATCTCCCGCGCGGCGAGGGCCTCGGCGGCGTCTCGAATCGCCCGCGGATCCGGCGGAACGATGGCGCAGTACTCCGCATCGAAGAAATAATCCCGGCCACCCTTGCTCGGAGTGCTCACCACGGGCAGGCCCGCCAGCATGTACTCCATGGACGCCACGTTGCCGCCTTCGATCGCGGAGAGCGAGAGCCCGACACGCGCGCGGTTCAGGATGACGTTGATCTCCGCGGTCTTGAGCGCGCGCAGGCCCGCCTCCGGCGTCTCGTTGCAGAAGCGTCCGTTCGGAAACGTCGCGCGGAGCTGGCGATAGTAGGGGTCCGTCGCGTCGAACGGCCTGTCGTGGAAGTAGCCGATCAGGGCGAGGCGGGGAATTTCGGCCGCCAGTTCGTGGCGCTTCCACGGATGGAAGGCCGCATTCAGCACGGCGTCGAATTCCACCGGTTGTCCGGCCAGCAGCGGGTAGCGCCGTTCGTCGACGAACGCGTTGTGCGGCGCCAACACGGCATCCAAGCCGGCCGCCTCGGCGATCGGAAGCTCGCCGGGGTCGTTGCAGAGATAGATGAAGCGGTCCTGCGGCCGCCGGCGCAGATGCGCGGCGCGTTGCTCGCGCAGCAATTCGGCGACGTGGGCCGGCTCCAGGCTCCAGCTGAGGCCCTGGAGAAAGCAAACCGGCGCCGGAAAATCCGCCGGCATCAGGTGGAGCGTCCGGTGCGTCGGGAACTTGATCGAGATTATTACGGGGTGCAGCGAAATCGCATGCGCCAGGTGCACGGGTTCGTCGCGCGTGGCCGGTGGCTTTTCGGCGCTCATGTCGCGCGGGCGCCGGATTCGGCCCACCGCGCGGTGCGGCTGCGGAGGCTCGGCGGGGCGGCGGCAGGCATGGCGATGTCCTAGCCATGCCCGCCGCCGCTGCCAAGCCCGGGAGGACCGGGTTCAGGCCACCGACCGCGTCGGCTTGTCGTTGGCGTTCGCCGGCGCGGGCAGGTCCTCGCGGCCGTGATCGACCGCGAAGAGGATGCCGGCCCGGTTCAGGCCCATGTCGCGCAAGGCGCGGTCGTCGAGGCTCCGCAGCTCGGCGAGCGCGCGCCTGCGGGCACGGCGCTCGCGCAGGCCTTCCAGCACGCGGGCGACGAGGCGCCGGCCTGCGCGCGCGATCGCGCCGAGCACCCCGGCGTAAGACCGGGCGCGCAGCGCACGCGCGCGCAGCAGATAGTGGTCGAAGTCGATGCGGCCGTCCTCGGTGCGGCGGATGGCGGGCGTGGCGCCGTCGAGGCCGACCGCGGACAGCGGGCGGGCGTCGGAGCGGGGGAGGGCGGGAATCAGGGACATGGCAGGTCTCCGTGCTATCGGATGAGCGGAATTCAGCGTTCGGCCTGTCGAGCCCCGGCGCCGATATTCCGTCATCTCCGGCAAAAACGTAGTGACGGCCGTCACAGGCGACAAACGATCGCTTCTCGCGCTATAGATGAGCCGGGTTCAACCATGGCCGACCTTCCTCCCCTCGACGCCCTGCGCGTCTTCGACGCCGCCGCCCGGCGGCTCTCCTTCGCCGCCGCGGCGGCGGAACTGCATCTCACCGCCTCGGCGGTCAGCCACCGCATCAAGGCGCTCGAGGCGCAGCTCGGCCTCGTGCTGTTCGAGCGCCTTACGCGCAAGGTGCGCCTGACCCCGGCCGGGCGCGCCTACGCCGCGGCGGTGGCCGACGCCATCGCGATCCTGCGCGAGGCGACGCGGCGGCTCGCCGCCGAGGCGAACCGTCCGCTCACCGCCAGCGTCACGCCGCTGTTCGGCGCGCGCTGGCTGTTGCCGCGGCTCGCGCGCTTCGAGGCCGCGCATCCCGGCCTCACCGTGCGTCTGATCAGCACGACGCGGATGGCCGATTTCGCCACCGACGGCGTCGATTGCGCCGTGCGCTTCGGCAAGGGCGCGTGGCCGGGATTGACCGCGCACCGGCTGATGTCGCTCGACTACGTCCCGGTCTGCGCGCCCGGGCTGGCGCGCCAGGGGCGGCTCAAGTCGCCCAACGACCTCAAGCGCTTCACGCTGCTGCATGCCGAGCCCACATCCGAGGCCTGGCGCATGTGGCTGCTGGCGGCGGGGGCCGTGGGCGTCGATCCCGAGTCGGGGCAGACGCTGTCGGACACGACGGCGGTGATCCAGGCGGCGATCGACGGCAACGGCATCGCGATTTCCGACCGCAAGTTCATCGCGCGCGAGCTGAAGCAGCGCCGGCTCGTGACGCCGTTCTCGATCGACATGCCCTCGGGCGGCGCGTTCTATTTCGTCTATCCCGATGGCCGCGCCGGCGACCGCCGCATCGCGGCGTTCCGCGACTGGGTGTTGAAAGAACTCGCGCGCGCACCCGTCTAGCGCGGCACGCGGCCGATCGGCCATTCGCTGCCGATCCATCGCCGAAAGCGTTGCGGATTGATCTGAATCAACGTCATTGCCCGGTGGCCGGGTAGTTTTCGAGCGGTGGGCATCGGCGATGAGCTGCATCGCGGGACGGAGTGTCCGGGCAGCGCCGACGGGCCCGCCGGATCGAGTCTGAACGGGGGATAGGGCGGCCTTGGCAATCACGTCGGCGGGCGGGAGCGCACCGGCAGCGGGCGAAGCGGCAGACGGCGCGCCGTCGCAATGGCCGGTGGCCGAGACGCTTTGCCGGGTGCTGCACAACGACTGGGTCAACGACACGTACAAGCATCTGATCGTCGATGCCGCCCACGGCGCCGCCCGCGCCGCGCCGGGCCAGTTCTTCCACCTGCTTTGCCCCGTCATCGGCGAGAACGCGCCGTTCTTCCGCCGGCCGATGAGCGTCTACCGCATCGACAAGGCTCAGGGGCGGCTCGAATTCCTCTACAAGATCGTCGGCCGCGGCACGACGACCCTGGCCACGCTCGCCCCCGGCGACGAGCTCAACGTGTTCGGTCCGCTCGGGCGCGGCTTCCGCCTCGGCGCCGATCGCAAGCACATCGTCCAGGTCGCGCGCGGCGTCGGCCTCGCCACGCTGGCGCCGGTAGCCGAGAGCGCGGGGCGGCTCGGCATCCGCACCACGGCGATCCTGAGCGCGCGCAGCCCGGAGCACGTCATGTCGGCGGACTATCTGCGCTCGGTCGGCGCCGAGGTCGTCGCCGTCACCGACAGCGAAGGGACGAGCGACGCCGCGGCGGTGGAGCGCCGGGTGCGGTCGCTCGTCGAGCGGGACGGCGGCGATTTCTTCGTCACCTGCGGGTCCAACCGGCTGCTGCGCCTGCTGCAGCGCCTGGGCGCGGAATACGGGATCGGCGGCGAAGTGGCGATGGAGCAGCCGATGGGCTGCGGCAACGGCATGTGCTTCGCGTGCGTGGGCTCGTTCCGCAACGACGAGGGCGGCACGAGCTATCGGCGCGTGTGCTGGGACGGGCCGGTGTTCGATCTTCAGGAGGCGATCGCATGGTCGACATGAGCGTCCGGATCGGCGGCGTCGCGCTCAAGAATCCGGTCATGCCGGGCTCGGGCACGATGGCTGAAGGCCTCGCGCGGGTGATGGACCTCAACCGCATCGGCGCCATCGTCACCAAGACGGTCACGCCCGATCGGCGCGAAGGCTGTCCGCCGCCGCGCATGGTGGAATACAAGGACGGATCGCTGATGGCGATCGGCATCCCCTCGCAGGGCCCCGACTACTACATCGCCGAGATCCTGCCGCACTATCGCAGCTTCGACACGCCGCTCGTGTGCAGCGTTTCGGCGCCCACGGTCGATGCGTTCGGCGCGATCACGGCCAAGCTCAGCGCGCCCGGAGTGGCGGTCATCGAGGCGAACATCTCGTGCCCGAACCTCGAGTCGGACGGCAAGGCGTTCGGCATGGATCCCGAGGCGAGCGCGCGCGTCATCCGGCGAATGAAGGCGAGCACCGACCGCCCGGTTTGGGCCAAGCTCACGCCGAACGTCACCGACATCGCGGCGGTGGCCCAGGCGGTCGAAGACGCGGGCGCCGACGCGGTCACCTGCGCCAACGGCATGCTCGGCATGGCCGTGGACGTCGAGAATTTCCAGCCGGCGCTCGGCAACATCACCGGCGGCATGACCGGCTCGTGCATGCGGCCCGTGATCCTGCGCATGGCGTGGCAGGTGGCGCGCGCGGTCAAGATTCCCGTGATCGGCAGCGGCGGCATCGCCACGGCGCGGGATGCGCTCGAATACCTGATGGTCGGCTGCGCCGCCGTGCAAGTGGGAACCCAGAATTTCATCCATGCAACGGCGATGCTCGACGTCATCGACGGCATCGAGGCATTCTGCCGGCGCAAAGGCGTGGCCCGCGTGCGCGATCTCACCGGCGCGATGCGGCCGCGGCACGGGCTGCGCGAAGGGCAGGCGGCTTGACGCCGGACGCCGGCGCGAAGACAGGGAGTTGCAACGGACGATGAGTACCATGCGCTATCGCGTCGCCGTCGATGTCGGTGGCACCTTCACCGACGTGGTTCTGACCGACGGCAAGGGCGCGCGCCTGGTCGCGATCAAGGTCCCGACCACGCCGTCGAACCGCGCCGACGGGGTGATGAACGGCATTCAGGCCGTCGCCGAGGCCGCCGGCATCCGGCTCGACGCGATCGAGGAGGTCGTCCACGGCTCGACCACCGGCACCAACGCGCTGATCGAGCGCACCGGCGCCAGGGTGGGCCTGCTCGTCACGGCCGGGTTCCGCGACCTGCTCGAAATCGGCCGCGTGATGCGGCCGAAAGAGGGCCTCTACGACTTCACCGTGGACCGGCCGCCGCCGCTCGTGCCGCGCCGCCTCTGCCTCGAAGCCGTCGAGCGGGTCGATGCCGCCGGCACGGTCCTCACACCGCTCGACGAAGCCTCCGTCGAGGCCGCCGCGGCCGCGTTCGCCGCCGCCGGCGTGGAGGCGGTCGCGATCTGCTTCCTGTTCTCGTTCCTCAATCCGGCGCACGAGCGGCGCGCCGCGGAGATGCTCGCCGCGCGTCTGCCGGGCCTCCCGCTGAGCCTGTCCTGCGAGGTGAGCCCCGAATACCGCGAATACGAGCGCGCCAATACCACCGTGATGAACGCGTATCTCGCGCCGGTGATGCGGAAATACCTGGCCCGGCTCCAGGAACGCATCCGCCAGGAGGCCGGCGGCGCGCGCCTCTCGATCATCCAGGCGAACGGCGGCTCGACCTCGGCCGAGCACGCGAAGCGGCTCGCGGTCACCACGGTCAATTCGGGGCCGGCCGGCGGCGTGGTGGCGGCCGCGTTTTACGGCCGGCGCCACAAGCGCCTGCGCGTCGTCTCGGTCGACATGGGCGGCACCTCGTTCGACATCGGCCTGGTCGAGGGCGGCGTGTCGCGCGTCACGACCGAGGGCGATTTCCAGGGATTGCCGGTCAAGATCCCGATCATCGACCTGCACATCATCGGCGCGGGCGGCGGCTCGATCGCGTGGATCGACCGCGGCGGCGCGCTCAACGTCGGGCCGCACTCGGCCGGCGCCGAGCCGGGCCCGGCCTCCTACGGCCGCGGCGGCGTCGAGGCCACGGTCACCGACGCCAACGTCGTGCTGGGCCGGCTCAATCCCGACAATTTCAACGCCGGCCAGATGACGCTCGATCGCGCCGCGGCGCGCACCGCCGTCGCCGCGATCGCGGACAAGCTCGGCACGACTGCGGAGGAAGCGGCGCTCGGCATCGTCCGCGTGGTCAACGCCAACATGGTCAAGGGCATCGCGACGGTCACGATCCAGCGCGGGATCGACGTGCGCGATTTCTCGCTGCTCTCGTTCGGCGGCGCGGCCGGCACCCACGCGGTGGACATGGCCCGCGATCTCGGCATGGCCGAAGTCGTCATCCCGCCGCTGCCGGGAACGTTCTCGGCCATCGGCCTGCTGATCACCGAGATGCGGCACGACTACGTCTCCGCGGTCGGCGGCGTCGTCGCCGAGAAGGCCGATCTCGCGGCGCTCGAGCGGCGCTTCCAGGAGATGGAGCGCGCGGGCCGCGAAGAGCTCGCGGCGCAGGGCTACCGGCCGGAGCGCATGCGCCTGACGCGCATGGCCGACCTCAAGGTTTTCGGCCAGACCTACGAGCTGCTGCTGGCGCTGCCCGTTCAGGGCCGGGCGCTGGATCGCGCCGGGCTGAAGGCCCTGCTCGCCGAATTCAGCCGGCAATACCGCTCGCGCTACGCGTTCTTCTACGACGGCGAGCCGATCGAGATCGTCAATCTGCGGCTGAGCGCGGAGGGCCTCAACGCGCCGGTGGCGCTGCCGCGCACGGCCAAGGCCGGCCCGGACCCCGCCGCGGCCCGGGTCGGCCGCCGGCCGGTCTATTTCGAGGAGCGCGGGTGGGTGCCGTCGGCCGTCTATCGGCGCGAGGCGCTGCGCCACGGCATGCGCGTCAAGGGCCCGGCGGTGATCGAAGAGGCGACCTCGGCCACGCTGGTTCCGCCGGGCTTCGCGGCGGAAGTCAGCGGCGACCTCGGACTATTCATCCCGCTGCGGAAGGCAGGGAGGGCACGCCGGTGACCGATATCGTCACGATGCAGGTGATCCGCTACGCGCTCGAGCAGGTGGCGGACGAGATGGGCTACACGCTGGTGCGCACCGGGCGCTCCACGATCATCACCGAGATCAAGGACATTTCCTGCGTCGTCACCGACGCGAAGGGCCAGACCGTCGCGCAGGCGCATCACACGCCGAGCCTCCTCGCCGGCTTCGAGATCACCATGCGCGAGCTGGTGAAGGAATACCGGCCGAAAGACCTCGCGCCCGGCGACGTGATCCTGATGAACGACCCCTACCGGGGCGGCCAGCACATCATGGACCTCTACGCGATCGCGCCCGCCTTCTACAAAGGCGAGCTGATCGGCTTCGTCGGCAACATCACCCACCATTCGGACCTCGGCGGCGTCGCCGCCGGCGGGGTCGCGGGCGGCATCCGCGAGATCTACCTCGAAGGCCTGCGCCTGCCCTTCGTCAAGGTGATGAAGCGCGGCGTCGAGGACAAGGAGATCATCGGCATCATCGCCAACCAGATCCGCCTGCCCGAGCGCACGTTGGGCGACATCCGCGCGCAGATCAGCTCGCTGATGGTCGGAACCAAGCGGCTGGCGGCCCTTTTCGCCCGCTACGGCAAGAGCACGATGCAGCGCGCCTGCCGGGATCTGCTCGACTATTCGGAGCGCCGCATGCGCCAGGGATTGCTGGCGCTGCCCGACGCCACGGTCGAGGGCGAGGATTTCATCGACGACGACGGCATCGGCGACCGGCCGATCCGGATCAAGGTGAAGATCGCGATCAAGGGCGATCGCGCCGTCGTCGATCTCACCGGCTGCGATCCGCAGGCCGAGGGCAACACCAACTCCACGATCGCGAACACCCATGCCGCGGTCTATTACGTGATGATGGCGGTGGTCGATCCGCATGCGCCGGCCAATTCCGGCTGCTACCGCCCGATCGAGGTCCTCACCAAGCCGGGCACGATCGCGCATCCGTTGCCGCCCGGCGCCGTGGCCGCGCGCACCAACGCCTCGCAGAAGATCGCCGAGGCGATGTTCGCGTCGCTCTCCAAGATCGTGCCGGACCGCGTCACCGCCGGCTCGCACGGCCAGATCACGACCTGCGGCTTCGGGGGCAAGGATCCGGCGAGCGGCCGGCCGTTCATCTTCACCGACATCCAGGGCGGCGGCAACGGCGCGCGGCCGAAGCAGGACGGCGCCGACGGGCAGGACAGCCATCTGCCGCGCTTCATGAACACGCCCGCCGAGGCGGCCGAGCTGCGCTTCCCGGTGCGCATCGAGCGCTACGAGTTCATTCCGGATTCCGGCGGGGCCGGCACCACGCGCGGCAGCCTCGCGATCCGCCGCGACGTCCGCATCCTCGCCGACCGCGTCAGCTTCGCGCGCTATTCCGACCGCCACAAATTCGCGCCGCAGGGCCTGTTCGGCGGCCTCACCGGGCGCAAGGGCGCGCTGATCCTCAATCCCGCGGCCCCCGGCGAGCGCCGGCTCAAGTCGAAAGGGCTCGACACGCTCGCCGCGGGCGATCTGCTGCGGATGGAATTGCCGGGCGCCGGCGGTTACGGCGATCCGCGCCGGCGCGACCTCGACGCGATCGACCGCGATCTCAAGGACGGCAAGGTTTCGCCCGACGGCGCCGAGCGCGACTACGGCGTCGTGGTCGATCGCGGCCGGCTGGCCGTGGACCGGGGCGCCACCGACCGGATGCGCGCGAGCGCGCCGCGCGACCCGCGCTGACGGCGCGGCCAATGCCGCGGCCGGGCGACGCTAGCCCGGGCGCTTCGGCGGCGGCAGGATCAGGCAGGTGGCCGAGCCGCGCGCGTAGAGCGTGCCGTCGGCGCCCTTGAGCTCCGCGTCGGCCACGGCGATGCGATTGCCGGCGCGCACGACGCGGCCCTCGCAGCGCAGCGTGCCGGCCGCCTCGGTGATCGGCTTGATCATGTCGACCGCGAGATTGACCGTCGTGTAGCCGGTGCCGGCGGGCAGTTTCGTGTGCACCGCGCAGCTCGCGGCGCTGTCGATCAGCGTGGCGGGAAGCCCGCCATGGACGGAGCCGAGCGCGTTGTAGGCGAATTCCTTGGGCTCGCATTCGAACGCCGCGAAGCCGTCGCCGACCGCGGCCAGGCGGAACGCGAGCGTGTCCATGATCGGGCCGGCGGCGATCTCGCCCTTCATCATGGCGGTCATGTAGTCGAGGCCGCTCATGCGCTGCGCGGCGGCGGCGCCGGGCCGGGGATCGCGCCAGCCGTAGCGGCGCGTGCGGGTGTCGTCGGCGGAATGGGGCATGGCCCCGTGTGTAGGGCGGAACGCCGCCGCACGGAAGCGGCAATCGCGAGGACGAGCCCTGCGCGCCCTACGCGCCGCGGAAATGGTTGCGGACGGCAAGCGCGAGCAGCAGCGCCAGCACGAGGTTCAGCGCGGCCTGCCCGGCCTGCACGAAATAGACGGCCGGAGGCAGGCCCTCGGCGCCGTAGAGCGCCAGCACCGCCTTTTCGTAGGTGGCGCGCGTGACCGACCCCGGCACGGTGCCCGACCACCAGAATTCGAACAGCGCGCGCTGCTGCTCGGCGGAGAAAGTGGCCGACGAGGTCGTGGCGGAGCCGGGCGGCGGCGAGACGAATTGCGACTTTATCCAGCCCCAGGTGCCGCGGGCGGCGCGGCCCACGGCCGTCGACGAGGGCTTGGCGATCCCGCGATAGGCGTACCAGGCGGCGGCGTTGACGAGGACCAGCCACAGCGCCGGCCGCAGCACGCTGCGGCCGCAATCCGAAAACGCGCCGTAGAGGAACAGCAGCGCCGTGCCGGAAAACGCGCGCGCGTAGAGGTCGAGCTTGCGCAGCGGCTCAGCCCACGTCGCCGCGTAAGCGTTCTGCCACGCGATGCCGCGCTCGGCGCGCCGCTCCAGCACGCGCAGGTCGCGCGCGGCCGCGTCGTTGCCGGTCTCGCGCGCGATGCCGCGCAGCCCGCGGATCGCGGCGAGCGTGGCCGTGCGCGCGGTCCATCCCGGAACCAGGCCCTCGCGCAGGCGGAAGCGCGTGCCCTGGAAATCGATGCGGCCGCGCCCTTCGACGCCGGAGAAGTCGGGCGGCCGCGCGAACACGGCATAGGCGAAGTCCGCGCGCTCGCCGAACCGGCGCCGCGCGAAACTCGCCGCGCCGCCGAAGCGCGCGTGGCGGAACACGGCGTGCGGGAGGGCGGGCCCGCCGCCGTCCGCTTCGAACGCGGCGTCGCCGGCGAAGCGCGCGCGCTCGCACTGCAGCAGGGCCGCGAACTGCGCGCCGGCGAAATTCGCGCCGGGCCCGAACTGCGCCCCGACGAAGTTCGCCTCGCCGCGGAAGGCCGCGCCGGCGAAGTTCGCGCCGCGGCCGAAGTCGGCGCGCTGGAACACGGCGGCGCCTTCGAACGCCGCGCCGGCGAAACTGGCGGCCGGCCCGAAGCGCGCGCCGTAGAACCACGCGCCGCCGTCGAGAAAGCGCGCGACCTCCGCCGCGTAGGGGTTCACGTCCTGCGCGGCCACGGCTTGGTGATCGGCCCCGCCGAACGTGCAGCCGGAGAAATCCGCATTGGGGCCGAGGTCGAACCCGGCGAACGAAATCTTGTTCAGCCCCGCCGC
>JAEULD010000057.1 GCA_016792765.1 Candidatus Odyssella sp.
TGGTTCTTGGCGCCGCCCAGCGCCTGCACGCGCTTCTGGTTCGCGGCCGCCGTCGTGTAGATGTATTCGGCGATCGGCGTCGAGCCGACGAAGCTCACCGCCTGGATCGCCGGATGGTGCAGGATCGCGTCGACCGCGTCCTTGGCCCCGTGCACGACGTTGAACACGCCCTTGGGCAGACCGGCCTCGGCCCACAGCTCGGCCATCAGCAGCGCGGCCGAGGGGTCCTTCTCCGACGGCTTCAGGATGAACGTGTTCCCGCACGCGATCGCGACCGGGAACATCCACATCGGCACCATGGCCGGGAAGTTGAACGGCGTGATGCCGGCGACGACGCCGAGCGGCTGGCGCAGGCTGTAGCTATCGACGCCGCGCGCCACCTGCTCGGTGAACTCGCCTTTCAGCAGATGCGGGATGCCGCAGGCGAACTCGACGACTTCGAGGCCGCGGGTGATCGAGCCCTTGGCGTCTTCGATGACCTTGCCGTGCTCGGCGGTGACGATGCGCGCGAGGTCGTCCATGCGCGCTTCCATCAGCGCCTTGAACTTGAAGATCACGCGCGCGCGCAGCAGCGGCGGCGTCGCCGCCCAGCCCGCGAAGGCCGCCTGCGCGGCCTCGACCGCGCGGCCCACCACATCTGCGCCGCCCAGCGGCACCTTGGCCGAAAGCTCGCCGGTGGCGGGGTTGAAGACGTCGCCGAACGCCTTGCCGTCTCCCTTCACGCGCTCGCCGCCGATCCAGTGATGAAGCGTCTCGACCATTGCCGGTGCCCTTTCGTCCCCTGACTTGGCCCGGAACATAAGGGGCGGCGGCGGCGCGGGAAAGCCTCGCCCGGCTTGGCCGCGCCGCGGCAGCGCCTTGTCAACCGGCCCGAACCGATATCCTCTCGGGCGTCCGCTCCGGAGGTTCCATGACGACGCCCGCCCCGATCCTGCTGCGCAATGCCGCCGTCCTCGACGGCACCGCGCCCGAGCGCCGGCCGGGCTGCGACGTGCTGATCGAAGGCCGGACGATCCGTGAGGTTTCCGAGAAGCCGCTGCGCGCCGGGGCGGCCACCGTGATCGATCTCGGCGGGCGCACGCTGATGCCGGGCCTCATCGACTGCCACGTGCACGTGATCGCCTCGCTGGTGAACATCGGCGCCAACGCGGCGCTGCCGAACGCGATCGCGACGCTCCAGGCCGTGCCGATCCTGAAAGGCATGCTGCGGCGCGGCTTCACGACGGTGCGCGACGCCGGCGGCGCCGATTTCGCGCTGGCCGAGGCGGTGGAGCGCGGGCTCGTCGAGGGGCCGCGGCTGTTCGTTTCCGGCCGCGCGCTGTCGCAGACCGGCGGGCACGGCGATTTCCGCGGCCGCCACGATGCGAGCGAGCCCTGCGCCTGCGCGAGCCGTATCGGCAACCTCGCGCGCGTCGTCGACGGCGTGGACGCGGTGCGCAAGGCGGTGCGCGAGGAGATCAAGGGCGGCGCGCACCAGATCAAGATCATGGCCTCGGGCGGCGTCGCCTCGCCGACCGACCCGATCCACTTCCTCGGCTATTCGCGCGACGAGATCGCGGCGATCTGCGAGGAAGCCGCGCATGCCGACACCTACGTGATGGCGCATGCCTACACGGCGCGGGCGATCAAGCGCGCGGTGGAATGCGGCGTGCGCACGATCGAGCACGGCAATCTCGTCGACGACGAGGCGGCGCGCGCGATGAAGGCGCACGGCGCGTTCGCGGTGCCGACGCTCGTCACCTACGAGGCGCTGGCCGCCGACGGCGCGCGGCTCGGCCTGCCGCCCGAATCGGTGGCCAAGATCGCCGCGGTGCGCGAGGCCGGGCTGAAATCGCTCGAGATCTATCGCCGCAACGGCGTGCCGATGGCCTACGGCAGCGACCTGCTCGGCCCGATGCACGAGCGCCAGAGCGAGGAATTCGCGATCCGCGCCCAGGTGCTGACGCCGCACGAGGCGATCTTGGGCGCCACCTCGATCGCGGCGCAGGTGCTGCGCATGGAAGGCAGGCTCGGCGTCGTCGCGCCGGGCGCCGAGGCCGACCTCATCGCCGTGGACGGCGATCCGCTGCGCGATCTCGCGCTGCTCGGCGGCCAGGGCCGCCACATGCCGCTCATCATGAAATCCGGCGCCGCGGCGAAGAACGAATTGGGGTGAGGCGTCGTCGAACGGCCTTCACCCGGCCTTGCGGGCTGGGTTATCGCATGTGGACTCACGCGGAGACGCGGAGACGCGGAGAAGGGGAACCACAGAGGCTACCGAGAACACCGCGACGAACCTATGTGCGCGCCAGAGGCGCGCCTTCCTTCCTCCTTCTCCGCGCCCTCAGTGTCCTCCGTGGTTCGATGCCTGCTCCGCGTCTCCGCGACTCCGCGTGAACAACCGAACTTCCAAGGTTCAGGTGCGATGGCCCGCCCTTGCGGGGGATGATTGGACGGAGGCGAGGCCGCGTGCAAACTGCCGGCAGTGAGGCCGTTCGCTGATCCCCATCCGGCTTCCCCCGGCGAGAGCGGCAGAAGAGAAATTAGCCCGCGCCACCCCGGCTATTTCGCCCGATACCCCAGCGACCGCAGCGTCGCCTGCTGGATCTGCTCGGCGTGGGCCGCGAGCGGCGGCTCGAGGGCGCGATAGACGATCGACTGCGCGGCGAACAGCAGCGGCCCCTGCGCGAAGGCGGTGGCGAGCGCCGGGTCGGCGACGCCGATCCGCCCCTCGGCGATGCCGCGCTCGACGAGCCCGCGCAGCACCTTGATCGGGCTCTTCATGGCCGCGGTGACGCGGTGCAGGAAAGCGTGCTGGGCGAGCAGCAGGTAGCGGAAGCGGAACGGCTCGTCGTCGAACAGCCGGCAGAGATCGGCGACGATCGCCCGGAGCGCCGCGGCGAAATCGGGCGCCGCGTCGATGAGGCCCTGCAGGCGCTCGGCCATCGCCGCATAGCTGTCGTGGAACAGCTCCCAGCCGATCTCGTCCTTGCTCTGGAAATGGCGGTAGATGGCGCCCTCGGAAATGCCGCACGCCTTGGCGATGTCGCGCGTCGTGGTTTCCGTGAAGCCCTGCTCGACGAACAGCCGCAGCGCCTGATCGAGGATGGTCTGCCGGGTCGTGGGGCCGTGGCGCATGGTGCGTTCGCTGAGCGATGCTGACGACGGGACGGCGGCCCCGGAACCGCCGGTCCTATCTCTGTGCGGTTCTAGGCCGCCTGTCCACCGGAATTGCGGCAGACGAGGAAGACGGAGCGGCACCCTTCGGTGAAGTGCTGGGCGACCGGCCGCCAGCCGCTCTCGGTTACTTTTTCCTTGAGCGCGGCGAGGCTGCGGCCCTTGTAGCCCACCTCCCATTTGTGCGCGTCGATGTCGGAGTGGCTGGCGATGCGGAAGCGCCGGGCGAAGCGCAGCCAGCGCGTGAACAGGCGGTGCCGGAGCGTGTGCGCGTTGGCGTAGAAGCTCCAGCCGATCTGGGCGCCTTCGTAGGGCACCGACATGACGAGATAGGGCGCGCCCGAGGCCGCGAACGCGCGCAGCACGCCGCCGACGCTGTCCCACGGCAGGTGCTCGAGCGTCTCGCAGCACAGGATCGCGTCGAAGCCGCGGATGCGGGCCGGGTCGAGCGCGGTGAGGTCGCCCTGGATGTGGCCGCTGGCGCCGAGCGTGGACGGCGGCGCCTCGGCGACGTCGAACGTCGTCACCGCATAGCCGGCGCTGGCCAGCATGGCCGTGACGAGGCCGAGATAGGGCCCCACTTCGAGCACGCGCTTGACCGTCAGCGACGAGAGCAGATGCACCTGGAACCATTGGTGCACGATGCGCTTCTCGGTGTAGTAGGCGTGCCAGCGCTGCGTGAAGCTCGGGACCGCCAGCGGCGGAACGGCCACCGCCGGCCCGGCCGCGCCCGCAGCTGCGGGCGTCGCGGCGGTCGTCAAGGCTGGCGCGGACGGCTCCGCCATGCGCAGGTCTCTCCCCATCCGCGCGGCGATCGGCAAGCCCCCGGCCTGTCCCGCGCCCGCGCGGCGCACTAGAACTATATCCGAACGCAGCCGGTTTTCCGAGGAGCTTCGCGATGCCCGACATCCCCGCCGCGCCCGAATTCGAGCCGCTCGCCGAGTTCACGCAGCGTGCGCCGGCCGAGCTGACCGCGCGCGCCAAAGGCTTCTACGAGGAGATCCGCCGCCGCCGCACGGTGCGCGAATTCTCGGACCGCGCGGTGCCGCGCGCGGCGATCGAATGGGCCTTGCGCGCCGCCGGCACCGCGCCGTCGGGCGCCAATCTCCAGCCCTGGCATTTCGCCGTCATCGCCTCGCCGGATGCGAAGCGCCGCATCCGCCTCGCCGCCGAGGAGGAGGAGCGCGCGTTCTACAGCGGCCGCGCGCCCCGGGAATGGCTCGACGCGCTGGCGCCGCTCGGCACCGACGCGAGCAAGCCGTTCCTCGAGACGGCGCCGTATCTCGTCGCGATCTTCGCGCAGAAATACGGCGTGCTGCCCGACGGACGGCGCGTGACGCATTATTACGTGCCCGAGTCGGTCGGCATCGCGACCGGCCTGCTGATCGCGGCGCTGCACACGGCGGGCCTCGCGACGCTGACCCACACGCCCTCGCCGATGGGTTTCCTCAACGAGATCTGCGGCCGGCCGAAGCACGAGAAGCCCTATCTGCTGCTCGTCGCCGGCTATCCCGCCGGCGACTGCAAGACGCCGCGCGCCGCGCGCATCAAGAAGCCGCTCGAAGAGATCAGCACGTGGCTGTGATCCGCACGCCATCGTAGGGCGGGTCCCCGACCCGCCCGTCGTCCGAGGCGAAAAAGTCGCGTGCAGTCTTCGTTTGCGGCAACGCGGGCGGGTCGGGGACCCGCCCCTACGAGGCGGAAGGCTTCTTCGCCGGCCTCGGCGCCTCCAGCTCGTCGAGGGTCTTCGGCCAGTCCTTGTGCAGCAGGCGCGAGAGGCTGCGGTCGGCGAGCAGCTTGCCGCCGGTCTGGCAGCGCGCGCAGTAGTTCGTCTCGTTGTCGGCATAGCGGATGCGCTGCACCGGCGCGCCGCACACCGGGCACGGCTTGCCGTAGCGGCCGTGCACGGCCATGCCCTCGCGGAACGCCGTCACCTTCTCGGGCCAGGCGCGCTCGGCCGCGGCGGTGAGCCGGTCGATCCACTCGCGCAGCACGATGTTGGTGACGCCGTGCAGGCGCATCAGCTCCGCCTCGCTCATGCGCTGCGTCAGCAGCACCGGCGAAAGCCGCGCGCGATGCAGGATCTCGTCGGAATAGGCGTTGCCGATGCCGTCGAGGATGCGCGGATCGGTGAGCGCGCGCTTGATCGTGTGGTTTTCGGCCTGCAGCAGCCGCGCGAAGGCGTGCGTGTCGAGCTTGCGCGGATCGGCGCCGCCCGGATCGTGCGCCGCGAGCGCCTCCCGCCCCTTGGCGAGATGCAGCGACGCGCGCTTCCTGGTGCCGGCCTCGGTGACGATCAGCGTCCCCGTCTCGAAATCGAACGCCGCGAGGCCGCGCCCGCCGCCGGGAACCTCCTTTCGCTCTTTCGCTGGCTTCGCACCACCTTCGCCCGCCGGTAGCGGGCTCGGGGCGCTACGCAGGTCGTGCCACCAGAGCCGGCCGGCGATCATCAGGTGCAGTATGACGAAGAGGTCGTTGTCCAGCGCGAGCACGATGCGCTTGCCGAGGCGCTCGACGCCGGCGACGCGCGCGCCGGCGGCCGCCGCGATCGGCGGATCGACCGTGCGCAGGAAGAACGGGCTGCGCAGCCGCACGCGCTCGAGGCGCGCGCCCTCGATGCGCATTTCCAGCGCGCGGATGTAGGCGGCGATGTCGGGCAGCTCGGGCATGCGGCAAGGCTGCACGGCCTCGCGCAGCGCCGCAAGTGCGGCGCCCGCGCGGGTTGACATTCGGGCCGTGTCCACTAAATGCACGGCCAGCTACCTGAGTTTCGGCGTGCCTTTGCTTTACGTTTGCCCGAAGACGGGCCGTCTGAGGTCTACCCCCAAACATCCGGTCGGCAATCCGCCGCGTGAATCGTCGCGCGGCGCCATCGGCGTTTTTCGCGCCTAGTTAGGAGGCCTCAATGGCTATCGGTACCGTCAAGTGGTTCAACAACGTCAAGGGCTACGGCTTCATCCAGCCCGAGGACGGCGGCAAGGACGTGTTCGTGCACGTCAGCGCCGTCGAGCGCGCGGGCATGCGCTCCCTCGTCGAGGGCCAGCGCCTGAGCTTCGAAGTGCAGACCGAGCGCGGCCGCAGCGCCGCCGTCAATCTGAAGACGGCGTAAGCGCGCGCGGCGAGCGACGCGATCCACGCGACGGGAAAGCGGCGGCTCCGCGAGGGGCCGCCGCTTTTCGTTGGCGCGTTCAGCGGCTGATCAGGCTCGGCAGCCAGAGCGCCAGCCACGGCATCGCCATGACGAGCAGCAGCGTGGCGAGCTCCAGCAGGATGAACGGCAGCGCGGCGGCCATGATCGTGGCCATGCGCGTCTCGGGCGGCGCCACGCCCTTCATCACGAACAGCAGCATCCCGAACGGCGGCGTCGTGAAGCCGATCTCGAGCGCGATCATCATCATCACGCCGAACCACACCGGATCGATGCCGACGGCTTTGACGATCGGCATGAAGAACGGCAGCGTGATGAGCATCATGCTCACCTGATCCATGAAGCAGCCGAGCACCAGCAGGATGACCATCATCGCGACGACGAGGACGAGCGGCGACATTGTCTTGACGTCGAGCACCTGCATCAGGCCCTCGGTCGCGTTCGACAGCGAGAGAACCTGCGAGAACGTGATCGAGGCGCAGATGATGAAGAGGATCATCACGCTGAGCTTCGCCGTCTCGATCAGCGAGCGCATCAGATTGCGCGGCGTGAGGCAGCGATAGGCGGCGGCCGCGATCACCGTGGCGGTGCAGCCGAGCGCCGAGGCCTCGTTCGGCGAGGCGATGCCGCCGAACATGCTGCCGACGACGACGACGAAGATCAGCAGCAGCGGCACGACCTGGAAGAGGAACGGGCCGAGGCGCTGCCAGAGCGTGAGGCGCCCCGCGTCGTAGGGCGGCGCCAGCGCGGGATCGAGCGAGCACCGCAGCACGACATAGGCGAAGAACAGGCCCGCCATCACGATTCCGGGCAGGATCGTGGCGATCAGGAGATCGGCCACCGGAATGCCGCCGAGGCTGGCCAGCAGCACGCCGAGTGCCGAGGGCGGAATCAGCATCGCGATGCCGCCGGTGCCGAGGATCGGGCCCATCGCCATCTTCGGATGATAGCCGCGCCGCATCATCTCCGGCACGAGCGTGCTGCCGAGCATCGCGGTGTTGGCGATCGTGGAGCCCGAGAGCGCCGAGAAGATCGTGCCGCTGACGATCGCGACCAGCGAAAGCCGGCCCGGCACGCGCGCGATCAGCTTGTCGACCGAATCGATCGCGCGGCCGGCGAGGCCGGTCTGGTACATGACCTCGCCCATCAGGATGAACAGCGGGATCGGTGCGAGCGAGATGTTGGTGACGGCGTCGTAGGAGTTGCGCACGAGCTGCAGCAGCCCCGCCTCGCCGCCCATGAACAGGAGCGCGCCGCCGATGTTCACCGCGAAGAACGCGAACACCACCGGCAGGCCGGCCGCCAGCAGCACCATGAAGGCCGCCAGCATTCCGATGAGCGCCCAATACCACGTCATAGCGAGAGACCGCTGCCCCCGGAGGCGCCGCGGCGGAACGTGACCGCGAGACGGCGCACGAACTCGACGACGAGAAAGAAGGCGGCGAACGCCACGACGGCGAACACCCACCACTCCGGGATGATGAACATCTTGATGATGCGCGCCTCGTCGCGGACCGAGCCGCGCGCGACGGCGATCGCGTAGTAGAGGATCGTCGAGGAAACGGCGATGCCGACGGCGTCGGCCATGATGCCGAACGCGCGCGCGACGCCGGGCGGCGCGCTCTGGACGAAGACGTCCACCCGGACGTGCGCGGCGAGGCGCAGCACCCACGGCGCGCCGAGGAACGTCGCGACGAAGATCGCGTACTCGCAGGCCTCGAGCATCCAGCTGATGGAGCCGAGGCGCAGGTTGCGCATCACGACGTCGACCGTGATGCCGAGCGCCACCGCGGCGATCAGCAGCGCCGCGACGATGCCGAACGCGGCGTAGACTCCGTCGTAGAGGCGCGCGAGGGCCCGCATTCCGCGCCGCGGCTGCGTGACGGAACGCGGGTCCCGGTTCGCTCTAGTCGGAGATCAGCTTCTTGAGCTTCGGCGTGTTGACCGGATCGAGCTTCTCGAACTCTTCCCAGGCCGAATCGTAGGCGAGCTTCACGTAGTCCGCGGCCACCTTGCCCTTGAGCTCGATCACCTGCACGCCCGCATCCGCCTGCTCCTTGAGGTAGGCCGCGGTCTTGGGCGCGTACCGCTTGTCGTACTCGGCCTCGAACTTCATCGCGTGCTGGGTCAGGAAATCCCGCGCCTTCGGCGGCAGCGACTTGTACTTGTCGAGATTCATGATCGTGGCGTTGGCGACGGCGTAGAAGCCGGGTTCGACGCGGAACTTCGTGTGCTTGTCCCAGCCCGGGGTCTTGATGTCCCAGCTCGGCCAGCCGTAGCCGTCGATCGTGCCGCGCTCCAGCGCCGTGAACACCTCGGCCGGCGCCGTCTGGATGAGGTCGGCGCCGAGCGCCCGGAAGAACGCGCGGTAGACCGGCGTCGTGCGGATCTTCATGCCCTTGAGGTTCGGCGTGTCGATCTTCTTGTCGCGGAGGTAGAGGTAGAACTTCACGCCGAAGCCGGAGATGTCGAGCAGCTGCGCGTTGACCTTCTCGTTGTGGAGCTGGTTCAGCAGCGCCCAGGTGCCGTTCTGGCGCATCTCGACGGCGGTCTTCTTCGACAGCTTCAGCGCGTCGCCGATCGGCAGCAGGTTCTGGTAGAAGGTCGGCGGCAGCGCCGCCATGTCGACGACGCCGGTCTTGACCGCGTTGCCCATCTGGAACGGCGAGATGCTGCCGGCCGGGCGGATCGTGATCTTGACGATGCCCTTGCCCGCCTTGTTCGCGTCCTCGACCCAGTCCGCGAACGGAATGCCGAACGAGCTGTTGTTCGGCAGGAAGTTGAGCGCCGAAAGCTCGACCTCCTGCGCGGCCGCCGTTCCCGCGATGCAGAATGCCGCCGCCGTGCCGAGCAGCGCGCGATAGAGCCTGTTCATCGAAGTCCTCCCTCGGTTTGCCGCGGCTTTGCCGCGCCGGTTTGTTCGTCTTCACCCGGGCCTGCGCCACACCTCGGGGAAATGCCGCCCGCCCGCCTTCGCCCCGGGCGCGAGGCCCGTGCCCTCGGGCTCGTAGTAGTAGGTGTTGGTGGCGGGACGCGGGTCCCAAGTGGCGTCGTCGCCGAGCCAGCGCGTGGACAGCGCCGCGCGCCGGTGCGTCATCGCCGTGTTCCCTCCCGAGCCGTGAACGGTGAGCGCACTGAACACGAGACAGTCTCCCGCCTGCATGTCCCATGTCAAGAAGCGGAGGCCCGGTTCGCCCTTGCGCTTGCCGAAATCGGGGCACGGCTCGAGTCCGAGCCCCTCGTACTTCCTGTTGTCGTCGTAGGGCAGTTGCGGCAGGTACCACTTTCCCCAGGCGTGCGAGCCGGCGACGAATTCGACGCCGCTGCCCTGCGCGGTCACGTCCTCGATCGCGAGCCAGATCGAGCAGATCTGCTTGCCCTGGAACGGCCAGTAGGGAAGGTCCTGGTGCCAGGGCATCGGGTCGAGCGTGCCCGGCTCCTTGACGAAGAGCTGGTCGTAATAGAAGCGCGTGGCCCTGGCTTCCATGAGCCGCCCGGCGATCTCGGCGGCCGGCGATTCGTGGGCGAAGGCGCGGAACTCGGGGTCGAAGCGCGACATCATGCTGTCGTAGTAGAAATTGCCGGGCTGGCCGGGCTTCGTGATGCTGCGGTGCCAGGGGCCGGGCTTCTGCATGTTGCGCGCGAGCGCCGCGCGCAGCCGCTCGATCCAGTCGCGCGCGAACAGGCCGCGCAGGCAGACGACGCCGTCGCGGCGATAGTCTTCGATATCCCGTTCGGAAATGCGGACGCGTTCGCGTGCGATGGTCTCGGCCATGCCGGCCTCCCTGTCACTCGGCGCCATACTAGCCGAACGCGGCGCGCGCGCTTGCGCCCCAGCGCCGGCGATTTGCTCCAGCGTGCCAGCGCGCCGCGGGGACGACAATGGCCGGCCCCTCTGGTAGGATTACGGCGGGTATCCGGCGAGACTTCCGATGCAGACGCGGGAATGGACGACCGACGCGGTTTCGGCCGCGGATCGCTTCGGCTATTGGCGGCGCGCGGTGTGCGAAGGCGTGGTGGGCGCCGAGACCGAGAATCCCCGCCCCGGCCCGTTCCAAGCGCGCATGGCGGCGAGCCGCGCGGCCGGCTTCGGCTTCGCGACCTTCGCCGCCAGCGGCCACGCCGTGGTGCGCACCCCGGCGATGGCGCGGCGCGACGGCGAGGCGCCGTTCCTGCTCAATCTCCAGCTCCGCGGCGAGAGCCGCTACGGCGAGGGCGCCGGCGCGCTCGCCGTGCGCGAGGGCGAGATCGCGCTCGTGAACTCCGGCCGGCCGTTCCGCGTGGTCTTTCCGGACGAGGTGAGCCGCGTGATCGCGATCCTGCCGCGCCCGCTGCTCCGCGCGCGCGTGCCGTGGTGCGGCGACATCGGCGCGCTCAAGATCGACGGCGCGCTGTCCGCGGCCGAGCCGCTGCGCGCCTATCTCGGCGCGGCCGGCCGCAATCTCGGCTCGCTGGATGCGCGCACCGCCGGCGCGTTCCTCGAGAATCTCGCGAACCTGCTCGCGCTCGCGCTGGCGCCGGCCGGCGAAAGCCGGCGGCGGGCGCGCTTCGACGCGCTCTGCGCCCATGTGCGGCGCGCCATCGCCGACCCCGGCCTGGCGCCGCGCCGCGCCGCCGCCGAGACCGGGGTCTCGCTGCGCACGCTGCACCGGCTGTTCGCCGAGGCGGGCACGAGCTTCGGGCGCTTCCTGCTCGACGCGCGCCTCGACGCGTGCCGCCGCGGCCTCGACGACCCGGCGCAGGCGGGCCGCGCGATTTCCGATATCGCGTTCGCCTGCGGCTTCAACGAGCTCTCGCACTTCAGCCGCGCGTTCAAGGCGCGCTTCGGCGTTTCGCCGCGGCAGTATCGCGCGGCGCGCCGATCGCCCGGCGAAGCCTAGGATTCGCTCAGAGGCGGTCGAGGAAATCGATCCCGCGCAGTGCGGCCCACACGGTCGCCGCGACGATCGCGAGCGACGCGAGCGCCGCGGCCAGCGCGATGCACAGCGCGATCCCGTCTTCCTCGATATAGGCGAAGGACAGGAGCACGATGACCAGACCCGGAATGACGTTGCTGAACGGTATCGGCGCCAGCAGCGTCGCCGCGAGCAGCAGAACCACCAGGCCGACCGCCATCTTGGTGGCCTCGAACGGCGTGGCCCAGCGCGGCCGCACCACGCGCTCGATGCGGCGCAGGATCGGGTTGATCCGCGCGACGAGGCGCGCCAGCTTCCGCTTGGAGATGCGGCGGCGCGCGAGAAAGCCCGGAAACGCCGGGGCCTTTCGCGCCAGCATCATCTGGACGGCCGGGATCATCAGCAGGACGCCGACGACGCCCGAAGCGCCCGGAATCAGCGCGACGAGCCCCAGAATCAGCATCACGATGCCGAAGGAACGCTCGCGCAGCCCGGCGATCAGCCAGGCGAGGGTGACGTCCTCGTCGGGAGCGCCCTTCAGCAGCCTGTCGAGCACCGCGGAGGTGGGTTCGCGCGGCTCATCTTGCGTGGCGGGTCGTATCGAAAGCATCGCAAAGGCGGAGGTTGCGGCAAGCCCGCGTCGCGAGATCCGGAAGCGTCCGCATTGGATCGAAGCGGCGCCCGAGCCTCAGGCCGGGTCGGCCTTGGCTTTCGCCGGCGCCGTGCGCAGCGCCTTGCGCTGGCGCGCCTCGTCCGCCGCGCGCGTCTTGGCATCCGCCGCCTGCCGGGCCGCATCCGCGTCGGCGGCTTCCTTGGCGAGACGCAGGGCGCGCAGGTGCTCGGTCTTGGCCGTTTCGGTCAGCCGGCGCCGGGCGAGTTCTTCCTGCGCGGTCTGAGCTTCGGATTCGCGCTGCTTGGCTTTCCGGAAGCGGTCTTCCGCTTTGCGCCGCGCTTCTTCGGAGGTAAGCGCCTGTGATTTCGCCATCTCGCCTCTCCTTGCCGGCCGGATGTCCGCGCGGCTCGCAGCGCCGCGCGCAAACGGAAAGGGGCGGCTCGCGCCGCCCCCGCTTCGTCAGTCGGCGAGCCGCAGGTTGACGGCCGCCGGCTTGCCGCGGTCCTGCTGGACCTCGTAGCTGACCTTCTGGCCCTCGCGGAGCTGATCGATGCCGGCGCTCTCGAGCGCCGAGATGTGCACGAAAACGTCCTTCGAAGCGTCCTGGGGCTGGATGAAGCCGTAGCCCTTCTGGACGTTGAACCACTTAACAGTACCGATCGACATGTTTTTCCTTGTAGAAACACGAATGGCCGCACGGCGTAGCGCCGTGCGGATCAACCCTTGCGAGAAGATATCAAGGAGATAGTGCCGATCGGGCCGTTACTCAATGGCCCGCGGAAAATAAGTTTCCGTGCGATCTAGCCGCGTTTGCGCGCGACGAGGTCGATCAGCGCCGACATGCCCTTGTGGCCGGTGCCTTCCTCGATCTCGGCGTCGTATTCGGCGAGGTGCAGGATCTCCATGTCGCCGAACGCGCCCTCGAGCAGCGCGCGCGTGTACATGTTCTCGGCCACCGGCGGGCCGCCGGTGCCGTAGTCGAGCTGCTTCGGGCGGTAGCCTTCGAGGATCAGGAGGCCGCCGGGCTTCAAGGCGCGCTTCATGCCGTCGAAGATCTTCGCGCGCACCGGCGGCGGCGCGAACTGGATGAAGATCGCGGCGACGACGTCGTAGGCCGCCGCCGGCCACGCCCAGGCGGCGAGGTCGGCCTCGACCACCTCGAGCGCGACGCCGGCCTCTTTCGCCAGCGCGCGCGCCTTCTGCTGCCCGACCGGCGAGATATCGACCGACGTCACCGCCAAGCCCTGGCGCGCGAGCCAGACGCCGTTGCGCCCCTCGCCGTCGGCCACCGCGAGCGCGCGCTGGCCGGCCCGCAGGCGGTGCTTCTGCGATTCGAGGAAGCGGTTCGGCGCCGTGCCGAAGCGGTAGCCGGGCGCCGCGAAGCGCTCGTTCCAATGGGCGCGCGGGTCGGGTTGCTGGGCCATGCCGTGCCTGCCTTGATTTGGCCGATTACTTACCGTATCTCCGCGCGCTCCGGAAACGCGGCAGTTTCGCCGGCGTCCGGACGAGGAGCCCGATGCGCTTGCGCCGTTTCATGCCGATAACGCGCCGCCGCTGCCGATCCCTACGGACGGACGGCGCCGGCGTCCGACCGGGAGCGTCGCTGCCCTAGGCTGAATCGACATTCAGCGCATCCAGATCATGGCGGCGGCAAGTTGGATGAAGCTGAGGAAGTGGATGGCTCTGCGGTCATAGCGAGTGGCGAGGCGGCGGAAGTGCTTCAGTTTATTGAAGCAACGCTCGATGCG
>JAEULD010000062.1 GCA_016792765.1 Candidatus Odyssella sp.
CCGGAGCTGGTGGCGCAGCGCATCGCGAACTACGCGAGGCTGGTGGGCCGCGAGAACGTCATCGCCGGCACGGATTGCGGCTACGGCACCTGGGTCGGCCAGGCCGCCGTCGATGCCGACGTGGTGTGGGCCAAGCTCGCCGCGATGGCCGAGGGCGCGCGCATCGCCTCGCAGCAGTTCTGGGGCCGATAGGAAACGCCATGGCACGCATCGAACCGCTCGATCCCGACACCGTTCCGGGTCTCCGCGAGAAGCTCAAGATCGTCGAAGCCATGCTCGGCTTCGTGCCGAACAGCACGCTCGTCATGGCGCGCCGCCCCGAGCTGCTGGCGGCGTTCCAGCAGCTCGCCGCGGCGGCGCTCGGCCCCGGGCGGGTCGATGCCGGGCTCAAGATTCTCGTCGGCCACGTCGCCAGCCGCGCAGCGGGGTGCCGCTACTGCATCGCGCATACCGGGCACATCGCCGAACGCCGCAACGTTCCGGCCGCGAAGATCGAAGCGGTCTGGGATTTCGAGCGCAGCGCGCTGTTCGCCCCGGCCGAGAAGGCCGCGCTCGCCTTCGCGCAGGCGGCCGGCGCCGTGCCCAATGCCGTCGAAGAGGCCGACTACGCCGCGCTCAGGAAGCATTTCGACGAAGAGCAGATCGTCGAGCTGCTCGGCGTCGTGGCGCTGTACGGCTTCCTCAACCGCTGGAACGATTCGCTGGGAACGCCGCTCGAGGCGCCGCCGCGGGCCTTCGCCGAACGGCATCTCGCCGCGTCGGGCTGGGCGGTCGGCAAGCACGGAAGCTGATTCGCGGCCAGCCAGCGCGCGCCGCTCACCGCGCGGCGTAGGCCGGTGCCGCCGGCGCAAGGCGCGGCAGCAGACTCGTGCCGCCGAGGCGCGCGGGCGTGCGCTCGCCGAGCAGGTCGAGGAGCGTCGGCGCCACGTCGAACGCGCTGGCCGCGCCGCCGTCGCCCGGCACGATCCCGGCGCCGGCCAGATAGAGCGCGCCGTGGCCCCCGGTGTGGCCGCCGGTGCGGTGGAACGGCACCGGGCCGATGCGGCCGAGGCGCGGGTGGACGAATCCGACCGGCATTCCGCGCCAGAAGATCGAAACGTCGCATTCGGTCGGGCCGAGCGCGCGCGCGGCGCGGGCGCTCACCCGGATCACGTCGTCCACGACCGGCGTGCCGGTGTGGAGGTCGCGGCACCCGCGCACGAGCCGCTCCACCGCCGACGAAACCGCGCCGTTGCGCCAGCGCACGGAGCCCTGCGCCTCGCGCCCGGCACGGTTGATGCGCACGCGGCCATATTCGAAGGCGGGTATCGCGAAAGCGCGCATGCGCGGCCAGAACAGCCGATACCAGGCCGGCGGCTGATAGGCGATCGATTGGCGCAGCACCGGCGATCCGTCGTCGGGCCACGGCGCCTTGCGCGCCCGCTCGAAATCCGCGTCGGCGATGCCGGGCGGGCGAAACGGCCCGCCGCGCGGCTGAGCGGGGTCGTATCCCGCGGCGATCTCGCCGGGCCACGTATCGGTGCCCTCCAGCCGGGGAACGCCGTCCGGCGCCGCATCCCACTCCGGCCGCCCGGTCAGCATCGCGCGGCCGAATTGCCAGCGGAACAGCAGCTCCGGCAGCAGCACCATGCTCGGCAGGTCGGTCACGTTCGGGCCCATGCCGTGATTGGCCCAGACCGCCAGCGTCGCATCGGGAAAGGCGCGCGCGATGCGGCCGACCAGCCGGTCCACGGCCGCGTAGACCGCGGCGAGCGCATCGCGCGCGGCGGGCGCCGAGGCATGGGAATGAAGGCGATGGCCGGAGTCGACTCCGTGCCAGCACGCCTCGGTGATCGTGTGCGGCTCGCCGGCGGCGACGAAGGCGAAATCCCAGTCCGGCAGCCGTTCTCCGAGCAGCCAGCAGGCCACGTCCGCACGCAGGTCCACCGCGCGCGCGAGGTCCTCGCCGAGCGCTCGTGTGCGCGCGGCCGAATACCACGCCACGCTGTAGATCAGCTCGCTCGGATAGGGGCCGAACCGCGCCGCGATCTCCGCCTGCAATCCGGCCGGGCGGGAGAACGGCGCGTGGCCGGGGTCGTGGGCGCCCCAGGCGACGAGGCCGCGCGTCTCCGGCGCCTGCGCGAGGTCGCAATAGCAGGCGTCGAGCACGACCGCGCGCGCGCCGAGGTCCGCGAAAAACGGCGGAAAATGCGCGCCCTCCTGCCACACCGCATAGCGCTGCGCGTCGAAATGGAGCTGGCCGAAGCGCCGCGATTGGCGCGGCGCAAGGCCGGTGCTCGCATGCTCGCCGCCGAGCGCGGTCGCGCGCGCCGCGAAATGATCCAGCGCGAAGCGCCGGCCTTGCGCCCGTAGCCGCGCGAGCGCCGGCATGCGGCCGTCGCGCATCATCGCCTCGGCGGTCGCGACGTCGAAGCCGTCGAGCCAGAGCGCGATCACCCGGCGGCGCATCCGCCTCTCCCCGCGGCGCCCGGACTCACAATACCGTCTTCAACCGTTCCGGGTCGATGTTGCCGCCCGACAGCACGCACACCACTTTCGAGCCGGGCTTCAGCGGCATGCGTCCGGAGAGCAGCCCGGCGAGCGAAGCGGCGCCGGCGCCCTCGGCCAGCAGCTTCATGCGCAGCAGCAGCGTCTTGATCGCGTTGCCGATCTCGGCCTCGCTCACCAGCGCGATGCCCTCGGCGTGATCGCGCACGAGCGGAAAGCAGCGTTCGCCGGCGAAGGGCGGCGCCAGGCCGTCGGCGATCGTGGGGCCGGGCGGAGAGCGCACGGCCTTGCCGGCGGCGAGCGACTGGCGCATCACGTCGGCGTTCTCGGGCTCGATGCCGAAGATGCGCGCCCTGGAGCCCGCGGCGCGCAGCGCCATGATGATGCCGCCGATGAGGCCGCCGCCGCCCACCGGCGCGATCAGCGCGTCGAGATCCGGCAGATCTTCGGCGATCTCGAGGCCGAGCGTCGCGTGGCCTTCCATCACGTCCTGGTCGTCGAAGCGCGCGAACACGTAGCCGTGCTTCTCGATGAGGGCCATGCAATGCGC
>JAEULD010000085.1 GCA_016792765.1 Candidatus Odyssella sp.
CGCCGGGGGAAAGGGCTCACGGCCGGCGCGCCAGCGCCAGGACGAGGCGGCCGACGCGGATGCCGAACTTCCGCATGTCGGAGACGTCGAGCAGGGTGCCGTCGTCCATCAGATGCATGCGGTCGTCGAACGAAATCGCGATTTTGCGCCGCCCGACCGGAACCAGCAGGCGGTAGCGCCAGCGGATCGAGCCGGGGCCGGCCGTGCCTTCGGCAAACCCGACGATGTCGTCGGCCGCCGCCCAGTAGCGCCCGCCGCCCGCGCAGGTGACGCGCCAGCTCCGCCGCTGGATCTCGCCGTCGCGGAAGCGGAACACCTCGTCGAGCACGAAATCCGGGCCGCTCCAATAGCCCTGCATTTCGACCGTGAAGGCGCGGCGCACGCGCCCGCGCCGGTCCTCGACGAAGCCGCTGCCGCCGATCGAGCCGAGGAAAAACTCCTCGAACGCGAAGGCTCCGAGAGCCTTCGCCGGCAAGCGCGCGCAGTCGGCGGAAATCGCATCCATGGCAGCACCGGGGTCAGTCCGACGCCGATGCATACGCAAGCGGCGCTCGACCGGATGACGCGCGACCGCCTACGGCTTGGCGAATGCCACCTGGCGGACGTCGATGTTGCCGGCGCGGAAGCCGCCCTCGCAGTAGGCGAGGTAGTAGGTCCACAGCCGCTTGAAGCGCTCGTCGAAGCCCAGCGCCGCGATGCGGTCCCACGCGGCATGGAACCGCCGCCGCCACGCCGCCAGCGTCTCGGCATAGTGGATGCCGAACCCGTCCGCGCCGAGCCAGGCGAGGCCGGCGCGCTCGCCCTCGCGCTTCAGCGCCGCGTCCGAGGGCAGCATGCCGCCCGGGAACACGTATTTCTGGATGAAGTCCGCGCCGCGGCGGTAGCGCGGGAACAGCGAGTCGTCGATCGTGATCGCCTGCAGCGCGGCGCGGCCGCCCGGCGTCAGGCTCTCCGCGAGCTTGGCGAAGAACACCGGCCAGTACTCCTCGCCCACGGCCTCGATCATCTCGATCGACGCGATGCGGTCGAAGCGCCCCTGCACGTCGCGATAGTCGCAGAGCTCGATCGAGACCCGCTCGGCGAGCCCCTCGGCGAAGACGCGCCGGCGGGCGAAGTCGAGCTGCTCCTTCGAGAGCGTGATCGCGGTGACCCTGACGCCCGCCTCCTTGGCCGCGAGGCACGCGAACTGGCCCCAGCCGCAGCCGATCTCGAGCAGCCTCGCGCCCGGCGCCGGCGCCAGCAGCGCGAGCAGCCGGCGATGCTTGTTGCGCTGCGCCTCGCCGAGCGGCTGGCCGGCGCGCTCGAAGATCGCCGAGGAGTAGGTGAGCGTCTCGTCGAGCCAGTGCTGGTAGAACGTGTTGCCGAGATCGTAGTGCGCGGCGATGTTGGCGCGCGCGCCCGTGTGCGAATTGGCGTTGCGCCGGTGCCGCCAGCGGTCGACGATGCGCTGCGGCAGCGTGGGCCGGCGCTTGAGATTGCCGGCGCGCTGCAGATGGGCGCCGAATTCGACCACGGCTGCGAGATCCGGGCTTTCCCAATCGCCGTCGAGATAGGCTTCGGCGAGGCCGAGCGGGCCGCCGAGCAGCGCGCGGCGCACCGCGCGCCAGCGGTGCATGCGGACGGCGGCGGCGGGGCCCGGCGCAGCGCCCGCGGTGACGGTTACAACGCCGTCGGGCCAGCGCAGGTGCAGCGTGCCCGCGGGCGGATCGCGCAGGAACGCCGCGATCAGGCGGGCGCGCATGCCGCGCGGCGCGCTCATGGCGCCGGTGCCGCGCCGGCGCGCGGACGCTTGGCCGGATCGCGATGGAAGCGCGCGCCCTTGCGCCACAGACGGAGCGCCTGCCAGTGGATCGCGCCGATCACCTTCAGCGTCATCAGCGGATGCGCGGCGAAGGCCTTGAGCAGCTCGCCGTCGGTGAGCGGGCGGCGGCGGCCGGCGATCGCGGCGCGCAGGATCTCGCCCTCCGGTCCTCGCTCGCGGATCAGCAGCGCGAACGACTCGGCCGGCGCCTTGAGGCGGAAGCTGTATTGCGCGTCCATGGGAACGAACGGAGACACGTAGAAATCCTTGCCGCAGCGCTGCGCGATCGCGTCCTCATCCTGCCCCGCGGCGACCGGCAACGCATAGGCATGACGGCCGCCGAAGGTGTTGTGCACTTCGTAGATGACCGCGCGGAGGCGATCCTCGCGGTCCCGGCAGAGCCAGAGGCTCAGCGGGTTGAAAACATACCCCAGCAGCCGCGGAAAACAGAGCAGCTCGATGCGCCCCGTCGGGGGTGATATTCCAGCGGCGCATAGCGTGCGCTCGGCCCAGGTGCGCAGCCCCTCGCCCGCCGCGGCCCGCTCTCCGTGGTCGCGGTCGTGGAGGCTCATCAGGTTGAAGCGGTTGTGCGAGAGCCAGCGCAGGCGCCCGGCCAACGCCGGCAGCTCGTCGAGGTCGATCAGCAGCGTGAACACGCGGTAGCGAAACCGGTGCTGCACCGGCCCGAGCCGCGCATGCATGACGCTGCCGCGATAGAGCGCCGAGCGCATCGGATCAGGCCGCCGCCGGCAGCGAGGCGAGCGACGGCGCGGGCGCCTCGGCCGCGGCTGCGGGCGCCGGCGCGAGCCACGGCGCCTCGGCGCCGAGCGCCGACGCCGCCGTCATGCCGGAGACCAGGCCGTCTTCGTGGAAGCCGTAGCGCGTCCAGGCGCCGCAGAACCAGGTGTTGCGCGCGCCCTGGATGCGCGGCAGCGCCGCCTGGGCCGCGATGGCGGCGCCGTCGAATTGCGGGTGATCGTAGGCGAATTCGGCCAGCACGGACTCCTCGCGCGGGCGCCGCGCCGCGTTCAGCGACAGGAACAACGGCGGGGCGGCGCCGAGGTTCTGCAGCCGGTTCAGCCAATAGGTCACGAACACCGGAGCCTCGTCGTCGCCGGGCTTGTCGGCGAGGTAGTTCCAGCTCGACCAGCATGCGCGGCGGCGCGGCATGAGGCCGGCGTCGGCGTGCAGGATGGCACGGTTGGGCTGGAACGCGAAGGCGCCGAGCAGGCGCCGCTCTTCCTCGGACGGATCGGCGAGCAGGCGCAGCGCGGCGTCGGCATGGGCGGCGACGACGACGCGGTCGAAACGGGCGCGGCCGCCGCCGGCGAGCGCGAGCTCGACGCCGTCGGGGCCGCGCCGGATCGCGCGCACCGGCGCGTTCAGGTGCACCGGGCCGCTGATGCCGGCGGCCAGGCGGTTCACATAGTCGCGGCTGCGGCCGGCGACGGTCCGCCATTGCGGGCGGCCGCCGATCTGCAGCAGGCCGTGATTGCGGCAGAACGCGAGGAAGGACGCGGCCGGCATGTCGAGGATCGAGCGGAACGTGCCCGACCAGATCGCGGCGCCCATCGGCAGCAAGTGGGCGTCGCGGAACGTTCGCCCGTAGCGCCCCTCCGCCAGCAGGTCGCCGAGCGTGGCGCCCCCGGCCGCTTCGGAATCGAGTTCGCGGCAGGCGCCGTAGAAGCGCACGATGTCGGCCAGCATGCGCCAGAAGCCCGGCCGCAGCAGGTTGCGCCGCTGCGCGAAGAGGCCGGCGAGGCGGCGGTCCCCGGCATATTCGAGACGCCCGCCGCCAACCGACACGCCGAACGACATGTCGCTGGCCGCGGTGGCGACGCCGAGATGCCGGAACAGCCGCGTCAGGTTCGGATAGGTGCGCTCGTTGTAGACGATGAAGCCGGTGTCGACGGCGATGCGGCGCCCGCCCGCCTCGACCTCGACCGTGTTGGCGTGGCCGCCGAGGCGCGCGGCCGCCTCGAACACGGTCACGCGGTGGCGCTGCGAGAGCAGCCACGCGGCCGAGAGCCCGGCAATGCCGCTGCCGACGACGGCAATGGCGGAGCCGGGCGGCAGGCGGCGGTGATCGTCGTAAGGGCGTGCCCCGGGCAGCGCGTCGAACATGAACCAGATGACCGTGTGCAGACGCGCTTATACGGCATCGGGCCGCGGATGGATCGGGCCCCGCCGGTCTGATCCGGCGCGGCGCCCGCGGCGTAGAAATCGCGGTCGCGCAAGGGTGGACGATCGCCATGAGCAGCCGCTTGAAGAGCCCCGCCACGAGGCTCCTGGAAGCAGCCGAGGAAAAGGCGCTGCTGGGCCGCTGGATCGAGGCGCGCGAACCGGCCGCGCTCAACGCGCTCGTCGCCGCGCACCGGCCGCTCGTGCTCAAGATCGCCAACCGCTACCGCAGCCACGGCCTGCCGCACGGCGACCTCGTCCAGGAAGGCCATGTCGGCCTGCTCGAGGCGGCGCACCGCTTCGATCCGCGCCGCGACGTCCGCTTCGCCACCTATGCGCAATGGTGGATCAAGAGCGCGATCCAGGAATTCGTGCTGCGCAACGGCGCGGCGGTGCGGACCGTAACGTCGTCGCGGCAGAAATCGCTGATGTTCGCGCTGTCGCACCTGCTGCGCGGCGGGCGCGATCTTGCGGCCGAAGACCGCGCCTATCTCGCGCGGCGCTACGGCGTCTCGCCCGCCGCCGTCGATCGCCTGACGCTGCGGCTCGGCGCGCGCGACCAGTCGCTCGACGGCGCGCTCGCGCCCGGCAGCGACCTGACGCTGGCCGACGCCATCGCCGACGACGCGCCCGGCCCCGAAGAGATCGCGATCGCGGCGGACGAGGCGCGCCGGCGGCGGGAACGGCTCGCCGCGGCGCTCGCGGCCCTGCCCGAGCGCGAGCGCCGCATCGTCGCCGAACGCCACCTCGGCGAGGAGGCGCCGCTGCTGCGCGAGATCGGCGGCCGCTTCGGCGTGAGCAAGGAGCGCGTGCGCCAGCTGGAGAAGCGCGCGCTCGACCGGCTGCGCCGCCTGCTTGCGGACGGCCGCGCCGCGGAGGCGTGAGGTCGGCCGCGCCGGCGCGGCGCTATTTCTTCAGCGGCATCGCGCTGGCCTTGACCTCGTCGAGGTAGCCGCGCAGCACCCAGCCGCTGACCAGCGCCACGGTGAGCGCGAACATCGCGAAGAACATCAGGTGCGACGTGCCGGCGGTGACCCACGTCATCGGCTGGCCCATGACCGGCAGCAGGCCCAGCGTATTGCCCCACGAGATCGCCCAGTGCGCGGCGTACATGCAGGCGGCGCCGTAGAGCACGTAGCCCAAGACGACGCCCAATTGCTGCTCGCGGAAGTCGCCGCGTCCGAAGTTTCGCTCGACGGCTCCGCCCAGCAGGAAGATCAGCGTGATGAATGCGAGTTCGGTGCCGAGCAGGACGAGCCCGGCCGCGCCGCCGAAGCGGTTGATGAGGAACGCGGTGACGAAATCGTTCTGCACCTCGGGCAGCGCCATGACGCCGCCGTTGCGGCCGAACGAGTCGAGCCACTTCTGGCGCGCGCCCTTCCACCCCGCCTCGCCGACGAGATCCATCGACGCCAGCACCTGCGATCCCGTGTGCGGGTGGAAGCTCGGCTGGGTCCAGACGAGGATGCGCTCTTTCTTCGGAACCGCCGCGGGCAGGATGCTGGGATTCTGATAGACCTTGTAGCCCGCATAGGCGACCGCGACGACCGCGAGGATCATGAGCGGACGGATCGACCACCACAGCCAGCGCAGGCCGGAATGCTCCATGCGCCAGGTGCCGACCTTCCACAGCCAGAAGCCGATGATCGTGATCATGATGATGAGCGGCGAGAAGTCGCGCACGCCCGCCACCATCGCGAACACGATCAGCGCGAAGATCGCCGCCACGCGGAAGTACGGCATCAGGAAGGTGAGCGGCGAGCGCCGGTAGGCGCGCACCTCGCGCGAGCGCGTCTCGAAGATGTGCAACCCGACGAAGGCGAGCAGGCCGACCAGCGTCATCTTCACCAGCTCGACCGGCTGGAAGCCGAACAGGCCTTCCTCGCTGCCCATGAAGAACTGGACGACCATCGTTCCCATCAGGATCAGGGCGAGCGCCGTGAAGACATGCTCGCGCGTGAAGGCCGCGGACCAGAACCGGCGCCAATGCTTGTCCGGCACCGCCGCCAGCATCGCGATCGTCCAGCCGAACAGCGAGAGGATCATCGCGTGGTTCAGGAAGAAGCGCAGCCAGCGCGTGTTGTCCGAGCCGGCGCCGAGTTGGAGCAGCGTCGTCATGCCGATCGCGGCCAGGATCGTGGCCAGCGCCCAGAGCCACCCGGAGTAGCCGCGCAGGCGCCCCGCCCAGGCGAGCACGAAGCTCGCCCAGAACCAGGCCGCGATCGCGACCGAGACGATCAGGATGCGGTCGGGCTGCCCGGCGCTTTGCTGGAGCATGCCAGTGATCCAGATGCCGAGCACCGGCGGCACCACGGCCGCCAGCGCCAGGAACAGCGAGCCCACGCCGCGCTCGCGCTGGAACCAGACGTAGAAGGTGAGGAACGCCGCGAAGCCGGCGGCGGCGAGGCCGAGCGTGATCGCGAAAAGCCGCGCGCGCAGCCAATCGAGCCAGCGGTTGCCGTCGCCGATCCAGTTGAGGTTCGTCTTGTTGGGCGGATCGATCTCGTCTGCGAAGAAGAACACACGGTTGACGATCGGAACGAGAGTGAGCTGCTCCGGCTTGGCGTCGACGCGATAGCGCGTGATGCCCACGACGACGCTCTCGACGCGGCCCAGTTCGCCGTCGAGCGGGACGACGATGTCGCCGAAGCCCTGGCCCTTCTCGTTCTTGCGCTGCAGCAGGGTCTCGAGCCGCATCGTGCCCGGCGCCACGAGGAACTTCCCGGCCTGCCAGGAAATGAACACGGCCTCGGGCTGCAGCGTCTCCATCTTCCAGCGGTCGGAGCAGTTGACGCCGCCGCCGACGCTGAACAGCCTCAGCTCCGGCCGGTTCGACGGCACCATGTTGCGGACCGACCATTTCGCGCCGTTGATCGCGCGCCGCAGTCCGCTCGCGCACACTTCGGTCACCGGCTCGTTCTTCGGAACGACCTTGCCGTCCCAGACGATCTCGCGGCCCGACTTCGCCTCGCGCAGCGTCAGGCTGTCGGCGGAGAGCTTCGCCACGTCGAGCTCGACGCCGGGCAGCGAAATGCGGTCGCCCTCGGCGATGGTCCAGCGCTCGGCGAAGCGCGCCTCGTAGCGCGTCGTGGTCAGCAGGACGCGCTTGTTCTGCGACTTGTTGCCGAAGAACCATTGCCCGCCGCGGTTGACGACGAGCAGGTGCTCGGCGGCGGCGCTCTTGGCCCCGCTGCGCTGGCCGAGTTCGAGATAGCCGAGCACCTTCGGGCCTTCGGACGCCTTGACCGTCACCGGCCCGGCCATTTTTCCCGGCGGCGCGTTCTGGAAGACCATCCAGGTGAGCCAGCCCCAGGCGATCAACGTGGCATAGGCGAGGATCGCGGGGCCGAGCGTGGACAGGAAGCCGACGACGGCCGCCCATCCGGCACCGCTCGGCCTCATTCCCGCCGTCGCCGCCCGCCCATTATGCACGTTCGAACCCCATGATCTTGGCTGCGCTCCGCCCGTCTCAGTTGCGCGGCGGCGCGCGGTCGATGTCTTCCTCGGTGCCTTCGGGCGCGTCGGGCTGCGGCTTCGGATCGTCCTCGCCCGGATTGGCGCGCAGATCCGGATTCTCCATCGTTTCGAGCGACATCATGATGTCGCGCACGATCGCGCCGCAGACCGCGCCGCCGAAGCGCGGGCCGCCGAACGCGTGGTCGAGATGGCTCACCATGCACGCGATCGCGAAGCGGCGGCCGCCCGCCTTCAACGGTTCTTTCCAGCCCGTGAACCAGCCCGAGTTGTAGCCGCCGCCCTTCTTGGGATCGGCCGTGCCGGTCTTGCCGTAGGCGCGGCACCAGATCGGCTTCACGCCGTTCTTGGCGTTGGCCTGGCGGATCGCGGCGACGCGCTTGCCGATGTCGCCGTTCTTGACCTTGGCGTACTCCTCGCCGAGCACCATCACCGGATCCTGCACGAACACGCCGGACGCGGTGGCGCCCGGCGCTTCGGTCACCGCCTTCATGCCGAGGCGGATCGCGGCGAGGAGATCGGGGCGGATGTTGATGTTGTCGCTCTCGCCCGGCGGCGTCTTGGGCGGCCCGAGCCGCTCGCGGCCCCAGCCGGCGATGAGATACGGGCGCACGCGCGCGCCCTTGGCGATCGTGGCCGAGCCGAGCGCCACGTGCATCGTCGAGACCGACCAGGCCTGGCCGATGCCGTTGAGGGCGATGCGGTGCATGTAGTCCGGCAGATAGGCCGACGGCGGATTGTCGCGCATCAGGTTGACGTTGCTGGTGATCGCCGTGAGCGGCGGCCGCACGAACAGCTTGTCGAACGTGTTCTTGCCCTTGATGCGCATCAGCGGATGGGCGTCGCCGAGATTGGCGCCGAGATTGATCGGCTCCTCCCAGTCGATGCCGATCTGCTTCATCCGCACCATCATGCGCGTCGGCGGAAGCTGCTTCACGTCGTTGAGCGTCTTGCCGGTTCGCGGGTTCTTCGGGAGCGAGCGCAGCCACTCGTTCACATGCCGCTCCTCGAGCAGCATCGCCATGCGCGCGAAGAACACGTTGAACGAGTGCTTGAGCGCCAGCGCCACGGTGAGCGTGGTCGCGTTCACGCCCTGGCCGGTATCGGTGCAGATCGGGTTGCGCAGCGGGCCGCTGGTGTGCGTGGCCGCGCCGCCGATGTTGCTGATCGAGCGCGTCGTCGATCCCGGGATCTGTACCGTCGTCGCGCCCATCGGGATGCCGAGCCGCCGCTGCCAGGTGGCGGGATCCATGCCAAGGATCATCTGCCCGAGCGCCTCGTCGGGGCGCGACGCGGCATCGGAGGCCTCGAGCGCGGTGGTGAGCGCCGTAAACGTCTTCCAGGTGGAACCCGGCGTGTTGTCGATCGTGAGCAATTGCCACGACGCGATCATCGTCGGGTCCTTGGTCGGATTCGTGATCTGGTACGACACGTAGTCCCACGGCCGCGCGCCGAGCGGCACCAGCGGCCAGCCGCCGATCGCGACCACGGCGCCGGTGTCGACGTCGAGCAGCGTGATCGAGGCGCGCCGCTCGTGGAAGAAGCGGCCTTGCCCGCCGCGGCCGCCGCGGTTGCCGTCGATGATCCGCGTCAAGTGGTGCGTCAGCGTCGACTGCACGATGCGCTGCACGCGGCTGTCGATCGTGAGCGTCACCTCGGTGTTGCCGCCGGGCAGCTTGCTGCCGCTCAAGAGCCCGATGATGCTCATCGAATCGGCGCGGCTGTAGCCGAGCAGGCTGATGAGGCCCATCTCGTTGGCGGCCTGGGTCGGCGTGCCCTTGCCGTTGGGATCGGTGAGCGCCACGCCGTCGGCCGTGCGGACGACGAAAAGCTTGTCGGCGCGCGAGGCGGTCGGCGTCGCGCGCGCGACAGGCCGCCAATTGTAGGTCCACTCGATCGTCCCGGTCGTGATGACGCCGGGGTCCTTGTCCTTGGCGCGCGGCCCCTTCTTGCGCTTGGGCCGCTGGCGCGGACGCCCGGCGAGGTCTTCGCCCGCCATGCTGATCGCGAGGCCGAACACGCTCGGCGAGCAGTTGGCGGCCGGCTCGACGGTGATCTCGAGCGGCGTGTTCTCGCGCACGTTCATCGTGACGACCGCGGCCTCGGCCACGGTCTTGCACGCCCATTTCAGTTCGCCCTTCTCGCCGAAGAAATCGTAGCTGCGCCGGTCGACGCGCGCGCCGGGCGGCACCTTCACCGGCCGCCCGATCACCTGCACGTGGAGCGCGCCCGAGTAGGAGCCGGTGTTCGTCGAGAACACGAGCCGTTCGGTCTCGCGCGCGCCTGCCACGGCGACCCAGTCGCTCATCCCCTTCGGGATCTGGTCCTTGTTGACGAAGCCGAAGCTCTCGGGAACGAGATTGGTGAGCGGCTTCGGGATGCCGCCTTCGCTCGCGGCTTTCCACAGCACCCGGTTGGCCGCCTCCTGCGCGACGGCGCGGTCGTCGCGCACCGCCGCCATGCGGCGCGTGCCGTTCCAGAGATTGACCTGCGTGCGGACGATCGTGCCCGCGGCCGAATCGTAGAGTGCCTTCAGCAGCGTTTCCTGCTCGCCCTCGCTGATGCCCTCGTCGTCGTCGTCCTTGGTCGCGCCGCCGGCGCGCTTGATGAGCACGTAATCGGGCGGCGCCATGTCCAGGCCGCTGTCGGATTCGCGCGGCACGATGAGGTTGGCGCGCACGAGATTGATGAACAGCGTGGAATCCTCGTAGCTCTGCAGCGCCGCCTCGGCGTCGCCGGCCTTGTTCTGGTAGCGGCCGGTGAGATCGCCCATGCGCCAGTAGATGAGCGCGAAGATGGCGACCGCGACGCCGATATAGGCGGCCATGCCGAAGAACCGCAGGCCATAGCCGAGCGCGGCGCGCCAGGGGCTGCGCCGTCCGCTCCGTTCGCCGCGATCGGGCGCCTTGGCCGGCTTGTTCGTCGCCATTCCCGGTGTCCTCCGCCGCGGCCGCCGCCGCCCTCAGAAGCGCCTACAATACCGCAGGTCGGCGGCGACAAGAAGGCGCGAACGGCCGTCGCGGCCTATGGGAAGTGCCTAGCGCGCCACGCCGGGCTCGCGCGCGCGGGCGCGCATCACCGTGGCCTCGCGCGAGGACATGGCCTGGAGTTTTTCCTGGTGGAAGCGCAGCAGGTAGCTGCCGACGATGAACAGCTCGTCGGGGCTCATCAGCACGCTGCCGCGGTCGCCGGGCGCCAGCGTCTTGAGCAGCTTGCCTTCCGCGTTGAGCACGTAGATCGGCATCTTGCCGTCGGCCATCGCGATGTCGAGCTTGTTGCCGACCAGGCGCAGCGCGACGTGGCGGCGCGAGAGGTTGAGCGCGTTGAGCTTGGCGCCCTTGGGGCCCTGCCCGTCGGCCCAGCGCAGCGAATCCGGGTGATCGAGCAGCTCCATCGGCAGGTCGGGCTGCGCGCCCTCGGCCGCCGAATCGCTGCGCCCCAGCAGGAAGACCGAGGTGCTGAGCGGCAGGGTCTGCTCCTGCCGCAGCAGCAGGAGGCCGTGATAGGCCTCGGGCACCGGCGTCGAGAGCAGCTCGAGATACTTGCCCGAGCCGGTGTCGAGCGAACTCGGCATGTGGCGCACCGGGCTGAAATCCGACTGGCCCGGCAGGCGGTAGAGCAGGTGCGGCGCGTCGGCCCGCGCCGAGAGCGCGAGGCACCGGCGGGTATCGACGGTGTCCTTGTCGGCGCGGCGCACGGGCCGGCCGATCCGGTCGAACCAGATCGTCCATTGCTCGAGCCCGCCGAGGCGCCGCGCGCCGTCGATGCGCAGCAGCGCGCAGCCCGAGAGCTTGATCGAGAAGCGCTGCGAGATCGGCGTCTGCGGCTCGGGCGCTCCGCCCGCGTCGCCGCCCGGCGCCACCGTCGCCGGCGGCGGCGGCTCCTCGGCCGGCTTGGGCGCGCCGAAGAAGCGGCCGAGGCCGGTGCCGCGCGGCGCAGGCTCGGCCTGCTTCGCCATGCGGTCGGCGAGCCGGCTGCCCGGCTTGGCGGGCGCCGGCGGCGGCACGGGCGTCGGCGCCTTGGCCTTGGGCGCCGGCGGCGGGGCCGGCGGCGGCTTGGGCGGCGGCGGCGGCGGCAGGTTGAACGCGCGCCGCGTGGCCGGCTCGGACACGAACTTCACCTCGACGACGAGCGTGTCCTCGCCGTTCTCCGCGCCGCGCACGTCCTTCAGCACCCATTGGAAGGCTTCGCCGTCGCGCTTCGGCGTCACCTGCTCGGCGACGCGCACGTGCTCGTTGTCGGAATAGACCCGTTCGGCGTCGGCGGCAGAGAGGTTGAGCGAGACGTTGCCCTCGCGCTGCGCGAACCACAGCGGCGCGCGCACCGGGCCCGACGCGTTGGGCGTGATCAGGATCGAGCCCTGGCCGGAATAGACGCCGATGGGGCGCTTGACCTGCGCCCCGCCCTTCCAGAACGACCACTCCTCGAACTTGACCGGCTCCGCGTCCTTGCCGCGCTTCAGCGCGATCGTGCCGAGCATTTCGTCTTCGGGCCCCGGCACGTAGACGCCGAAGCCGAACTGGAACACGACCGAATTGGGGTCGATCGCCGCGTCCGGCATGATCGTGTACATCGGCTCGCGGTCGGCCGGCAGCGAGCGGCGGAATTTCGAGGTGTGGAGCTGCGAGAGGTTCGAGGCCAGCGCCTCGAGCCGCTGGCCTCGGCGCTTGGCGTCGGCCCGCCACTTGGCCTCGGGAATCCACACCACCACGTCGGTGAACACCGGCGTCGTCTCGCGGAAGCGGCCTTCGGCGTCGCGGACATGCTTGATGTCGCGGCACCCGTCGAGCGCCGCCTGGAGGCGGAAATCGCCGTCGCCGGTCCGCTGCTCCGCGATCTTCGGATTGCCGCCGTAGCGCCGGTCCCAGAGCGGGTCGGGATCGAACGGGTCTTCGACGTTGACCAGGGTCAGCGTGAAGACGCCGAGGTTCTCCCCGGCTTCGCGGTACTCCTCGATCGTCTCCTTGGACTTGTGCTTGAAGAGGCCGAACATCGGCCGGAAATTAACCGGTGAAAGAGGGCAATGCTAGGACTTCGCGCGGGGGCGGCCCGGCCTCGTCGATACGAGGCGTCTGCCGGGAAGTTCCGGCTTAGGATGCCCAGGCGGTAGACCTGAGCCCAGCGCAACGCCATGCGATCTCCCGAGACGTACGATTCAGTGCCGCTTTAGCTACGTTCACTCCTCACTTCGTTCGATACCGCCGTCGGTTCCGGTTCTCTTGGACTTCCCCAATCCGGCCTTGAGACCAAGCATGATTAGATAGAGTCCGAACGGACCCAGTAGCGCACCGCCAAAATAAGCAAAGTAAAAGAGGAAGCGGCCAGCGATTGCCATCGTGTCGAATACGCAATCGCCGGTGCGCTCGTTCTTCAGCTCTCGACCGTCCATCAAGACGCAGAATTCGGATTGCTGATTCTGGTAAACATCGGCGGCGGTGGGCAACGCCGAGAGCAGCACGGCTACAATCGTCATGCCAACAAACAGAAGCAGGAATGACTTGGTGTTGCCGCGCACCTCAATCACGACGATCTTTTCTCTCCCATGCGCGGGTCCGATAGACTTCAGCAACTCGTGCGCCGAAATCGGACACCGAATCCTTGGGAAGAGAGTTGTACAAAGTCGCCACTTTCGAGACCGTCGGCTCGTCCAAACGATCGAGTATGCGACGAATGAGCGTGACGCCGGCTCTAATGTTCATCGTCGCATCAAAGAAGTCTCGCTCGGAAAAGCCCAGCCCTGCCCACTTATCGTACCTGATGTTCATCGGAAGAATGCTCTTCGCACCAATTCCCTCGAAGGGCTTACCATACTGGCCCTGGGCGTTCTCCACATACATGATTGCGCGCACGAGGTTGGCGTCAACGCCCAGACGCGCTGCCTCTCTCCTGATAATCGGGTCGAAGAGTTCCACCGGAGCCTGACCGGCGGCGTGGAATGCGTGCAGGGGCGCTTGACCGCTGCGTTCGGGATTTTCCTTTACGACGATTCGCCCGGGGCTGTTCGCGAGTATGCTCGCTTCTCGGTCTTGCCAGCGAAACAGGAGAGGACCTGATGGGCTGCCGTCGGGCAGGTCAATGACGTGATACGGCACGAGCCGCTCCATGCTCCGGTCCTCGGCCTCGCGATGGGTTCGCGGGCGTTGAGGAGTGGCCAGGGCAGAACCGGACCGGGCACTTGCGCAGGAACCACGCCCTCGTCCCTTGGGTCGGGCAGTTGCGCCGGTGATTGCGCTTTCGGCACCGACGGTGTGTCCGGGAGCGCAAGTAGGGGGCTAAGGACCTCGACCAAGAGGCCCTGCGCGGCCTGCACGGCATGCCGTTGAGCGTCGTTTCTGCGAGCCTCTAGCCGCGGCATCGTCTCGCCAAACAAGCTCTCCTCTATTCGCGTGATCGTCGGGCCGCCGGGCTGCAGCACGCCATCGATCTCCTCGCGCTTCTCGCGCTGGAAATCGCGGATCGCCTGGTCGAGCGACGGCGAGCGCTCGCCGCTTTTCTCCTTGGTGAGATCGAGCGCGTAGTGGCCGGTGCGGGTGAGGCCCTTCTGCACCTTCCAGACGTCGCGCTAGCCGTTGGGGTGGTTGTCGCCGACGCCGCCGCCGAGGTTCATGTCGTCCGCGGTGACTGTCGGCTTGAACGGTGGGAGAGTGACGGGGCGCGGCGCGGGATCGATGGTGCGGCCGGTGGCGTCCCGGTCGGCCTCGTCGTTGCCGTAGACGGACTTGAAGCCGTCCTCGACGTAAGTGCGGAATTCGGGATCCTGCTCGCGCCAATAGAGCGGGTCCTCGACGAGGCGCTGGAGCGCATGCTGCTTCTCGTGGACGTCGGTCTCGGGCTCGGTTTCGTCATACGGGTACATGGCCGGCCTTTTATCATCCTAGGTTGAAAAGAACAATATATGAACTTCAAATCCTATGTCAAGGAATGAATTCTGTCGAGGCGCCAAGCCGCTTCGCGCTTGCCGCCGGGCGGAGCGGCCCGCACACTCCGCGCCCTTTCGCCAATACGAAACGCCGGACTTCGGGAGGTACGATGACGACGCGCGACCCTGCTTTCGTGACCGACGAGCACCGCATGCTGCGCGACCAGGCGCGGCGGTTCGTCGAAGAAGAAATCCGCCCAAACGGCGACGCATGGGAGAAGCAGGGCCACGTTCCGCGCGAGGTCTATCGCAAGATGGGCTCGCTCGGCTTCTTCGGGCTGCGCTATCCGGAGAAATACGGCGGCAGCAACCTCGACGCGGTCGCCTCGGTGGTGCTGTGGGAGGAGCTGGCGAAGAGCGGCTATGCCGGCGTCGGCGTCGGCGCGTCGGTCCATGCCGAGATGGCCTCGCCGCACCTCGCGCGCTACGGCACCGAGGCGCAGAAAGACCGCTGGATGCCGAAGATCGTCTCGGGCGAGGCGATCACCGCCGTCGCCGTCACCGAGCCCGACGGCGGCTCCGACGTGGCGGCGCTCAAGACGCGCGCGCGGCGCAAGGGCAACGACAAGTGGGTGCTGAACGGCTCCAAGATGTTCATCACCAACGGCGTACTCGCCGACGTCTATTTCGTGGCCGCGCGCACCGACCCCGAGGCCAAGGGCTCGCGCGGCATCTCGATGTTCATCGTCGAGAAGGGCGCGCCGGGCTTCAAGGTGGCCAAGCAGCTCGACAAGCTGGGCTGGCGCTCGTCGGACACCGCCGAGCTGGTGTTCGAGGACTGCGAGATCCCCGCGGAGAATCTCCTCGGCGAGGAGAACAAGGGCTTCTACTCGATCATGAGCAACTTCCAGAACGAGCGGCTCGTGGCCGGCGCCGGCGCCGCCGGCGAATGCGCGCGCGCGATCGAGATCACGCTCGACTGGGTGAAGCAGCGGAAGGCCTTCGGCGGCGTGCTGTGGGACAAGCAGGTGGTGCGCCACAAGCTCTCGACGCTCGCGATGAAGCTCGAGGCCGGTCGCGCGCTCGTCTATCACACGGCCTATCTCGACGCGCGGGGCATCGACTGCGTGAAGGAAGTCTCGATGGTGAAGGCCTATATGGGCGAGTTCGTCAACGAGTGCATGTATGTGTGCGGCCAGCTCCACGGCGGCATGGCCTTCATGCGCGAGAGCGCCATCGAGCGCATGTATCGCGACGCCCGCGTCCAATCCATCGGCGGCGGCGCCAGCGACGTGATGCTGGAGGAAGTCGCGAAGCGGATGTAGGGAGGTTCCACTGCGAGGTCGCGCTTGCTGCAGTCCACATGCCGGTTATCAAACAAGCCCCGGAATTGGCGCGCGCGTGGCGGGTCTACTCGATCACCTCGTCGGCAGCAACCATAAGGGCGGGCGGGATAATGAGGTCGAGCGCCTTTGCGGTCTTGAGATTGACGACCAGCTCGAACTTGGTCGGCCTCTCGATAGGCAAATCGCCTGCCTTTTCACCCTTCAATATTTTGTCGGCGATCATGACCGCCCGAGCAAAGTAGCCGACTTGATCGGGGCCGTAGGTCAGGAGCACACCGGCACGAGCGTAAACTTTCAGGTTCGAGATGGTGGGCAGCCGGTAGTTCTGAGCGGCGGCCACGAAGTCCGCTGCGTCGATGATGAACCCAGCAGAACCAAATTGCACAACGCCGGTCCTGCGTGAATTGGCCAACCTTCCGAAAACCTCGTCGTATCCGCCCCTTGGGCGCGCCTCAAGCACCACTGCTTCGACGCCTTTCGCCCGCGCCGCTGCTTTGGCGGCATCCACCTGCCATGGGCCCGTGCTCGGGTCCCAAGTGATCAGGATCCGCTCAATCGCCGGCGCTGCTTCCTGTAGCAGCTCGATAATTTTCGCAGCCATGGACGGCTGATCAAGGAACAGCCCAGTGACGTTTCCGCCCGGCTTTGTGTAGCTTCTGATCAGACCGCTACGAATTGGATCGCTTTCGAGATCAATCGCGACGATTGGAACGGTCGTGGTCGCTTTGCTGGCCGCGTTGACGGTTGCCGGGCCAACCGCGATGAGCGCCCCAACACCAAGGTCGATCAGTTCACGCACCAGTGCAGGGACACGTCGCGGATCGTCCTCGGCCGAGCGCAGCAATACGGTTTCACCCTCGATAAAGCCGAGCCCAAGCCAGACCGCTCTTAGAGCGGACAGGGTTGGGTGATTCGTGGCGATCGTCCTCGGGTGTATGTAGCCAAGTTTGTGCAGGGCGCGCGGTGCTTGCGCGCTCGTTTCCCGTGGCAACGCGACGACCGCGCAGCCGAGCAACCTGATGAATAATCGTCGCTGCATTGCGGCCCCTCAGCTTCGCCGAATAGTGTACTCCGGATTCGTGAGCGGTCGTTATTCCGCAGCTCCCTAGCAAGTGCTCCCGCCTACCGCCCACTCCGCGCGCACCTCGTTGTCCGTCTCGCGCAGGGCGAAGGCGGCAGCGAGGGAGTTGAAGGCTTCCGCCGGCAACAGACGCGACAGCGCCCAGATCGCGGCGGCGCGCACCAGCGGCGCGGCGTCCGTCAGCAGGCGCTCGGCCTCGGCGGCGAGCGCGCGGTCGCCCGAATTGCCGATCGCGATCAGGACGTTGCGCACGAAGCGGTCGCGGCCGATGCGCTTGATCGGCGAGCC
>JAEULD010000150.1 GCA_016792765.1 Candidatus Odyssella sp.
CTCGGTGCCGGCCCGGCGTTTGACCGGGCGGGAGGGCCGGTGTAAGCGAAACACCGGCGGAAGCGGGCTGATTAGCACGCGGCCGCGAGCCCTTCCACCCCCGCTTTTCGCCGCAGCTTCAAGGACTTCCGGAGCAAGCCCCGTGCCCTGGTATCTCAAGGGGCTTCGCCCCTGGGTTCTGCTGACCTTGCTCTGCGCGGTGCTGTACCTGCCCGGGCTCGGCCCCCTGCCGGCGACCGACCGCGACGAAGGCCGCTTCATGCAGGCCTCGCGGCAGATGATCGAGACCGGCGACCTCGTGCGCATTCGCTACATGCACGAAGCGCGCAACAAGAAGCCGGCCGGCATTCATTGGCTGCACGTCGCCTCGGTCGGCACGCTCTCGACCGCGGCTTCGCCCGAGCGCTGGCCCTATCGGCTGCCTTCGGCGCTGGGCGCGCTTGCGGCGGTGCTGCTGCTGTTCGCTGCCGGCGAGCGCCTGTTCGACCGCAAGACCGGCTTCCTCGCCGCGGCGCTGCTCGCCAGCTCGCTGATGCTGGTATGGGAAGCGCACATCGCGAAGACCGATGCCGTACTGCTGGCCACGGTGATGGCGGCGCAGTTCGCGCTCGTGCGCATGTTCGCGGCGGATCGCGACAGCGTGCCGACGCCGGGCTGGGTGCCCTACATGTTGTGGGCCGCGCTCGGCGCCGGCATTCTCATCAAGGGGCCGATCACGCCGCTCGTCGCCGGCCTCACCGCGATCGGGATGTGGGGGTTCGGCCGGTGGCGCAACCTCTGGCGCCAGGCGAAGCCGCTGATCGGCGCGCCGCTGATGCTCGTGATCGCGGCGCCATGGTTCGTCGCCATCATCCTCGCCGACCCCACGTTCGTGCAGGAATCGGCCGGCCACGATTTCTTCAAGAAGCTGATCTCGTTCCAGGAGACGCATGGCGGCCCGCCCGGCTACTACCTGCTCGCCTCGCTCGCCACCTTCGCGCCGGGATCGCTGTTCATGGGGCTCGCGCTGTGGTGGGGCTGGACGCGGCGGCGCGAGCGCGAGGTCGCGCTGTGCCTGCTCTGGCTGATTCCGTTCTGGATCATCCTCGAGATCGTGCCGACGAAGCTGCCGCACTACATCCTGCCGGCCTATCCGGCGCTGGCATTGATCGTGGCGCGCGCGGTGCTCGCGGTGGAGGAAGGCCTGCTGCCCTGGGCGCAGTGGCGCTGGGCGCGCATCGGCTACGCCGCGTGGGGCGGATTGATCGTGGCCTTCGCAGTCGCGTGCGTGGCGCTCGTCGCCTGGGCGGGCACGCCGGGCTGGCTCTATGCGCTGCCGGTCGTCGCCGCCATCGTTGCCGCTGTCATCGTCGCGCGCGCCTGGCGCGGCGAGACGCGGCGCGCGCTGCTCGCCGCGGCCTTCACCGCGCCGCTGCTGCTTTCGACGCTGTTCCATTTCGTCTTGCCGCGCGCCGATGCCATCTGGCCGAGCCGTCAGGCGGCCGAAGCGGCGGCGAAGCTTTACCCCGATGCCAAGACGCGGCCGCCACTGATCGCGACCGGCTACCGGGAGCCGAGCCTCGTGTTCCATCTCGGCACGGCGACCATGTTCGCCGATCCGCCGGGCATCGTGGATCAGCTCAAGGCCCGGGGCGGTCGCTGGCTGGCGCTGGTCGAAGAGCGGGAGCGCGCCGGCTTCGAGGCGGCCGCCCGGGAGCGTGGACTGAGCTTCGCGGCGGCTGCCAGATGGCAGGCCTTCAACTATTCGCAGGGCCGCCGCGTCACGCTCACCTTGTACGCGCCGCCGGACGCCGCGCGACGCAGCTCGCTTGAGCCGCGCCGTTAGTTGAGGCTTTAATGCGCGCCGCAGGGCGCGCCGCTCGGCCGCGCCGCGAGGGGGAGGCCCCATGGCGGTTCCGTTGAAGAAGTTGGTGCGCGCGGCGCCGCCGCCGTTCGATCTGCGCCGGCTGCCGGCCATGGCCTGGGGCGCCTTCCTCGGCGCGCTGCGGTCGCTGTTCCGTGTCAGCACGATCGCGTTCATCGTCGTGGCGCTAGCGCTGATCGTGGGCAGCTACCTCTACATCGACCGTCCGGTCGCGACCTGGCTGCACAAGTTCGAGAAATCGTCCGTCACCGGATTCTTCCGCGCGATCACCGAGCTCGGCTCGGCGGCGGTGATGCTCGCGCTGCCGTTCCTCGCCACGGCCGCGCTGGGCGGAGCGGCGCTGCTCTTGCGCAGCTCCGAGCGCGCCGCCGCGCTCTGGCGCGCCGCGGGGCAATCGTTCTTCGTGTTCTGCTGCGTGGCGCTGCCGGCGGCGATCGGCCTCGTCGCCAAGATCGGGATCGGGCGGGCGCGCCCGCGCATCTTCTTCGACGGCGGGGTCTACGGTTTCACGCCGGTCAGTTTCAACTACGATTGGCATTCGATGCCCTCGGGCCATTCGCTGGCGGCGGCCGGCTTCGCGGCCGGCCTGGCGCTGATCGCGCCGTTGCCGGTGTTTCCGATCATCGCGTTCTTCGGGGCGATGATCGCATTCAGCCGCGTGACGACGACGGCGCACTTCTTCGGCGACGCCCTGGCGGGCGGCGCGCTGGCGATCGTCTGCGCCATCGTCCTGAAAGGCGCGTTCCGCGGCATGGGCTCCAAGAAGATCTTCCCCACCTGGGATCCCAACAAGAAGCTGCGCCTGCGCTCGATCAGTCTTTCGATGAAGCGCCGCTGATGGGCGAGCCGTACGGCGCCTGGATCGGCAAGACGCGGACGGTGCGCGACATCGCCGCGGCCGGGCCGGCCGCGCGCCTCGCGGCGACGCTCGATCGCGACGACCGCCTGCCCGCGCCGGGCGATCCGCTGCCGCCGGCCTGGCACTGGCTCTACTTCCTCGAAGCCGTGCCGATGAGCGAAATCGGCCCCGACGGCCATGCGAAGCGCGGCGATTTCCTGCCGCCGGTGCCGCTGCCGCGCCGCATGTGGGCCGGGGGGCGCTTCCGCTTCCTGGCGCCGATCCGCATCGGGGACGAAATCGAGCGCACGTCCGAGATCGTCGACGTGGCGCTCAAGGAGGGCCGCACCGGCCCCCTCGCCTTCTGCACCGTGCGCCACACGATCGCGGCCGGCGCGGGCTCTTGCGTGATCGAGGAGCACGATATCGTCTATCGCGGCGCGCCCGTTCCAGGCGAGGCGCCCGCGCCCGCGCAGGCGCCGCCCGACGGCGCCGCGTTCGGCCGCACGATTTCGCCCGATCCCGTGCTGCTGTTCCGCTTCTCGGCGCTGACCTTCAACGGGCACCGCATCCACTACGATCGCCCCTACGCCGCGAACGTCGAAGGCTATCCCGGCCTCATCGTGCACGGGCCGCTGCTTGCGATCCTGCTGCTCGATCTCGTTCGCCGCGAGCAGCCCGGCGCGACGCTCGGCGCCTTCTCGTTCCGCGCGTTCCGCCCGGTGTTCGACACCGGCCCGTTCCGCATCGCCGGCAAGCCCGGCGGCGGCGGCCTGCTGCTGTGGGCCGAAGACAATGGCGGCGCGCTGGCGATGAAGGCGGAGGCGACGTTCTCCTGAACGCCGCTCAGCGCCCTGCCGCCGCCTCGAGCGCCGCCACGCCGGGAAGGGTCTTGCCCTCCAGCCATTCGAGGAAGGCACCCCCGGCCGTGGAGACATAGCTGAAATCGCCGGCAACCCCGGCGTTGTTGAGTGCCGCCACCGTATCGCCGCCGCCCGCGACGCTCAGCAGCTTTCCCTCTTTGCTCAGCTGCGCCGCGGCCTTGGCGACGACGTTGGTGGCCGCATCGAACGGCTTCAACTCGAACGCGCCGAGCGGCCCGTTCCACACCAGCGTTTTCCATTTCTCGAGCTGGTGCGTGAGCTGCCGCGCCGTATAGGGCCCCACGTCGACGATCATGTCTTCGGCGCCGACCTTCTCGCGCGCGACGACCCTGTTCTCCGCGCCGGCCTTGAACTCCTTCGCAACGACGACGTCGGTCGGCAGATGGATCCTGCAGCCGCGCGCCTTGGCTTTCGCGAAAACCTCGCGCGCGGTGTCCGCCAGGTCGTGCTCGCAGAGGCTCTTGCCGACTGGGAAGCCTTCGGCGTTCAGGAACGTGTTGGCCATGCCGCCGCCGATCACGAGGTGATCGACCTTGGCGACGAGATTGCCGAGCAGATCGAGCTTGGTCGAAACCTTCGCCCCGCCGACGACCGCGGCGAGCGGGCGCTCGGGACGTTCGAGCGCCGCGCCGAGCGCCTTCAGTTCGGCCTCCATCAGCCGCCCGGCCACCGCCGGCAGCAGGCGCGCGATCGCCTCGGTGGAGGCGTGCGCGCGATGCGCGGTCGAGAAAGCGTCGTTCACGAAGATGTCGCCGAGCGCTGCGAGCCGCTTCGCGAAGCCGGCGTCGTTCGCCTCTTCCTCGGCGTGAAAACGCAGATTCTCGAGCAGCAGGATCTCGCCGCCCGGAAGCTCGTTCGCCGCCGCCTCCGCCGCAGGGCCGACGCAATCGGCCGCGAAGTGAACCTTGAGGCCGCCCAGCGCCTTCGCGAGCGGCGCCGAGAGCGGCATCAGCGACATTTCCGGCACCGGCTTGCCGCCGGGCCGGCCGAAATGCGAGAGCACGACGACGCGCGCGCCCTTCTTCGCGAGCTCGGCGATCGTGGGCGTGAGCCGCACGATGCGCGTCTCGTCGGTGACCTTTCCGTTCTTGATCGGCACGTTGAGATCGGCGCGCAGCACGACGCGCTTTCCGGCAACGGCGACATCGTCGAGGGTCTTGAAGGCGGGCATGGTGCGGAACTTCGCTGGACCGTGGCGCGCGCGTTCAACCACAAAGAGGCGGTCCATGCAACGCGGCAGCCGCCGCAAGCGTACTGCGGGGCTACACCGCCCGCCCGCCGTCGCGCCCGTATTGCGCCGGCTGCTCGGGCCCGATGCTGAGCACGCGGCGGATATCTTCCCCCGCCAGACCGAGCGCCGCGGGGTGCGTCGTCTCCGCGAGCAGGGCCACGTCGCGGATTTCGGCGAGGCCGTCGAAGCGGAGCCAATGCACGACATCGCCTCTCGCGACGTCCACGACGCAAATCGCCGTCTGCGCCTTCGCGCCGTAGGCTTCGAGATTGCGTTCGAGCGGAAGGCCGCCGACGCCGCGGCCCCCGCGGGCGACGGACGTGGCCACCACGGCGAAACCGTCGGCAAAGGCGAGGCCGGACAGCCAGCCCGGGCAGAACGCCACCTCCTCGAACGCCCCGGTGCCGAGATGAATGAAGCCGAGGTGCCCGCTCGCGGCCTCGCCGAGCCAAAGTTGCCCGCCGTGGAGCCGCGGCGAGACCGGCAGCGCCAATCCCCGGGCGACCGGAGCGCCGCTCGCCGTTTCCATCACGAGACCCGCCCCAGGGATGCCGCGCTCCCACCCCCTCGGCTCGTCGGACGCGGCGCCCATGCTCGCATAGCGCAGCCGGCCGTCTTCGAGCGCGAACCCGGTAAGCGCGCAGCGGTTCTCCGGGACAAGCCGCGAGATGAACGGCGGCCGCCAGACCGGCACGAAGCTGAATTCCTCGCTCGCCGCCGCGATGCAGCTGAACAGCGCATTCGCGAACAGCACGGTGCCATCGGCCGCGAACGCGACATCGCCTGCGTCGACGTCGCCGATGGTGTGCGCGAGGCGGGGTACGAACAGCTTGTCGTAGCCCGCGGCGCTTTTGCCCGGCGCCACGGTGTTCTCGAAGCGCCAGATCTGGAACGCGGTGCCCATCAGCAGCGACTGGCCGTTGCCGCACAGGCCGAACGCGCCGTCGAAACCGCGCACGAACAGCGAGAGCCTGCCGTCGGCGCCGGGACCCACGAGGACGAGCCGGCCGAACGCACCCGTGGTGAGCGCCACCGACAGGCGCCGCTCGGCGAGCCACGCGGCGAAGCCGCGCGATTGCGCGATCTCCATCCGGCGTTGCGTCGGTGCCGTTTCCGAGCCGTCCATCCCAACGCTTCCCTCACGCGGATGCGCCGTGCCGTCCGACGCCGATCGCCTCTGCGTTGCCGGCGCCGGACGCGGCGTACGCGTCGGCGCAGGCCGGGGCCGGCGCGAGAGGCCGGCCCGGCCCGCTTCAGATGCCGACGATGTTCTTCTGAACGTGATTGTCGATGTCGAGCGTCGCGGCGCCTCCGTCGATGACGTAGCGGGTGAAGCTGCCCATGTCGGCAACGGCGACGGCGTGGCCGGTGAAGTCGGCCGAGACCTTGTCGCCGCTGTCGCCGAGGATGGTCAGCTGATGCCCGCTATCGGTCATCGTCAGCAAATCCTGGTAGGTGAGCTTCAATTCGACGTTGCCGGTGCCGGTGATGTCGACCTGCTCGATGCCCGTCACCTTGCCGGCGAGCAGCGAGAGATCCAGCACGCCGCTGTCGTCGAATTTGAACGTGTCGAAGCCGGCGCCGCCGCGGATTTCGGCGAATCCCGCCTTGGCCGCGAGAACGTCGTCGCCGGCGCCGCCGCGAAGCACGTCGGCTCCGCCGCCGCCGATGATGACATCGTCGCCCGCGCCGCCGATCAACGTCTCGGCGGCGACGGTGCCCACGAGCTCGTCCGCACCCGGTGTGCCCACGACCTTCGGCATACCCTCGTGGCTCTGGCCCGGACCGAAGCTCCGGCTACTGCCGGATTCGCTGCCGGTGGCATCGGCCGGGTTCTTCCATCCCGGACTCCAGCTTTCGCCGTCGCGACTGTCGTGGTTGGCGTGACGATGGGCGAGATCGCCGAAGCGTTCGCCGTCTGCGTCGCGGTCCCACGACGTCCAGCGCCAGCCCGATTCGCCGACACCTTGGTCGCCGCCGCGCTCGTGGTGGCCGTTGCCCGGCCGGTCGTGACGGCTGCCCGGCCCGTCGCCTTCGTCGTCACCGCCACCGCCGCGATGTTCGCCGCCGTGGCCGTTCTGGCCGTCGTCCCACACGCGCGCTTGCGGCTGCGCGGGCTGCTCGTCGAGCTGGTCGGCCAGCGGCAGGCCGATCAGCGCGGCGAGAGCGGCATTCGTGCCGGCATTGCGTTCGTTCGTCCCGCTGTTGCGGCCGGACCAGGTCCCGCCCGGGCCGTCGCA
>JAEULD010000158.1 GCA_016792765.1 Candidatus Odyssella sp.
CGTCCTCGTCACCGGCGGCGGCCGGGGCATCGGCGCCGCGACGGCGAAGCTGCTCGCGCGGCGCGGCCACGACGTGGCGGTGAACTATCAGTCGAACGTCGCCGCCGCGCAGAAGGTCGTGCGCGAGATCGAGGCGCTCGGCCGCAAGGCGATCGCCGTGCAGGGCGACGTCTCGAAGGAAGCCGACGTCGCGCGCATGTTCGGCGCGGTGGACGAGCACCTGGGCCCGCTCTCTGGCCTCGTGAACAATGCCGGCATCACCGGGCGCATCGGGCGGCTCGACGCGGCGCATACTGTCGACATCCAGTCGACGATGGACATCAACGTCGTCGGCGCGCTGCTGTGCGCGCGCGCGGCGGTGAAGCGCATGTCCACGAAGCACGGCGGCAAAGGCGGCGTGATCGTCAACGTCTCGTCGGTGGCCGCGACGATGGGCAGCGCGAACACCTATGTCTGGTACGCGGCGTCCAAGGCCGCCGTCGACGCGGCCACGCTCGGCCTCGGCCTCGAAGTCGCCGGCGAGGGCATCCGCGTCGTCGGCGTGGCCGCGGGCCTGACGGACACCGATCTGCACGCCGCCGGCGGCGAGCCGGAGCGCGCGAAGAAGCTTGCCGCGGCCGTGCCGCTCGGGCGCATCGCCCAGCCGGCGGATATCGCCGAGGCGATCGCATGGGTCATGTCGGACGCGGCGGGATACGTCACGGCCACGACGCTGCGCGTGGGAGGGGGACGATGAGCGGTGCGGCGGGAACGGTCTTGATCACGGGCGCCAGCCGCGGCATCGGCGCGGCCACGGCGCGGCTCGCGGCGAAGCGCGGCTGGGACGTGGCGGTGAACTACGTCGCCAACGAGAAGGCCGCGGCGGCGGTCGTGCGCGACGTGGAGGCGGCCGGACGCCGCGCGCTGGCGGTGCAGGGCGACGTCTCGCGCGAGGCCGACATCCTCGCGATGTTCGACGCGGTCGACCGCAAGCTCGGCCCGGTCGCCGGGCTGGTGAACAATGCCGGCATCTTCGCCAAGACCGGGCGCGTCGCCGACGTCGCGGCCGAGACGGTCAAGGCGGTGCTCGATCTCAACGTGTTCGGCGCGCTCCTCTGCGCGCGCGAGGCGGTGAGGCGCATGTCGACGAAACGCGGCGGCACGGGCGGCGTGATCGTCAACGTCTCGTCGGGCGCCGCCACGCGCGGCAGCCCGAATGCCTATGTGTGGTACGCCGCCTCCAAGGCGGCGCTCGACGCGATCACGATGGGCCTCGGCCTCGAAGTGGCGGGCGAGGGCATTCGCGTCGTCGGCCTGGCCGCCGGCGTCACCGAGACCGACATCCACACGGGCGCCGGCGGAACCGGAAGGCTCGCCGAGATGGCCAAGATGATCCCGATGGGCCGCGTCGCGCAGCCCGTCGAGATGGCCGAGGCGATCCTGTGGCTCATGTCCGACGGGGCGCGCTACGTTACCGCCACGACGCTCCGGGCCGGCGGCGGGCTCTAGCCGGCGCCGGCGAGGCGCCGCGCCGCACCCGTTCGCCGCCGGCACCCGTCCGGTTTCGCTTTCCCTCGCGGGCCCGAGCCCCTAGATTTCCGCGCCTTCGGGCGCCGCGCAGTCCGCGCGGCCCGTTCCATCAACACCGCCGCGCGGGGATCGAGGTCGGCATGGAAATGCTGCTGGAGGGTGCCTTCTGGGTGGCGCTTTCCCAAATCATGCTCGTGAACATCGTGCTCTCGGGCGACAACGCGGTGGTCATCGCGCTGGCCTGCCGCAACCTGCCGGTCCAATACCGCAATCCCGCGGTCATGGCGGGCAGCGGCGGCGCGATCGCGCTGCGGATCATTTTCTGCGTCATCGTCGCCTGGCTGCTGCAGATCCCCTACCTCAAGATCGCCGGCGCGCTGCTGCTGTTCTGGATCGGCGTGAAGCTGATCACCGAGGACGAAGAGGAGGGCGGCGAGAACGGCGTCGCCGCCAAGGCCAATCTGTGGGGCGCCATCCAGACCATCATCATCGCCGACGCGGTGATGAGCCTCGACAATGCGATCGCGATCGCCGCGGCCGCCGAGCAGGCGGCCAAGGGCGATGCGTTCCGCGCCTGGACCCTGATCGTCATCGGCCTCCTCATCACCATCCCGATCATCGTCTTCGGCAGCCAGATCATCATGCGCATCATGCAGCGCTATCCGATCGTGATCGTGATCGGCGGCGCGCTGCTGGGCTTCGTCGCCGGCGAGATGCTGATCTCGGACAAGGCGCTGATCGGCGACGAGCGGCGGCCGGGCGACATGCGCGGCTGGTTCGCGGAGCAGCTCGCGGCGGTCTTCGCGCCCTCGGCCCAGCCCGGCACCGAGGCCTACGCGGCGTGGGCGAACCACGCGCTGCATTATCTCGAGCTCGGCTGCGGCGTGCTGGGCGCGATCCTGACGATCGTGCTGGGCCGCTGGCTGGCGGCGCGCGCCGCGCGGCGGCGCGCGATCGACCTCGCCGAGAACCGGACGCCGGCGGTGGACCTCGCCGACGGCGGCCGCGGCCCCAAGGAGTAGCGCAATGGCTGGCAACATCCTCGTGCCGGTGGACGGCTCCCCGAACTCCGACCGCGCGGTGAAATTCGCGCTCGGCATGCTGAAGAGCGGCGCCGAGCTGCACCTGCTCAACGTGCAGGCGCCGGTCGGCGGCGGCGTGAGCGTGTTCGTGCGCAAGGCCGACATCGACTCCTACCATCGCGACGAGGGCGAAAAGGCGCTGGCGAGCGGGCTCAAGCTCGCCGCCGAAGCCGGCGTCGCGGCCAAGAAGCACATCAGCGTCGGCCGCCCGGGCCAGATCGTGGCGGAATTCGCCGAGCGCACCGCCGCCGCGATGATCGTCATGGGCACCCGCGGCCATACCGGCATCGCCGGCGTGCTGCTCGGTTCCGTCGCGCAAGACGTGATCGCGCGCGCCGGCGTCCCGGTGTGCCTGGTCAAGTAGCGCGCCGCACGATCTGGCCGAGGGCCGACGCACCGTGACGAATGCCGGGGCAGGCCAGGGCCCGCTGTTTTCCTATCGCGCGCGCGTCGCCGAGGGCGCGCTCACCGGCGATCCCGCGCAGGAGCTCGCGGCGGAAAAGCTGCAATCGCTGTGCCACGCGCTCAAGTTCTATCGCCCGCGCCAGCCCGGCTCGTGGAAGGAGCGCTTCGGCCTCGCGCGCCGCGCCGAGGAGCCGCCGGCCGGGCTCTACATCTTCGGCGACGTCGGCCGCGGCAAGTCGATGCTGATGGATCTGTTCTTCGCCGACGCGCCGGCGGAGAAGAAGCGCCGCGTGCATTTCCACGAGTTCATGCTCGAGATCCACGCGCGCCTGCACGCGCTGCGCACGGCCAACGGCAACGGCCGCGCGGGCGGCCGCGTGGACGATCTGCTGCCGGCGATCGCGCGCGACATCGCCGCCGAGGCGTGGCTGCTCTGCTTCGACGAGCTGCACGTCGTCAACATCGCCGACGCGATGCTGCTCGGCCGGCTGTTCGAGACGCTGTTCGCCGAGGGCGTCATCGTCGTCGCCACGTCGAACTGGCCGCCCGACGCGCTCTATGCCGGCGGCCTGCAGCGCGAGCTGTTCCTGCCGTTCATCGCGCTGATCAAGCGGAAGCTCGACGTTCTGCACCTCGAGGGCCGCCTCGACTACCGCATGGCGCGCCTCATGAGCATGCAGGTCTATCACGTGCCGCTCGGGCCGGCGGCCGACCGCGCGCTCGACCGCGCGTTCCGCGACCTCACCGACAACGCGCCGAGCGCGCCCGCCGTGCTCGAGGTCATGGGCCGCCGCGTCGCGGTGCCGGCCGCGGCCAAGGGCGTCGCGCGCTTCCGCTTCGCCGATCTCTGCGAGCAGCCGCTCGGCCCCGCCGACTTCATCGCGATCGCCGGCGCCTATCACACGATCGTCCTCTCCGGAATCCCGCGCCTCGCCCCCGAGCGGCGCGATACGGTCAAGCGTTTCGCCACGCTCGTCGACGTGCTCTACGAGCGCAAGGTCAAGCTCGTCTGCTCCGCCGCCGCGCCGCCGCACGAGATCCATCCCGCCGGCGAGCACGCGCAGGAATTCCGCCGCACCGCCTCGCGCCTGATGGAGATGCAGAGCGTGGGGTATCTCTCGGCGGGGAACGCGTAGGGGCGCGCTGCGCGCGCCCTGGTCCCATGCGAAAAGCCTCGCGCGCGGAGAGTGGGCGCGCGCAGCGCGCCGCTACGGCGCCGACGCTGTACGAACATATTCGAGCGCCGCCCGCGCCGCGCGGCCGAGCGGCTGTTCCATGTCGATGACGGCGTGGGGCAGCGGCACCGGAAAATCGGGCGGGTGCTCTTCCATGTGCGCGTCCCAGCGGCCGAGCTTCACCGCGTCCCGCCGGGCGTTGCGCGCGCGCACGCGGCGCTTCAGCGTCGCGGCGCGGGCCACGCATTTCAGCACCACGAGCCGCGCCCCGGCCGCGCGCGCCATCGCCCGCATGCGCCGGCGCCACGCGGCGTCGCGCATCTGGGTCACGTGCGGCACGTCGAGCAGCACCGTGTTGCCGGCCGCGAGGTTCAGGCGCGCGAGCGCGTAGAGCCCTTCGAAGAAGTCCGGCCGCGCGCGCCTGAACGCGGCGCTGTCGCGGTCGTGCGGAAAATGCGGCTCGATCGCCGCGTCGCTGTTGAGCCATGCGCCGGCGAGCCGGCACATCAGCGCGCGCGAGAGGGTCGATTTCCCCGCGCCCGGCGCGCCGCAGACCAGGATCAGCGCGGGCGGCCCGAGCACGAGCTTGGCCATCAGTCGGGCCGCCGCATCGCGAACACGTCGCCGACGCGGACGAACTGGTCGCCGCCGAGCCGGCCGACGAGCTGCAGCTTCGCCTGGTCGACGATGCCGCCGGTCAGCACGCGCTCGTCGATGTGGATGCCGACCACCCTGCCCAGCACGATCAGGTTCGGTGCGTAGCCCGGCGCCGCCAGGGTCGGATACACGGCGACGGTCACGCATTCGAGATGCGCCGGGCATTCCTTGACGCGCGGCGGCTTGACGAGCACGGCGCTTTCCTTGGCGAGGCCGGCGAGCTCGAATTCGTCGGCGCCGGCCGGGGCATGCGCCGAGGTGGCGTTCATCGCCGCGCGCGTCTCCCAGGTGGCGACGTTGACGACGAACTCGCCCGTTTCGCGCGCGTTGATCACGCTGTCTTTCATCGGCACCGCCTCGCCGCGGCGCCCCGGGCGCGGGCCGCCGGAGAAGATCACCTGCGGCGGCGCATACGACACGGCGTTGAAGAACGAATAGGGCGCCAGGTTCGGCCGCCCGTCGCGGTCGAGCGTCGAAATCCAGCCGACCGGGCGCGGCGCCACGAGCGCGTTGAACGGGTTGTGCGGCAGCCCGTGCTTCTGGTCGGTGCGGAAGAACATCGTTTCCCCGGCGGCGATGCGCGCCGCGCTTAAAGCACGCCGCCGCGCGCGGCGGAAGCGCCTCGCGCGGCCGCGGGTTGCGCGCCCGCGATAGAAACCGGCCCGGCCCGGGCGTATAGTCGCGCCGTCCCGTGCCCGCCAGGAGTGGCCCCGATGAACCTCGTCTCGCCGCGCCCCGCCGCCCGCCCGAGCCACGTCTCCGAAGCAGAGTGGAAGACGCGCGTCGATCTCGCCGCGTGCTACCGGCTCGTGCACCATCACGGCATGGCGATGCTGGTCTACAACCACATCACCGCGCGCGTGCCGGGGCCGGAGCACCACATCCTCATCAACGAGTTCGGCCTCTCCTACGACGAGATCACGCCGTCGAACCTCGTGAAGATCGATCTCGACGGCAACGTCGTCGACGGCGGGGCACACGAGGTCAACAAAGCCGGCTACATCATCCATTCCTGTGTGCACCGCGCGCGGCCCGACGTCGCCTGCGTGATCCACACCCACAGCCGCGCCGGCGTCGCCGTCTCGTGCCTGACGGAAGGCCTGATGCCGCTGAACCAGGAGGGCCTGCAGTTCTACGGCCGCATCGGCTACCACGATTACGAAGGCATCGCGGTCTACGCGGCCGAGCAGGCGCGCCTGGTCGCGAACCTCGGCCGCAACGACGTGATGATCCTGCGCAATCACGGCCTCATCGCCACCGGCCGCACGATCTCGGAGGCGTTCCGCCGCATCTACTACCTCGAATTCGCCTGCCGTCTTCAGCTCGACGTGATGGCGAGCGGCCGTAAATTCGCGCCGCCGCCGCCCGAAGTGTGCGCCCACACCCTCGCGCAGTGGGACGACGGCGCCGCCGCGATCGGCACCGGCAACGACGAGCACACGCGCGAATGGCCGGCGCTGCTCCGGATGCTGGACCGCAAGGATCCGAACTGGCGGGCGTAGTCGCCGCCTTCCGATCGCCGGAAACTCGCCGTGAGTGTCGTTCCTGCGAAAGCGGGGACGACGGGAATGCGAGCGACCGTCCGTGACCGGGGCCTTGACTTCGATTCGATAATTTGGTATTTATCAAAATATGGAAACGAACCAAGCCCTCGAAGCCTTCCAGGCTCTCTCGCAGGATACGCGTCTCGCGGCGCTGCGTCTGCTCGTCCAGGCCGGCCCCAACGGCCTGCCGGCGGGCGCCATCGCCGAGCGGCTGGCCGTGCAGCCCTCCACGCTCTCGACCCATCTCGGGATCTTGGAGCGCGCCGGGCTCGTGGCCTCGCGGCGCGAGTCGCGCAGCATCATCTACGCCGCGCAGTTCGAGGGCCTCCGCCGGCTCATCACGTTCCTGATGGACGATTGCTGCCAGGGCCGCGCCGAGATCTGCGGCGGCCTCGTGCCCCGCGAAATGGCGGCATGCGGGCCCTCCGCCTGCGCGCCGAAGCCGAGCGCGGCGCGCGGCCGCGTGTCCGCATCCACCGCGCCGGCCAAACGCAAATAGGGAATCCCCGCCATGAACCCCCTCCATCTTCCCGCCAAACTCTGCGCCGCGCCGCCGTTCCGCCGCCCGGTGTCGCCGCGCGCGCCGGCGCCCGGCCCGCACCCGGCCGGCGCCGAGGCGGAAGCCGCCGCGTTCTGCGCGATGAAGCTCGCCGACGCCGAACGGCGGGCGCGCGACGGGCGCGACGCGCTCTGCTGCGTCTAGCAATTCTTTCGACGGGCACGGCCGGTCTTCCCTCCCGGACACCGACGCGCCCGAACCCACCGCTCTTCTTGCGAAAGGAACCCCCATGAAACGCCTCCACGTCCACACCACCGTCCGCAATCTCGAGGATTCGATCCGGTTCTACTCCACGCTGTTCGGCCAGGAGCCGGCGCGGCGCGAAAGCGACTACGCGAAATGGATGCTCGAAGATCCGCGCGTGAATTTCGCGATCTCCACCTGGGGCAAGGAGCCCGGCATCGACCACCTCGGCTTCCAGGTCGACGACGAGGCGGAGCTCGGCGCGATCGCGGCGCGGCTCGAACAGGCCGGCCACGCCGTGAAGCCCGAGAAGAACACGACGTGCTGCTACGCCGTGTCCGACAAGCACTGGGTCGTCGATCCGGCCGGCACGCCGTGGGAGACGTTCCGCACGATGGCGCAGGCCAAGACGCGCGGCGCGAGCACGGCCAAGGCCGAGGCCGAAATGGCGGCGCTCGCCGCAGCGAACGTGGCGGCGGCGGAAAAAGCCGCGGACAAGAAAGACGCCAAGTGCGGCAGCGGCGGCGCCTGCTGCTGATCCCGGAACGGCCGGTGCGGATCCGAGGAGGGATGGATGCCCGACAAAGCGTTCAACGTGCTCTTCATCTGCACCGGCAATTCCGCGCGCAGCATCCTCGCGGAGGCGATCCTGAACCGCGAGGGCAGGGGCCGCTTCCGCGCGTTCAGCGCCGGCAGCCATCCCAAGGGCGCGGTGCATCCCTACGCGCTCGATCTGCTGCGCCGCACGAACCATCCCGTGGCCGAGCTGCGCTCGAAGAGCTGGGACGCGTTCGTCGCGCCCGGCGCGCCGCCGCTCGATTTCGCGTTCACGGTCTGCGACAACGCGGCCGGCGAGGTCTGCCCGGTGTGGCCCGGCCAGCCGATGACGGCGCATTGGGGCCTGCCCGATCCCGCCGCCGCCGAGGGCAGCGAGGCCGAGAAGCGCGCGGCCTTCGCCGAGGCCTATCGCATGCTCGCCAGCCGCATCTCGATCTTCGCCAGCCTGCCGCTCGCGGCGCTCGACCGGCTCTCGCTGCAGAAGCGCCTCGACGAGATCGGCCGCACGCGGAGCGCGGCGGCGTGACGGCGGCGCACGGATCGCGAGGCCGCGCATGACCGGCCCGGCGGCCGCCGCCGGCGCCGAGCGCCGCCCCGCGCTCGGCGCGTTCGAGCGCTATCTCTCGCTGTGGGTGGCGCTGTGCATCGCCGCCGGCATCGCGCTCGGCACCGCGTTCCCGCGCGTGTTCGACGCGCTCGCGCGGCTGGAATACGGCTCGGTCAATTTCGTCGTCGCGATCCTCATCTGGGCGATGGTCTACCCGATGATGGTGGCCGTCGACTTCACCAGCCTCCGGCACGTCCACCGGCGCCCCAAGGGCCTCGTCATCACGCTGGCGGTGAACTGGCTCGTCAAGCCGTTCACGATGGCGGCGCTCGGCGTGCTGTTCTTCAAGGTGCTGTTCGCGAGCTTCGTCGATCCGGCGCAGGTCGATCAATACATCGCGGGCTTCATCCTGCTCGGCGCGGCGCCGTGCACGGCGATGGTGTTCGTCTGGTCGCAGCTCGTGCGCGGCGACGCCACCTACACGCTGGTGCAGGTGTCGGCGAACGACCTCGTCATGGTGTTCGCGTTCGCGCCGATCGTGGCGCTGCTGCTCGGCGTCACCAGCATCGCGGTGCCGTGGGAGACGCTGCTGCTCTCGGTGGCGCTCTACGTCGTCGTTCCGCTGGCCGCCGGCCTCTACACGCGCGCGCGTCTCGTCGCGCGCGGCGGCGAGGAGGCGGTGGCGGCCTTCACCGCCCGCGTCAAGCCGTTCTCGATTCTCGGCCTGCTCGCCACGGTCGTGCTGCTGTTCGGCTTCCAGGGCCGCGTGATCCTGGATCGGCCGGCGCTGATCGCGCTGATCGCGGTGCCGCTGCTGATCCAGTCCTACGGCATCTTCGCGATCGGCTACGGCGCGGCCTATCTCTGGCGCGTGCCGTTCGGCGTCGCGGCGCCGTGCGCGCTGATCGGCACGTCGAACTTCTTCGAGCTCGCCGTCGCGGTGGCGATCGGCCTGTTCGGCCTCGATTCGGGCGCGGCGCTGGTCACGGTCGTGGGCGTGCTGGTCGAGGTGCCGGTCATGCTCTCGCTGGTCGCCTTCGCCAACCGCACCTGCGGCTGGTTCCCGGGCGGCGCGCGGCGCTGAGCCGCACCGCCCGGGCAGGGCGGGGGCGCCGTTTTTGCGCTGGCTTTTCGCGTCCCCCGCGCCCAGGGTGGCGCGGTCCGGCGCCCGCGCCGCCGTTGCGCGGCCCGCGCCGCCAAACCCCCGTTCCCGCCATCGATGTCGCTCAGCCGTTCGCCGCGTTTCATCGTCCTGCTCGTCTTCGTCACGGTGCTGGGGCCGCTGGCGATGCAGATGTTCCTGCCGGCGCTGCCCGCGATCCAGAAGGACTTCGCGACGACCGCCGGTACCGCGCAGCTCGCGCTGACCTTGGCCATGGTCGCGATGGGCGTGGCCACGCTGGTGTTCGGGCCCGTCTCCGACCGGTTCGGGCGCAAGCCGGTGCTGCTCGCCGGCATCGCGTTCTACATCGTCGGCAGCATCGTCGTGGCGGTGTCCGAGACGGTCCCGCTGCTGCTCGTCGGCCGCGTCGTGCAGGCGGGCGGGGCCTCGGCCGGCATCGTGCTCGCGCGCGCGATGGCGCGCGACGTCTTCGGCTTCGCGCAGTCGATTCGCGTCGTCTCGTATCTCACGATGGCGATGGTGGTGGCGCCCACGCTCGCGCCGGCGATCGGCGGCGTCGTCGCCGACAGCCTGGGCTGGCGGGCCGCGTTCTGGATCATGTGCGCGGTGGGCGCGGTCGCGCTGGTCGGCGTCGCGCTCGGCCTCGCCGAGACGAACCCGGCGCGCGCGCCCGGCGGCTGGCGCGGCCTCGTCGAGGGCTGCCGCCGCCTCGTCGTCTCGCGCCGCTATCTCGGCTATTCGCTCCTCTCCACCGCGTCGTTCTGCGTGTTCTTCTCGTTCCTCGCCGCGGCGCCCTATCTGATGGCCGAGGTGCTGCACCGCCCGGCGCGCGACTACGGCTTCTGGTTCATGCCGGTCGCCGGCATCTTCATTTTCGGCACCTGGCTCTCGACGCGCTTCCTCGACCGCTTCGGCGCCGACCGGCTCATCCGCTTCGGCACTTTCGCGACGTTCGGCATCGTCGCCGCGGTCGTGCCGCTCTACCTTCTCCTGCCGCTCTCGCCGGCGCTGCTGTTCCTGCCCGCCGTCGCCTTCTCGCTGGCGCAGGGCTTCGTGATCCCCAACTGCCAGGCCAGCGCGATCAACGTCGAGCCGCGCTATGCGGGGGCGGGCTCCGGCCTGGTCGGCTTCATCGGCATGGCGGCGAGCGCCGTCGTCGCGCAGATCGTGGCCGAGCTGGCCGACGGCACGGTGTGGCCGATGGCGTGGTTCGGGCTCGGCGCCGGCGCGGTCGGCGTGCTCCTGCTGCCGCTGATCCGCAAGGCGCCGGACGCGGCGCCGGCTTCGGACCCGGGCTGAGCCCGTGCTAGGCTCGCGGGTGAACGGAGGACCCCATGAACCGCATTCTCCGCTTCGCCGCGCTGCTGCTCGCCGCGTCGCCGGCGCTGGCACAGACCGAGCGCGCGCCCGAGACCGCCACCGGCGTCGCCAGGAAGCCGCCGGTGTTCGCCAAGCGCTTCATGGCCGTCACCGCGCATCCCGAAGCGACGCGCGCGGCCTACGACGTGCTGAAGTCCGGCGGCTCGGCGGCCGACGCGGCGGTGGCGGCGCAGCTCGTGCTCGGCCTCGTGGAGCCGCAGTCGTCGGGCCTCGGCGGCGGCGCCTTCCTGCTCTACTGGGACAACAAGGCGAAGCGCCTTTACGCCTATGACGGGCGCGAAACGGCGCCGGCCGTCGCCAAGCCCGACGTGTTCCTCAAGGACGGCAAGCCGATGCCGTTCCTGGACGCGGTGCGCAGCGGGCATTCCGTCGGCGTGCCCGGCGCGCCGGCGCTGCTCGAGCACCTGCACAAGCGCCACGGCAAGCTGGCATGGGCCGGCCTCCTCCAGCCCGCGCAGCGCCTCGCCGAGCAGGGCTTCCGCGTCACGCCGCGGCTCCACCAGCTCGTGGCCGGCACGCCGACGCTGAAGCTCCGCGCGGAGACCCGCGCCTATTTCTTCGGCGCGGACGAGGCGCCCGTCGCCGCCGGCACCGCGCTCAAGAACCCGGATTACGCCGCGACGCTGGCGCGCCTCGCCGGCGGAACGTCGCCGTTCTATCGCGGGCCGCCCGCCGAGGCGATCGCGGCGCGCGTGCGCGCGGAGGGCGGAACGCTCGCCGCGGCCGATCTCGCCGCGTACAAGATCGAGGAGCGCGAGCCGCTGTGCGGCCTCTATATCGGCCTGCGCGTGTGCAGCATGGGGCCGCCCTCGTCGGGCGGCATCGCGGTGCTGCAGATCCTCGCGATCCTCGAGCGCTTTCCGAGCGAAACGGTCAACGCCGAAGACGAGCGCGCCGCGCATCTTTTCGTCGAGGCCGCGCGCCTCGCTTTCGCCGATCGCAACCTCTACGTGGCCGATCCGGCCTTCGTGCGCGTGCCGACGAAGGGCCTGGTCGACCGCGACTATCTCGCAGCTCGCGCGCGCCTCTTGGACATCCGCCGCGCCGCCGAGAAGGTCGAGGCCGGCGTGCCGCCCGAGAACAAGGGCGAGTTCGCGCCCGGCGACGGCGCGGAAAGCCCGGGCACGTCGCATCTCTCGATCGTCGACGGCGAGGGCAACGCCGTCTCGTTCACGACCACGATCGAGAACGGCTTCGGCGCGCAGATGATGGCCGGCGGCTTCCTGCTCAACAACCAGCTCACCGATTTCTCGTTCGCGCCGGCGGTCGACGGCAAGCCGGTCGCGAACCGCGTCGAGCCCGGCAAGCGCCCGCGCAGCTCGATGGCGCCGGTGATGGCGTTCGACAAGGAGGGCCGCCTCCTCCTCGTCGTGGGCTCGCCCGGCGGCGCGCGCATCATCGCCTACGTCGCGCGCACGCTCACGCGCGTGCTCGACGGCGGCATGGACATCGCCGCCGCCGTGTCCGCGCCGCACGTCGCCACCACCGGCGCCGTCGCCGAGCTCGAGCAGGGCACCGACGCGGAGGCGCTGGCCGAGCGGCTCGCGCGGCTCGGCCACAAGGTGGCGGTGCGCGAGCTCAACAGCGGCCTGCACGGCATCCAGATCACGCAGGATACGCTGATCGGCGGCGCCGATCCGCGCCGCGAAGGCGCGGCGATGGGGGATTAGAAGGCGGGCGAATCGGCGCGCAACCGAAGCCGCTCTCGGCACACTCCTTGGGCGCGCATTTCTCGACCCGATCCCCTAGAATGAGTTCTCGGCCCAGCTGGGCAGGGCTCCGAATGACCGGAGGCGGGGGCACATGATACGGCGTGTTTTCGTCGCGATACTCGGCGCAGGCGCTGTGGCGTGGCCGATCGCCGCGCACGCGCAGCAGCCGAAAAAGCTTCCGCGGCTCTGTTTCCTGACGTTCGATCCGGGATCGATTCAATCGACAAGATTTGGTCCATTTTTCGAGGGATTGCGCGTTCTGGGGTATGTCCACGGGCAATCGATAGTCATCGACTATCTGACCGCTGATGGTCAGGCCGATCGCTATTCGGCTCTCGCCGCCGCATGCGTGCGCCTCGGCGCGGATGTCATAGCGACGTCGACGACGCCAGCCACTCAGGCCGCGAAGAAGGCGACGCGGGTTATCCCAATCGTGATGATCGGCCTCGGCGATCCTGTCGGGACCGGTCTGGTCGATAGCCTTGCTCGTCCCGGAGGAAACGTAACCGGGCTGTCCCAAATGTCGTCCACTCTCGCCGTCAAGCGGCTGGAGCTGCTGAGGGAGCTCGTTCCGCAAATTTCGCGCGTGCTTGTGCTTTCGCACTTGTCCGACCCGATCGCGGCACCCCAGGTGAAAGCACTCGAAGAGGCGGCAAACGCGCTCCGCATCAAGCTGCAAATTCGCGACATTCGAACTTCCGGTGATCTTCCCATTGCGTTCGATGCGGGCGTGAAGGAACGCGCCGAAGGCGTGATTCACACCGGCGAGAGCATCTTCGCGGTCAACCGCGTCCGGATGGTGGAGCTGGCAGCGCGTCATGGACTGCCGGGTGTCTACCATCATCGAGTCATAGCCGAGGCCGGTGGCTTGATGGCCTATCAAGCGGTCACGACAGAGTTGCACCGCCGTGCCGCCACCTACGTCGACAAGCTCCTCAGGGGTGCCAAACCGGCCGACATGCCGATCGAGCAGCCGACGAAGTTCGAGTTCGTCGTCAATCTGAAGACCGCGAAAGCGCTCGGCATCGCCGTGCCGCCGACATTGCTCGCGCGCGCCGACGAGGTCATAGAGTAGCTGGCCGCAGCGTGGAGATCGGCGGATTTGAATCGAATCGCCTGTGAACGAGAGCGCTAATCAATGCATCCGCGCCGGGCGCTCGGGCTCTTCGCCGAGCGAATAGCCGGGGGTGAGCTTCAGGTCCCAGCCGGTGCGCGGGTTGATGTCGATCAGCATCTTCGACAGCGAGTGCAGCAGCACCGGGTTCGCCGGCAGGCCCACCTCGTGGCCGCTCTCGGTCTCGAACGCGATGCGCCCGGGGGCGGCGCGCCCCGAGCCGCCCGCGCGCTTCGGCGCCTTGTAGGAGAAGCCGGTGACGAGCAGCGGCTTGTCGCCGAGCGGAAACGCCGCCGCCTCGTCCTCGAATGCCTGCGCGAACCGCTCGCGCGGCGCGGCCGCCTCCTGCTCGAAGCCCACCATCGCTTTCTTCGCGGCAGGGTCCGATTGGCTGCCCGCGCGGCCGAGGCCGGCGAGCAGGATCTGAAGCTGGTCCCAGAACGTCTTCACGAATCGCCGCGTCAGCCAGAAGCGCAGCTCCTGCCGGTCCATCGTGTTGAACTTCAGCAGGATGCGGTCTTCGGCCGGCGCGTATTCGACGTGCAGCTGGTGCAGGCGTCCGGTCATGGCGCGATTATAGGGCGGGAAACGCGAAAGCGTAGGGCCGGGCCTCGGCCCCGCGGGCTACGCGGCGATTCCGGCCCGGCTCAGGATGAACGCGTAGTCGAACGCGGTTTCGCGCAGCGCGTCGTAGCGCCCGGAGGCGCCGCCGTGGCCGGCCTCCATGTTGGTCTTGAGCAGGATCGGGCCGCCGCCGGCGTCGAGCGTGCGCAGCTTCGCCACGTATTTCGCCGCCTCCCAATACATGACCTGGCTGTCGCTCCACGACGTCTTCACGAGCATGGCCGGATGGCGCCGCGCCGCGAGATTGTCGTAGGGCGAATAGGATTTCATGTAGAAATACGCGTCCTTCTCGTTGGGATTGCCCCACTCGAGATACTCGCCGACGGTGAGCGGCAGCGTGGCGTCGAGCATCGTGTTCATCACGTCGACGAACGGCACGTGCGCGACGACGGCGCGGAACAGATCGGGGCGCATGTTGACGACCGCGCCCATCAGGAGGCCTCCGGCGCTGCCGCCGGTGATCACGAGGCGGTCGGGGCGCGTCCATTGCGCGGCGACGAGGTGCTCGGCGGCCGCGATGAAATCGGCGAAGGTGTTCGACTTCGCCATCATCCGGCCCTGCTCGTGCCAGATCTTGCCCATCTCGCCGCCGCCGCGGACATGCGCCACGGCGACGACCATGCCGCGGTCGACGAGGCTCATGCGGTTCGAATTGAACGTGACCGGGATCGCGAATCCGTACGAGCCGTAGCCCGAGAGCAGCAGCGGCGCGCCGCCGTCGCGCGCCACGCCCTTCTTGAACACCAGCGAGACTGGAATCTTCGTGCCGTCCGCGGCGCGCGCATAAATGCGCTCCGAGGCGTAGCGCGACGCGTCGTAGCCGCCCAGCACTTCGGTCTGCTTGAGCAGCACGCGCCCGCGCGTCGCGAGGTCGTACTCGAACACCGAGCGCGGCGTGACGAAGGATTCGTAGCCGAAGCGGAACGTCGCCGTGTCGAACTCGGCGTTGACGAGCGCATAGGCCGAATACGCAGGCTCGGGAAACTCGATCGCGTGGGTGCGGCCCGCCGCGAGGTCGGTCACGGCAAAGCGCGGCAGCCCGTTCTCGCGCTCGGAGACGACGAGGTGCTTCGCGAAGCAGTCGATGTCTTCGAGCATCACCGCATCGCGATGCGGCAGCACCTCGCGCCAGTTCGCCTCGCCGGGCGCGTCCGCCGGCGCCTCGACGAGGCGGAAATTGCGGCCCCTGTCGTTGGTGCGGATGAGGAAGCGCGCGCCGTGGTGATCGGCGTAGTATTCGTGCCCCTCGCGGCGCGCGAGCAGCAGGCGCGGCGGCTCCGCCGGCGCATCGGCCGAAAGGCACCGCACTTCCGACGTGGTCGAGCTCGCCGAGGTCGCGAAGACGTAGGCCTTGCTGCGCGTCTTGCCGACGTAGAGCCCGTAGAGCTCGTCGGTCTCCTCGTAGACGAGCTCGGGCGCGCCGCCGAGGGTGTGGCGGAACAGTTTGTTGGAGCGCTTCGTCGTCTCGTCCTCGGTCGTGTAGAACAGCGTGCGGTGGTCGTTGGCCCAGGCGACCGAGGTCGCGCGCGCGCTCAGCGGCGGCGAGACGGCGCCCGTGGCGAGCGTCTTCACGACGAGAGTGAACTGGCGGTAGCCGGTATCGTCGGTGGAGTAGGCGAGCAGCCGCCCGTCCTCGCTCACCTCGTAGGCGCCGACCGCCATGAACGGCTTGCCCTTGGCGAGCGCGTTCACGTCGAGAGTGACCTCTTCCGCCGATTCGACGCTGCCGCGCTTGCGGCAATGGATCGGGTATTGCAGCCCCTCGACCGTGCGCGAGTAGTAGAAATAGTCGCCGTTCTTGTAGGGAACCGAAAGGTCGGTTTCCTTGATGCGCGCGAGCATCTCCTTGTAGAGCGCCTGACGGAAGCCTTCGAGCGGCGCGAGCACCGCGTCGGTGTGGGCGTTCTCCGCCTCGAGATAGGCGCGCACCTCCGGGTTGTCGCGCTCGCGCATCCAGGCGTAGTCGTCCGCGAGCCGGTCGCCGTGGATCTCGGTCGTTTTCCGGATGCGCTTCGCGATCGGCGGCGCGGGCTGGGCGGTATCGCGCGGGTTCATCGGCGGCCTCGGCGTTTCAGGCCGGGAAGTTAGGAGGCCCGCCGCCCGATGTGTAGGGGCGGGCTATCGCCGGCGCGCCGCGTGCCGCACCGCGCGCGGCCGGATCACCTTCGTGGCGAGGCCGAGCCGCTCGAGCAGCCAGATATTGTACCAGGTGAAATCGATTTCCCACCAGCGATGCTGGTTGGAGGCGCTGGCCGAATCGTGGTGGTGATTGTTGTGCCAGCCCTCGCCCGAGGCGAAGAGTCCCAGCAGCCAGTTGTTGCGGCTGCTCTCGCCCGTCTCGTAGTTGCGATAGCCCATCACGTGGGTCAGCGAGTTCACCGCCCAGGTGATGTGCCACACCGCCACGGTGCGCAGGATCACGCCCCACACGAGCCAGGAGAGGCCGGTCTGCACGCCGCCGATGGCCCAGCCGGCCAGGAAAAACGGCAGCGCATGCGCGAGATAGATCAGAACCGGCAGGCGCCAGTCGCGCTCGAGCCGGCGATAGAACGGATCGCGCAGCAGGTCGTGGCAATAGGTCTGATAGGCGATCGGCCCGCGGATCGCGGGATTGGGCCGGAACAGCCAGCCCATGTGCGACCACCAGAAGCCGGCCAGCGGCGTGTGCGCATCGGCCTGCTCGTCGGAGAATTTGTGGTGATGGCGGTGCGCCGTCACCCATTTCACCGGCGTGTCCTGCATCGAGCACATCGCCAGCAGCACGAACGCGCGCTCGAGCCATTTCGGCACGCTGAGGCTCGTGTGCGCGAGCAGGCGGTGATAGCCGAGATTGACCCCCTGGCCGAACAGGAAGATGCCGGTCGCGAACAGAACGACGCCGCTCCACGAGAACAGCCACGGCAGCAGAACGAGCAGCGCCAGCGCGTGCATCAGCGCCAGCGCGATCGCGTAGCGCCAGAGCAGCACGTCGCGATTCACGGTGGCGGGAAGCGCGAGCCGCCCGCGGGCCGCGTGCCTTGCGGGCTGCCCTTGCGGCAGCGGCTCCGGCGCGTTCATGCCTGCCTTGCGTTGTTCTGGGTGACGCGCCGGCCTCCCAACGGGCCCTTGACGGGGCCGTCCCGGCGCGTGCGCGTCTTCTGATCAAGGCACGCTGCGCCAGCCTTTTCTACGCCCGGTTCGAATGGGCGTCCAGTTCGGCCCACGCGGCCTTTTGCCTTACGCCGTCGCCCGCGCCCTGGCCGCCCGGGTCGGCGCCGGAAGCGCGCCGATCGCGGCGAGGTCCTTGGGCACGATCTGGCGGAACTTCGGCAATTCGCGGTCCCAGTCGCGCAGCAGCGCCTCGGCGAATTTCGAGGTGGTGAGCGCGGCGTGCTCCTCGACGAGCGCGCGCAGCTTCGCCTCCCAGAACTCGATCTCGACGCGCTGCCAGTCCACCGTGTCGGCGTTGATGACGTTGGCGATGTTGTCGGCCGCGTCGTAGACGAAGGCCATGCCGCCGGTCATGCCGGCCGCGAAATTGTCGCCGACCGGGCCGAGGATCGCGACCGTGCCGCCGGTCATGTATTCGCAGCCGTTGGAGCCGCAGCCCTCGACGACGGCAACGGCGCCCGAATTGCGCACCGCGAAGCGCTCGCCGGCCTGGCCGGCGGCGAACAATCGGCCGGACGTCGCACCATAGAGCACCGTGTTGCCGATGATGACGTTGCGGTTCGATTCGATCGGCGAGGTGGCCGGCGGGCGCACCACGATCGCGCCGCCCGACAGCCCCTTGCCGACATAGTCGTTGGCGTCGCCGAACACTTCGAGCTTCATGCCCTGCACGGCGAACGCGCCGAGCGACTGGCCCGCCGAGCCGCGCAGGCGGATCGTGATGTGGTCCGGCGGCAGCCCGGTCATGCCGAACTTCCGCGTGATGTAGGACGAAAGCCGCGCGCCGATCGTCCGCTGCACGTTGCGCACGTTGTATTGCAGCTGGATCTTCTCGCCGGCCTCGAGCGCGCGCTTCGCGTCCTTGATCATCTGCGCGTCGAGCGTGTCGGGTACCGGGTTGCGGCCCTCGAGCGTGCAATGGGCGGCGCCGCCGCCGGTGTCCGCGCGCACCAGGATGGGATTGAGATCGAGATCGTCGACGAGCGCGCCGCCGCGGTTCACCTGCGTCAGCAGGTCGGTGCGGCCGACGATCTCGGCCAGCGAGCGCGCGCCGAGCGAGGCGAGGATCTCGCGCACTTCCTCGGCGACGAAGCTGAACAGGTTGATCACCTTCTCGGGCGAGCCGGCGAATTTCTCGCGCAGCTTGTCGTCCTGCGTGCACACGCCCACCGGGCAGGTGTTCATGTGGCACTGGCGCACCATGATGCAGCCCATCGCCACCAGCGCCGCGGTGCCGATGCCGAATTCCTCGGCGCCGAGCAGGGCCGCGATCACCACGTCGCGGCCGGTCTTGATGCCGCCGTCGGTGCGCAGCTTGATGCGGTCGCGCAGGCGGTTGAGCGCCAGCACCTGATGCACCTCGGCGAGGCCCATCTCCCATGGAATGCCCGCGTATTTGATGCTCGATTGCGGCGAGGCGCCGGTGCCGCCGCTGTGGCCCGAGATCAGGATCGCGTCGGCCTTGGCCTTGGCGACGCCGGCGGCCACCGTGCCGATGCCGGCCTGGGCCACGAGCTTCACGCACACCTTGGCGTCGGGATTGATCTGCTTCAGATCGTAGATGAGCTGCGCCAGGTCCTCGATCGAGTAGATGTCGTGGTGCGGCGGCGGCGAGATCAGCGTCACGCCGGGCGTCGAGCAGCGCAGGCGCGCGATCAGCGCGCTCACCTTGATCCCGGGCAGCTGGCCGCCCTCGCCGGGCTTGGCGCCCTGCGCGACCTTGATCTCGAGCTCCTGGCAGCTGTTGAGGTATTCCGCGGTCACGCCGAAGCGCCCCGAGGCCACCTGCTTGATCGCCGAGGAGGCGTTGTCGCCGTTGGCGCGCGGCTTGAAGCGCGCCGCGTCCTCGCCGCCCTCGCCGGAATCGGACTTGGCGCCGATGCGGTTCATGGCGATCGACAGCGTCTCGTGCGCCTCGGGCGAAAGCGCGCCGAGCGAAATGCCGGGCGCCACGAGCCGCTTCCGGATCTCGGTGATCGATTCCACCTCTTCGAGCGCCACCGGCGTCACGCGGCCGCGGTCGAAATCGAGCAGGTCGCGCAGGTTGAGCGGCGGGCCCGAGCGCACCGCCTCGCTGTATTTCTTGTAGAGGCCGTAGGCGTCCCTGGCCACGGCCTCCTGCAGCATGTGGATCTGCGTGCCCTCGAAGCCGTGCCGCTCGCCCGAGCGGCGGTAGCGGTAGAAGCCGCCCACCGGCAGCGCGATCGCGTCGGTGCGCCAGGCGCGCTCGTGGAGCCCCAGCACCTTCTTCTGGATGCCGGACAGGCCGATGCCCGAGATGCGCGAGGGCATGCCGGGGAAGAACTCGGCCACCAGCGTGCGCGACAGGCCCACGGCCTCGAAATTGAGCCCGCCGCGATAGGAGCTGACCACGGCGATGCCCATCTTCGACATCACCTTCAACAGGCCTTCGTCCACCGACTTCTTGAACCTCGCGAGGCACTCCTCGAGCGCCAGCTTGCCGAACAGGCCGCGGCGGTGGCGGTCGGCGATCGTCTCCTCGGCGAGATAGCCGTTGACGGTGGTGGCGCCCACGCCGACGAGCACCGCGTAGTAGTGCACGTCCATGCACTCGGCCGCGCGGATGTGCAGCGACGTGAACGTGCGCAGGCTCTGCTTCACGAGATGCGTATGGACGCGGCCGGCGGCGAGGATCATCGGCACCGGCGCGCGGCCCGGCCCGGCCTTCTCGTCGGTGAGGATCACGTGCACGCGCCCGCCGCGAATGCCGTCCTCGGCCTCCTGGCAGATGCGGTCGATGGCCTCGCGCAGCGCGCTCTCGCCGCGCGCACCGGCCCCGTGGGCCGCATCGAACGTGCAATCGATCTCGATCGCGGTGTCGCCGGCGGCCTGCCGGCGCATGTGCTCGCGCATCGCGGCGAATTCGGCGTTCAGCAGCACCGGCGATTCGAGCTGCAGGATGTTCACCTGCGATTCCTCCTCGGCCAGGATGTTGCCGAGGTTGCCGAGCCGGGTCTTCAGCGACATCACGCGCCGTTCGCGCAGGGAATCGATCGGCGGGTTCGTGACCTGGCTGAAATTCTGCCGGAAATAATGGTGCAGGCCGCGATACCGGTCCGACAGCACGGCGATCGGCGTGTCGTCGCCCATCGAGCCCACGGCTTCCTTGCCGTCCTCGGCCATCGGCTGGAGGATCAGCTCGAGATCCTCCATCGACCAGCCGGCCTGGAGCTGGCGGCGGCGCAGCTCGTCGCGGCCGTACTTCGCCGGCGCCACGCGCGCGCCCTGAATCAGCTCGTCGAGCGCGATGCTCTTGGTGACCCAGGCGCCGAACGGCCGCTGTTCCGCGAGCCAGTCCTTGAGCGCGCGGTCCTTGTAGAGCTTGCCTTCCCAGAGATCGACGCCGAGCATCTCGCCGGGTCCGACGCGGCCCTTCTCGGCGACGCGCTGCTCGTCGATCTGCACCATGCCGGTCTCGGAGCCGACGAAGACGAGGCCGTCGGCCGTCAGCGTGTAGCGCATCGGGCGGAGCCCGTTGCGGTCCATGCCGGCCACGGCCCAGCGGCCGCCGAACGCGCAGATCGCGGCCGGCCCGTCCCACGGCTCCATCACCGCGTTGGCGTAGGCGTAGAGGTCGCGATGCGCCTGCGGAATGCCCTTCCGGTAGGTCCAGGATTCCGGAATCAGCATGGTCTTGACCATCGGCAGCGAGCGGTCGACGCGCACCATCAGCTCGCACACGTTGTCGAGGATCGCCGAATCGGAGCCGCCGGGCTGGATGACCGGCTTCAGGTCTTCGATGTGCTCGGCGAACATCGGATGCGCCAGCAGCGGCTCGTGCGCCTTCATCCAGCGCACGTTGCCGCGCAGCGTGTTGATCTCGCCGTTGTGCGCGAGCACGCGGAACGGCTGCGCGAGGTGCCAGGCCGGGAACGTGTTCGTCGAATAGCGCTGGTGGAAGATCGCGAAGGCCGAGACGAAGCGCTCGTCGAGCAGATCCGGATAGAACGCGGTCAGCTGCTCGGCCAGGAACATGCCCTTGTAGACGATCGAGCGGCACGAGAGCGAGCAGACGTAGAACTCCTTGATCTGCTCGGCGATCACCGCCTTCTCGACGCGGCGGCGGATCACGTAGAGATCGCGCTCGAAGGCGGAGTGCGTGCCGCCCTTGGTGTTGGCGATCATGATCTGCTCGATCTCGGGCCGCGTCGCGTTGGCCTTCTCGCCGAGCGCGGCCACGTCCACCGGCACCTGGCGCCAGCCGTAGATCTGGTAGCCGAACTTGATGATCTCGGATTCGACGATGCTGCGGCAGGTTTCCTGCGCGGCCAAATCGGTGCGCGGCAGGAAGATCATGCCGACGGCGAGCTTGCCCTCGGCGATCAGCTCGTGGCCGGTGCGGCGCACGTGCTCCTTGAAGAACTCCTGCGGAATCTGGACGTGGATGCCGGCGCCGTCGCCGGTCTTGCCGTCGGCGTCCACCGCGCCGCGGTGCCAGACGGATTTCAAGGCGTTGATGCCCGCCGTCACCACCTCGCGGCGCGGCTTGCCGTCGACGGCCACGACCATGCCCACGCCGCACGAGTCGCGCTCGTCCTCGCGGCTGTAGAGGCCCGTTTCGGCGAGGCGCGCGCTCTCGCGCCGCCAGCGCGCGGCGAATTCGGTTCCGGTCTCGATGAGCTCAGTCATGGCGTTTCACACGTAGGGGCGCACGGCTGTGCGCCCTGTTCGAGGCGGTATGTGCGGCGACAGGGGCGCACAGCCGTGCGCCCCTACGGCGGATAGGCACGTCATGCCGCGCCCTTCACGGCGATGCCTGCCGGCGCGGTGATGGCGATGTGACGGGGCTGGGCGGCGACGCGCTTCATCCACGCGCCGATCGCGGGATAGCGCGCGAGGTCGAAGCCGCCCTCGGGCGCCACGTGCGTGTAGGCATAGAGCGCGATGTCGGCGAGGCCGTATGTTTCGGCCACGAAAAAGATCCGCGACGCGAGGTGCCGCTCCATCACGTCGAGCGCCGCGTAGCCGCGCTTCATCTTGTCGGGAAGCTGCCGCTTCTGCTCGTCGCTCATCGCGGGCAGGTGGTGCCAGAAGCGCGCCACGGCCACGTAGGGCTCGTGGCTGTATTGCTCGAAGAACATCCATTGCAGCGTCTGCGCGCGCGCACGGCGGTCGGCCGGCGCCAGCGCCGAGCCCTCGGCGAGATACCAGAGGATCGCGCCGGACTCGGCGAGATAGGCG
>JAEULD010000159.1 GCA_016792765.1 Candidatus Odyssella sp.
TCCGCTGCCCGATTTCGGCGGCGCGTTCCCGATGTGCGGCGTGTGGCTGGTGGCGAGCGAGCCGGCCGGCATGTGCATCCGGGAAGACCGCAACATCGTCACCACCGACGACGCGCGCTTCATCCCGCACGTGATCCTGGATTAGCGCCGATGGCTCTCGAGGCGCTCGAGCTGGTGTGCGGCTGCTGCGAGGTGTGCCTCGCGGTCGCCGACGCCGGCGGCAGCCGGCGCGAATCGCGCGAGGAGCGCGCCGGGAAAGCCGCGCAAACCTCGCGGCTCGTGCGCATGGCGCGCGAGGAGAAGCGCGGCGTGCGCCTCACCTTCGCGAAGCGCCGCATCGTCGACGTCGAGTTCCTGTCCGGCCCGGCCGCCGGCAAGCTCGCCTCGACGATGCCGGACATGGAGCTGAAGCGCCTCGCGCTGGCGATGCCGCATCGCACCGCGCGCTTCGCGATCCGCCGCTTCCTCATCAACCGCAAGGCCAACCGCCTGCCGCCGCCCGGCGATCCGGCGGTCCGGCGCTAGGCCTTCGTCCCCCACACCGCCCAGCAGCGGTGCGGCACCGCGAGCGGATCGGCGGGAAACGCGCGCGCGAGCAGCGCCGCGTGCGCGGCGTCGAACGCGGCGACCTTCTCGCGCGGCAGGCTCGCCGCGATTCCGGCGCTGGCGCGGATGCGCCCGCGCCAGGCTTCGTGGGTGTACGGGACGTCGACCTCGAAGCCGAACGATTCGATCGCGTGAAATCCGCCCGCGCGCAGGTCGAGATACCAGGCCGGATACGGCGCCGATTTGCCGGCGCCCGCCCAGGCGGGATTGTGCGCGAGGATCAGGTCTTCCGTCGCCGCCACGACGCCGCCGGCGAGGCGCAGCCAGTCGAAATGCGCGATCATCAGCGTGCCGCCCGGCTTCAGCACGCGCAGCACCTCGGCCGCCGCGCGCGGCCGGTCGAACCAGTGCCAGCACTGGCCGGCGACCGCGAGATCGAACGCGGCGTCGGGCAGGCCGGTGCTCTCGGCCTTCGCCTCGATCGTGCGCAGCGCGAGGCCGGCCTCCTTCGCGCGCGCGGCGGCCTGCGCCAACATCGCGGCCGCGGGATCGAGCGCCGTGACGGCGGCGCCGCGCGCGGCCAGGCCGAGCGCGATCGTGCCGGTGCCGGCACCGAGATCGAGTGCCGTCATACCCGCGCGCAGCAGGCCGAGCCGCTCGAGCCGCGCGAAGAATTCGGGCGGAAAGCCGGCGCGGTGGCGCGCGTAGTCGTCGGCGGTCCTGCCGAAATCGACCGTCACGCGCGCGCCCGCGCGCGGCGCAGCCGGCGGCGGCTCCAGCGGTAGACGAGCGGCGCGATCGCGCCTTCGTAGGCCAGCCACGCCAGCGGACGCACGAGCGGGGAGCCCACGATCGCCGCCGCCCAGCGATAGCGCGGCAGCTCGCGCCAGATCGCGACGAACACGTCGACGCCGCGGATCAGCCGGCCGTCGGCGTCGATCGCGTGCAGACGCCGCATCGCCGTGTCGAAGTCGATGCCGTGGCGCTCGAACAGCGCGGGCGCGTCATTGATGTCGCTCCAGCCGAGCGGCAGCGCCTGCGCGCGCGACAGGCGCTGATAATGCTCCATCTCGGCGCGGCACACGGGGCACGCGCCGTTGTAGCAGACGGTGAGGCGGGGCAGGTCGGACATCGCGGCCTCCAGTCGATAGATTTGGCGCCGGCGCCGTCCTGGGGCAAGCGGCGCGCGGGCCCCTACCGCGCGGCTCCGCGTGCCGCGGCGTCGCGGCCGCCCGCGCGGATTCCCTCGCGCGCACGGCGCAGCGCGCGCATGACCGAACTGTCGCAAACCGCGCGGGCGAGGGCATTGAAACCCGGCGCCGCGATCAGCCGGCCGAGGCGGCGGTATCCCGGCAGCGCGCTCCACAGCAGCGCGAACGCGTCGGCGCCGCTCAGCAACGTTCCATCGGGATCGAGCACGTGCAGGCGCCGGCGCGCCGCTTCTTCCCCGATCCCGAGCTCCGCGAGCGCGCCGGGTTCGGCATTCACGTCGCGCCAATCGATCGCGAGATCGGCGCGCCGCGCCTCCATCTTGTAGATCGCGATGCGCGTCCGCCACACGGAACAACCGCCGTCGTAGAACACGGTGAACAGCGGCGGCTTGACGGTCTTCGCCATGACGGGCTCCTCAGGTTGCAGCGGTGGAAACGCCGGTGCGCGCCGGCAGCCGCGCCGCGGCGGCCCGGCGTCGCCGCCGGCCGGCCTGCAGCGCCGCCGCGCGCCGCGGCGTGACGGGCCGCTCCAGCAGCGCGGCGATGCCGGAAAGATCGAGCAGCAGCGCGCGCCAGCGATAGCCGGGCAGCTCGCGCCAGAGCGCCACGCGCGCGTCGAGGCCGATGCGCAGCCGGCCCCTGCGGTCGACGACGGCGATGCCGCGCCGCGCCGCGCCGCGGCCGAGCCCGAACAGCGCGAGCGCGTCGGGGTGGCAGGCGAGATCGCGCCACAGCACGTCGCGCCGCCGCGGCGGCAGCGCGCTCCGATAGCGCCGCGCGCGGGCCGCCTGATCGGGCGCGGCGCCGTCGTAGAACACGGCGAGCGCGGTCGGCGGATCGCCGCGCACGATGTCGGAAACGAAGCGGGTCATGGCACGCCTCCGTGCGTAGGAGAAGACGAAGCACTCAGCGATTTCAGAAATCGCTGAAATCGCGGGGCAAAAAATTTTCCGCGGCCGGGGCCGCCGCAGCGGCATCGCCGGGCGGCGCGGCGCCGCGAGGGCCGGACGGCGCGACATCAGCCGTCCCCCGCGCCGCGGGCCTTGCCGGCGCGCTTCTTCGGCACGAAGCGGGCGACGCGGCCACCCATCTTCAGGAGGCCGATCAGCACCGGCTTCGGCAGGCCCTTCACCTGGCCGTACCACAGCGAGAGCGTCTCCAGGAATTCGAGCAGCCCCTCGATGCGCTGGCGCGTCTCGGCCGCGGTCTGCCCGTCGGCGGCGGCTTCCATCGCGCAGGCGCGCAGGATGCTGAGCGTGGGATCGATCTCGCGCTTCTTCCGCTCCTCGACGATGCGCGTCAGGATCTCCCAATTGTCGCGCAGCGCCTCGAAATGGTCGCGCCGGTCGCCCTTCACCGGCGTCCGCTGCACGAGGCCCCACGCGAGCAGCTCCTTCAAGCTCATGCTGACGTTGGAGCGCGCGATCGAGAGCGTGTCGGCGATCTCTTCGGCGGTGATCGGCTTCGGCGCGAGATAGAGGAGGGCATGGATCTGCGCCACCGAGCGGTTCACGCCCCAGCGCGCGCCCATCTCGCCCCAGTGGAGGACATAGCGCTCCATGGCCGGCGTCAGCCGCATCGCGGAAATCCCTTATCGGATTTCAGTAATTTCTGAAATCTTCGTCCTGAGCCCGGCCGGAGTCAAGCGGCGGTTCAGCGCAGCGCGAGGTGCCAGGCGGCGCCGAGCGCGGCGGCACCGGCGAGCGTGACGATCATGCCGATCTTGAAGCGCAGCATCGCGAGCAGCGCCGCCGCCGCCAGCGCCAGCGCCGCCCCGTCGAGGCTGGCGAGCTCCGGCACGTAGAGGCGCAGGCCGTGCCAATGCAGCGTCTCCACCTTCGCGAACACGACGTTGAGCGCGAACCACACCGTGAGGTTCAGCACCACGCCGACGACGGCGGCGGTGATGCCCGAGAGCGCCGCGGAAAAGCCCTGCATGCCGCGCGTGCGCTCGACATAGGGCGCGCCGGCGAAGATCCAGAGGAACGAAGGCGCGAACGTCACCCATACCGTCAGCAGCGCGCCGAGCGTGCCGGCGAGATACGGGTTGAGTCCCGCCGCGTGCCGGAAGCCGGCAAGATAGCCGACATACTCGAGCACGAGGATCAGCGGCCCCGGCGTCGTCTCGGCGAGGCCGAGGCCGTCGAGCATCTCGTGCGGGCTGAGCCAGCCATAGGTCGAGACGGCCTCCTGCGCGACATAGGCCAGCACCGCGTAGGCGCCGCCGAACGTGACGACCGCCATCGTGGAGAAGAACTTGCCGATCTCGGTGAACGGATGCCCCCAGCCGAGCGCCAGCCACAGCGCCGCCACCGGCGCGAGCCACACGAACAGCCAGAGCGCGGCCGTGGCGGCCGTCGCGGCGGCCGTGACCGGCGCGCGGGCATCGAGCGCGGCCTCCGCGGCGCGCGGCGCATCGCCGGCGGCCGCGCCGTGCGGCTTGACGACGATGAACCGGTGCGGCCGCCAGCGCCCGCCGAGGTAGCCGACGACGCCGGCCGCGACGACGATGACCGGAAACGGAACGTCGAAAAAGAAAATGCCCACGAACGCCGCGCCCGCGAGCGCATACATCCAGGCGTTCTTGAGCGCGCGCCTGGCGATGCGCAGCAGCGCCTCGACGACGACGGCGAGGACGGCCGCCTTGATGCCGAAGAACAGCGCCTGCACCAGCGGCACGTTCTGGAACCCGGCGTAGATCGTGCTGAGCGCCAGGATCACGCAGGCGCCGGGGATCACGAACAGCAGCCCGGCCGCGAGCCCGCCCGCGGTCCGGTGCAGCATCCAGCCGATATAGGTGGCGAGCTGCTGCGCCTCGGGGCCCGGCAGCACCATGCAGTAGTTGAGCGCGTGCAGGAAGCGCGCCTCGCCGATCCACTTCTTCTCGTCGACGAGGATGCGGTGCATCAGCGCGATCTGCCCGGCCGGGCCGCCGAAGCTCAACAGGCCGATCTTGAGCCAGACGCGGAACGCCTCGCCGAAGCCCACGCGCGCGACGCCGCCGCCGTCCAAAGCCTCGCCCATACGCTCCATCGCGCCCGCCACGCCCTTCGCCCCCGCCGCTTCTATAGCGCCGCGCAGCGCGGGCGCGCCAGCCAAGCCCGCTCAAGCGCCGTTGAACGGAACTCACGGTTCGCCGCGTGGCGGCGCGCCGCTACGCGGCCTCGGTTCTCGGCGGTGTCGAAACGAGCGCCGGCGCCGGCGCGAGCTCGGCGAGCGTGAACACCTCGGGCGGCGCCATCAGGCCCTTCACCGAATGCTTGCCGAGCGAGACGACCGTCGCGCGCGATTCGCGCACCACGGTCGCGAACGCCGCCGACATGACCACCGGCACCGCGAGTTTCGCCGCGATGCCCTCGATCCGCACGGTCAGATTCACCGCGGGCCCGATGCAGGTGAAATCGAGCCGCGTGGCCGAGCCGATGTTGCCGTACACGACCACGCCCACGTGCAGGGCCACGTTGAAGCGCAGCATGGGCGCATTGGCCGCGGCGCGCTCGGCGTTGATCTCGGCGACGGCGGCGTGCGCGGCGAGCGCGGCCTCGAGCGCCTGGCGGCAGGCATGGTGCCGGAACGCCGCGTCCTCGACCGGGAAGATCGCGAGCAGGCCGTCGCCCATGAATTTCAGGATCTGCCCGCCATGGCTCTCGATCGCGCCGCCCAGCGCGTCGAAGAACTGGTTGAGCGCGGCGATCACGTCGGCGGTCGGCCTGAGGTCGGACAGCGCGGTGAAGCCGCGCAGGTCGGCGAACCAGATCACCGCGTCGATGCGCTCGCCCTGTCCGCGCGAGATCGAGCCCGCGAGGATGCGCCCGCTCGCGAGCCGGCCCACATAGGTGTCGAGCACCGCCTCGGCGATGCGGCGGCCCCAATGGATCTCGAACACCATCGCGACGAGCGGCAGCACGCCCTGGACGAGCGCGATCTGCGCCTTCGTGAAGCCGCGCGGCCGGCGCGTGGTCAGCGTCAGCACGTTGCGCTGGCCGTTGCCGAACGGAATCGCGAACGCCGCGTAGTCGGTGAAGCCCTCGGCGCGCAATTCGTCGAAGAACGGAAACTCGCGCGACGCGCGCGGGCCCTTGAGCGGCGCGTGCAGCAGGTCGACGCCGTCGTGGATGCGCTTGATCGGCGAGCGCAGATAGGCGTCGCTGGTGGTGATCGATCGTCCGCGCATGATCTCGACGGTGGCGCGATCCGCGCGCCACTCGAAGCCCGTCGCCGCGGTCTGCGGGTGGATCACGAACAGGCTGAACAGCGCGCGCTCGACGGGAACGCCGGCGCGGCGGAACGCGTCGTTGAGACCGTCGAAAAACTGCTTCGCGTCGGCCAGCTTGCGACCCTCGGAGAGGATCCAGTCCGCGATGCTATGTCGTTGTTTTTCCGGGATTCGCGTCACGGCGTCAGGATACCTTTTGCCACACCGCGCTTGACCGCGGCGAAAACCGACGCCAGTTATGACGTCGATGGCCGGGGCGCAAGCCGCGGGCCGGTCCGTTTTTCACTTTTCGCCGCGTGGAGCGCCTCATGTTCATCCAGACCGAAGAGACGCCGAACCCGCTGACGCTGAAGTTCCTGCCCGGCCGCACCGTGCTCGGCGCGGGCACGGCCGACTTTCCCAGCGTCGGCGCCGCGGAGGGCAAGTCTCCGCTCGCCACGACGCTGTTCGACATCGACGGCGTGGGCGGCGTTTTCCTCGGTCCCGATTTCATCACCGTCACCAAGCGGCCGGAGGCCGATTGGCCCGTGATGAAGCCCGCGATCCTCGGCGCGATCATGGAGCACTTCACGGCCAACCGCCCGGTCGTCATCCAGCATACCGACAATTCGAGCCAGGCGAGCGAGGAAGATGATCCGGTGGTGAGCCAGATCAAGGAGCTGCTCGACACGCGCGTGCGCCCGGCGGTGGCCATGGACGGCGGCGATATCCAGTTCCACGGCTTCGAGAAGGGCGTCGTGTATCTCACGATGAAGGGCTCGTGCTCGGGCTGCCCGAGCTCGTCGGCGACGCTCAAGGCCGGCATCGAGAACATGCTGCGCCACTATATCCCGGAAGTGACCGAAGTCCGCCCGGTGTATTGACCGCGCGCAGCCGCTTCGCGGCGCTTCGCCGTCCGGCGATGCGCAACGCAATGTAAACGTATATCCGCGTATGGGTGGTGGAACCGGAGGGCCGATCCACCGTTCTTGAATCCGTTCGAGGGGGTGCAATTCTTGAGAGGCCTGCCGGAATGAGGAAGCGCTCCGCCGCCGCGCGCGCCCAGGTCCGGGCGCGCGCCGCCAGCCCGCGTGCGTCCGACGCCGGCGCCCAACGCAATGCGGTTTGGGCGGCCTTTTCGCTGTTCGTCCTGGCCGCGGCGGGCGCGTTCGGCGCCGGCTACGAGCCGTTCCGCAACGCGCTCGAAGACCGCTACGGCCTGTCGATCTTCGTGCGCATGACCGACGAGAACACGTTCGAGCGGCCCGATCCCCAGGCCGCGCCGCCGGCGGCCGTGATGTTCCTCGACAATTCGGTCAAGCGCGTCGCCGCGGTGTTCGACACGCAGGAATTCAACCTCGCCGCCGTGCGCCGCGGCGCGCGCGTGCCGCGCGTGTTCGTGGCCACGCTGCCGGAAGACATCGACCAGCTCCGCACGGTGGCCGACAAGCGCAACACGTTCATCCGCGCGCTCTTGCCGATGGTGCTCGCGGTCAACGAGCGGATCGCCGCCGAGCGGCGCTATCTCGTCGAACTGCGCCGCCGCGCCGAAGCCGGCGAAACCCTGCCGCCGGCCGACGAGGCGTGGCTCAGGGCGGTCGCCGAGCGCTACAAGATCGCGAGCCGCGGCCGGAAGATCGATTGGGCCGCGCTGCTCGAGCGCGTCGACGTGGTGCCGCCTTCGCTGGCGCTCGCGCAATCGATCGTCGAAACCGGCTGGGGCTCGTCGGCGCCGGCGCGCCGCTCGAACGCGCTGTTCGGCATGATCGGCGGCGACGGCACCGACACCGCGAAGCTCGCCGCGTTCGAAAGCCTCTACGCGTCGGTCCAGGCCTACGTGCACAATCTCAACACCTACCTGGCCTATGCGGATTTCCGCCGCCAGCGCGCCGCCTTGCGCGTCGAGGGCAAGCCGATCGAAGGCCAGGTTCTGGCGCTCACGCTGCAGCGCTATTCCGAGCTCGGCCTCGAATACACGCGCCACATCCAGGCGGTGATCGAGCGGGAAAGCCTGGCGCCGTTCGACGGCGCGCAGCTCAAGTTCGCCCGCAACGACGACGGCTGATCGCCCGGCGCGGCGCCGGCGCCCGTGGAGGGGCTTGTCGCCGCCGCAGGCGCGGTCCACTCTCCGCCGTGCAATTCGCGAGGGGAGGACGATCGTGGGCGACACGATGGACGAAGCGCTGGACCGCCTGTTCTTCAAGCCGCGTTCCTACAGCGCGTGGCTCGACAAGCCCGTGCCGGACGCGCTGCTGCACCGGCTCTACGAGATCGTGAAGTTCGGGCCGACGACGGCGAATTCGCAGCCTTCGCGCTTCCTGTTCGTGCGCTCGCCCGAGGCCAAGAAGCGCCTCGAGCCGGCGATCGACGGGATCAACATCAAGAAGACGCTGTCCGCGCCGGTCGTCGCGATCGTCGCCTACGACATGCGCTTCTTCGAGCACCTCGGCGTGTTCTATCCGCACCGCCCGCAGGCGCGCTCGTGGTACGAGGGCAAGCCCGATATCGAGCGCACCTGCCTGCGCAACAGCTCGCTCCAGGGCGGCTATTTCATCCTCGCCGCGCGCGCGCTCGGGCTCGATTGCGGGCCGATGTCGGGCTTCAACGAGGAAAAGGTGAACCGCGAGTTCTTCCCCGACGGGCGCCTGCGCGTGAACTTCCTCTGCGCGCTCGGCTATCGCGCGGCCGAGCCGGAATACCCGCGCTTTCCCCGCCACGAGTTCGATGCGGCGTGCCGCATTCTCTAGCGCCGGCGCGCGTCAGCGCGGCATCATCGGCTGCGGCAGGTCGCGGTCCGAGAGCAGCGGATAGCTGCGCGCGTCGAAGAGCTGATAGTGCCACCACTCGTTCTTGTAGAAGTCCCAGCCGGCCGACGTCATGATGCCGAGCAGGACGAGGCGGTTCTTCTGCGCCTCGACGGCGATGCCGTCCGTCACCGCGTGGTGGGAGAGCGGCGTGAACGCGTCGAAGCCGGTGCCCATGTCGAGCTCCCGGCCGGCCGCGTCGGCGAGCGTGAGGTCGAGCGCGACGCCGCGCGAATGCGGCGAGCCCTTGCGCGGATCGGAGAGGAATTCGGGATCGGGCCGCGCCTTCCACAGCACCCATTGCGCCTCGCTCGGGCGGAACGCGTCGAAGATCTTGAGCTTCAGTCCGAACGGCCGCGCGATCGCGACGGCCAGCGCCAGCTTCTCGGCGGCGGCGGGGTGCAGATAGCAGCCGGGCCGCGCATAGACCGGCTTGCCGGTGATGTTGCGCGGCGTCGCATAGGCGATGTCGAGGACGACGTCGTATGCGGGCGGGCGGATCTCGACCAGGTTCATGCCGCCCGTGATAGCACGCGGGCCGCGAGGCGCCCATGGTGAGCGTGCTCGGCATCGATACGTCGGCCGCCGCCTGCTCGGCGGCGCTGTGGCGCGACGGCGCGGTGATCGCGCGAGAGCACGCGGCGATGGCGCGCGGGCATGCCGAAGCGCTGATGCCGATGGTCGAGCGCGTGATGCACGGCGCGGCCTACGAGAGCCTCGACGCGGTGGCCGTCACCGCCGGACCCGGCGCGTTCACCGGCCTCCGCATCGGGCTCGCGGCGGCGCGCGGGATCGCGCTCGCGGCCGGCATTCCCGCGATCGGCATTTCCGCATTCGCCGCGGTCGCGCGCGCGGTGCCTGAAGCCGCGCTGGCCGGCCGCGCGCTCGCGGTCGCGATCGACACCAAGCGCGGCGACGTCTATCTGCAATGCTTCGGCGCGGCGCGCCGGCCGCTCGGCCTGGGCCGCGTGGCGGGCGCGGACGAGATCGCGGCGCTGCTGCCGCACGGGCCGCTCGCCATCGCCGGCGACGGCGCCGACATCGTCGCCGCCGCCTTGGCCGAAGCGGCGCGCGACGCGACCTGGGCGGGCGATCGCGCGCCGCCGGATGCCGGCGCGGTGGCGGCGCTCGGCGCCGAGGCGCTCGCGGCCGCGCGTCGCGGCGATGCGCCGCTGCCGCCGGCCGAGCCGCTCTACCTGCGCGCGCCGGAGGCGACGCCGCTGGCGCTGCAGGGCAAGCCGCGCGACCGAAACCGATGAGCGCGGCGAGCATCGTCGCGGCCGGGCCGGCGCACGCCGCGGTCTTGGCCGCGCTGCACGCCGCGACGATGGGCGAGAACGCGCCCGGCGCGGAAGGGTGGAGCACGGCCTGGGTCGCGAGACTGCTGGCGCTGCCCGGCGCCTTCGCGTTCCTCGCGCTCGCGCCGGGCGAACCGCCGGAGCCGGCCGGATTCGCGCTCTGCCTGCCCGGCGGCGAGGCGTGCGATCTCGCCGCCATCGGCGTGCTGGCCGGGCGGCGCCGCGCCGGCATCGCGCGGCGCCTCCTGGCGCGCTGCGAAGACGGCGCGCGCGCGGCCGGCGCGCGGCGGATCATGCTCGAAGTGGCCGAAGACAACGCCGCAGCCCGGGCCTTCTACGCGGGCGCCGGATTCCGCGCGGCCGGGCGGCGCCGCGGCTACTATCGCGCGAGTTCGGGCGCCGCGGCGCGCGACGCGATCGTTCTCAGCAAAGAACTGTAACGGGAAGCTACAGTTTTGTTGAAAATTCCGTTATCCAAATAAATCCGGCGGCGGATTTCTCTGCTTGCTTTCGCCTATCCGGGGAATTATGTACGGCGCGCGATCTCCTGATTAGATGAAAAATCGCGAATACTAGGGGCCGGCGCCGAGCCGGCACCCCCGACGAGACCACGAAGGAATACCGGAACCCATGGCCGACAGCGAAGCCAAGCCCGATCTACTCGCGCAGACCGTGCAGATCGTCGCGTCTTTCGTTTCCCACAACACGGTGGCGGTCGGCGATCTGCCGCGGCTCATCGAGCAGACCCACGCGGCGCTGCGCGCGCAGTCGGGCCAGGGCCACGCCGAGCCCGAGAAGCCGCGGCCGGCCGTGCCGATCAAGAAGTCGGTGACGCCGGACTACGTCGTGTGCCTCGAAGACGGCAAGAAGCTCAAGATGCTGAAGCGCCACCTGATGACGGCCTACGGCATGACGCCCGAGCAGTATCGCGAGAAGTGGGATCTGCCGCCCGAATACCCGATGGTTGCTCCCAACTACGCCGCCAAGCGCAGCGAGCTCGCGCGCAAGATCGGCCTCGGCGCCAAGGGCGGCCGCCGCCGCAAGCGCTAGCGTCGCGCCGGCGAGCGCGAAAGGACGCCGCAGGCGCCCGTCGCGATGCCGCTGGCCCCCGGCGCCGCGGGCGACTATTCTCGCGCCATGTCCACGCGCCGAACCGCGAAGGCCGAGCCCCGCGCCCCGCACAAGTCCGCGGCGCCGGCGCTCGACCGGCTCGAGAAGCTGTGCCTGGAAAAAGGCCTGCGGATGACCGATCAGCGCCGCGTGATCGCGCGCGTGCTGTCCGAGGCGCTCGATCATCCCGACGTCGACCAGGTCTACCGGCGCGCGTCGTCGATCGATCCGCGCATCAGCATCGCCACCGTCTATCGCACGGTGCGTCTGTTCGAGGAGGCGAACATCCTCGAGCGCCACGATTTCGGCGACGGGCGCGCGCGCTACGAGGAGGCGCCCTCCGAGCACCACGACCACCTCATCGACGTGAACACGGGGGAAGTCGTGGAATTCCGCAATGGCGAGATCGAGCGCCTGCAGCACAAGATCGCCGAGGAACTCGGTTTCGAACTCGTCGGACACAGACTAGAGCTTTATGGCCGGCGCACTCGTACGAAAGCGTAAGCGCCGCCGCCGCGGCTGGCGGGCGGGCATGATGCGCCTGCTACAGCAGGCGCGGCGCCTGTCCGTGGCGCCGATCCGCCAGATTCGCAAGGGCAAGGCGAAGCCGGCGAAGCTCAAGATTCGCCGCCGGCGCCGCGGGCATCTGGCGCCCACGCCGGCGCCGGAAAACCGCCTCATCGACGAGCGCGCCGGCCAGCTCCAGGTGCGCCTGGCCGAAACCTGGGACGAGGTGGATGCGGCGCTCGCGCTGCGCTACCGCGTCTTCTACGACGAGATGAAGGCGCGCGCCTCGCCGGGCATCGTGGCGAAGCAGCGCGACGTCGACGAATTCGACCCTTTCTGCGATCACCTGCTCGTCATCGACACCGCGCTCGGCGCCGGCCCCGAGGCCGTCGTCGGCACCTATCGCATGCTGCGGCGCGAGGGCGCCGCCAAGGTCGGCCGCTTCTATTCGTCGTCGGAGTACGACATCCGCCCGATCATCGATCATCCGGGCCCGATCCTCGAGATGGGGCGCTCCTGCGTCGATTCGGGGCATCGCACGCGCGCGGCGATGCAGCTGCTGTGGAAAGGCGTCACCGCCTACGTGCTCGCGCACCGCATCGACATCCTGTTCGGCTGCGCGAGCCTGCACGGCACCGACCCGGCCGCGATGGCGCTGCCGCTCTCCTATCTCTACCACAGCCACCTCGCGCCGCCCGAGCTGCGCCCGGTCGCCGTGCCCGCGCGCCACGTGAACATGAACCTGCTGCCCAAGGACTCGATCGACGCGAAGGCCGCGATGCGCGACCTGCCGCCGATGATCAAGGGCTATCTGCGCCTCGGCGGCGTCGTCGGCGACGGCGCGGTGATCGATCACGATTTCAACACGGTCGACGTGCTGGTCTACGTCGACATGCGCCGGGTCAGCGAAAAATACTATCGCCACTACACGCGCGGCATCCAGGCGGAGGCGTGAGGCGATGATCTACAACGCGCCGGTGCGCTCGTTCGTGCGGCTGCTGCTCTATGTCGGCTGGATCTTCACGATGATCCCGGTCCAGGCGGTGGCGCTGCTGCTGAGCGCGCGCCTGGCCGAGCGCATTCCGCTGCTCGTGCACCGCGTCGTCGTCTGGATTCTCGACGCCAAGGTGACGGTGAAGGGCGAGCAGGTGAAGGAGGGCGCGGTCCTGTTCGTCTGCAACCACGCCTCCTATGCCGACATCTCGCTCATCGGCGCGCATATCCGCGGCTCGTTCGTGGCAAAGGCCGAAGTGGCCAAATGGCCGCTGTTCGGCATCTGCGCGAAGCTGTCGCGCACGGTGTTCGTCGATCGCCGCGCGCGCTACGCGCGCCAGCAGGCCGAGGAGATGAAGCGGCGCTTCGAAAGGGGCGACCGGCTCATCCTGTTCCCCGAGGGCACCAGCAGCGACGGCAACCGCGTGCTGCCATTCCGCTCCTCGCTGTTCGCCACGGCCGAGATCGAGATCGACGGCAAGCCGGTCGCGGTCCAGCCGGTCTCGCTCGCCTATACGCGCCTCGACGGCATTCCGATGGGCCGCCATCTGCGGCCGTTCTTCGCCTGGTACGGCGACATGGAGATGTTCTCGCATCTCTGGGGCATCGTCGGCGTGGGGCGCTCCACCGTCGTGCTCGAATTCCACAAGCCGGTGACGGTCCGCGACTTCCCGAGCCGCAAGGCGCTCGCCGCCTATTGCCAGTCGGTGGTGGCGGCGGGCGTGTCGAGCGCGATTTCGGGGCGTCCGCAATCCGCCCCGGCGCCGGGCGCCGTGCCGGACGGCGCCGCCCCGGCCCCCGGCGCGCTGCCGGCGTGACGCGCCGCAACGTTGACGCAAAGCCTCGCAATATCCATCCTTGTGGCGCGTCCGCTCGCCGGGGGCTTCCGCCGCGCGCGCCGAAGCGAATGTAAGGCATTGAAAAAGAAACTCTTTATCAAGACCTACGGCTGCCAGATGAACGTCTACGACTCCGCCCGGATGGCGGACGTCCTGGCGCCGCACGGCTATGCCCCGGTCGACGCGCCCGACGATGCCGACATGGTCATCCTCAACACCTGCCACATCCGCGAGAAGGCCGCCGAAAAGGTGTATTCGGAGCTCGGCCGCATCCGGCTGATCCGCGAGCGCCGCGCCGCCCTGGGCCGGAAGACGGTGATCGCCGTGGCCGGCTGCGTGGCGCAGGCCGAGGGCGAGGAGATGCGCGCCCGCGCCCCGTTCGTCGATCTCGTGCTCGGGCCGCAGACCTATCACCGCCTGCCCGAAATGGTGGCGCGCGCGGCGCGCGCCGGCGGCGTCGTGGCCACGGATTTCCCGGTCGAGGCCAAGTTCGACGAGCTGCCCGAGGCCTCGGCGCCGCAGGGGCCGAGCGCGTTCCTCACGGTGCAGGAGGGCTGCGACAAGTTCTGCACGTTCTGCGTGGTGCCCTACACGCGCGGCGCCGAATTCTCGCGCCCCGCGGCGCAGGTCCTCGCCGAGGCGCGGAAACTCGCGGCGCAGGGCTCGGCCGAGATCACGCTGCTCGGCCAGAACGTCAACGCCTATCGCGGCGCCGGCCCCGACGGCGAAAGCTGGGGCCTCGCGCGCCTCGTCCGCGCGCTCGCGGAAATTCCCGGCCTCGCGCGGCTGCGCTACACCACCTCGCATCCGCGCGACATGGACGCGGCGCTGATCGCGGCGCACGGCGAGGTGCCGGCGCTGATGCCGTTCCTGCATCTTCCGGTGCAGTCGGGCTCCGACCGCATCCTGGCCGCGATGAATCGCGGCCATCGCGCCGCCGACTATCTCGCGCTCGTCGAGCGCCTGCGCCGCGCGCGGCCCGATCTGGCGCTGTCGTCGGATTTCATCGTGGGCTTCCCCGGCGAGACCGAGGCGGATTTCGAAGCCACTCTGGCGCTGGTGCGCGCCGTCGATTTCGCGCAGGCCTTCTCGTTCAAATACAGCCCGCGGCCGGGCACGCCGGCGGCGCTGGCCGAGGATCGGGTGCCCGAGGAAATCAAGACCGCGCGGCTCCATCGCCTGCAGGCGGAGCTGTGGGAGCAGCAGCGCCGCTTCAACGAAAGCAAGGTCGGCACCGTGATGCCGGTGCTGCTCGAGAAGCCGGGCCGCCATGCGGGCCAGCTCGTCGGCCGCAGCCCGTGGCTGCAGCCGGTGCATCTCGATGCGCCGGCGCGCGCGATGGGCCGCATCGTGGAGGCGCGCATCGGCGCGGCCACGATCAACTCGCTCGCCGGCCGCGCGCTCGTCATGGAGGTCGCCGCCGCGTGAGTGCGCTGTCCAACGCCGCCGCCACCGCCGCCCTCTCGCTCGAGTTCGAGGACAATGCGCTCGTGCGCCTGCTGTGCGGCGCGCACGACGAGCACCTGGCGCGCATCGAGAAGGCGCTCGACGTCGTCATCGTCGCGAAGGGCAACCGCTTCACGGTCGCCGGTCCCGAAGACCAGCGCGAGGCGGCGCGCGTCGCGCTCTCGCAGCTCTACACGCGCCTCAAGCGCGGCCGCGAGATCGAGCGCGCCGACGTCGACGCGGAAATCCGCTTCGCGCAGCAGCACATCGCCAGCCCCGGCCACGCCGCGGGCGAACGGCGCGGCGCCGGCGAGCGCCAGAGTGGCGACCGCTACAGCGGCGACCTCGTGATCGGCACGCGCAAGCGCCAGATCGTGCCGCGCACGCCGAACCAGGCCGCCTACATCCGCGCGCTCAAGGGCATCGAGCTCGTCGTCGCGCTCGGCCCCGCCGGCACCGGCAAGAGCTACCTCGCCGTGGCGATGGCCGTCACGATGCTGCAGTCCGGGCAGGTGGAGCGCATCATCCTCTCGCGCCCGGCGGTCGAGGCCGGCGAGCGGCTCGGCTTCCTGCCCGGCGACATCAAGGAGAAGGTCGATCCCTATCTCCGCCCGCTCTACGACGCGCTCTACGATCTGCTCCCCGGCGATCAGGTGACGAAGCGGCTCGAGACCGGCGAGATCGAGGTGGCGCCGCTCGCCTTCATGCGCGGCCGCACGCTGGCCAACGCCTACATCATCGTCGACGAGGCGCAGAACACCACGCCGATGCAGATGAAGATGCTGCTGACGCGCATGGGCGAGAATTCGCGCATGGTCGTCACCGGCGATCTCACGCAGATCGACCTGCCGTCGGGCGTCACCTCCGGGCTGCGCGACGCGGTCGAGATCCTCGAAGGCATGCCGGGGGTCGCGTTCATCCATTTCGGCCACGCCGACGTCGTGCGCCACGAGCTCGTCGCCCGCATCGCGCGCGCCTACGACGAGCGCGACGGACGCCAGGCCGAGCTCAACCTTCTCCCCGCGGCGCAGAAGAAGCGCGGGCGGGCCTGATGCCGGTCGCCCGTGTCAGCGTGGCACTGCGTTGTGCCGCCTGGGCGGAGGCGTTGCCGCGCGGCTTCGTCGCGCGCGTCGTGCGCGCCGTGCTCGAGGATCGCAAGGTCGGCTTGAGGCGGCCGGCCGAGGTGGGCGTGGTGCTGGCCGACGATCCGTTCGTCCGCCGCCTCAACCGCGACCATCGCGGCAAGGACAAGCCCACCAACGTGCTGTCGTTCCCGCTCGATGCGGCGTCCGCGCCGGACGGCGCGCGGCCGCTGCTCGGCGACGTCGTCCTCGCCTACCGCACGATCCGGCGCGAGGCGAAGGCGGAGGGAAAGCGCCTCGCCAGCCATGCGGCGCACATGCTCGTGCACGGCACGCTGCATCTCCTCGGCTTCGATCACGAGCGTGCGCGGGCGGCGCGCGTCATGGAGGCGCACGAAGTGCGCATCCTGCGCCGCCTCGGCGTTCCGGACCCGTATCGCGCGCCATGAGCGAGGATCCCTCCCAGCGCGGCACGCCGCCCGAGCCGCCGGCCAGGGCCGAAGGCGACGGCGCCGACGCGGCGGCCGGCCCGCGCAAGAAGCGCGGCGGCCCCGGCCGGATCGCGCGCCTCCTGCGCAGCCTGCGCCGCGACCGCAAGAGCGAGGAGCTGCGCGACACGCTCGAGGAGATCCTCGAGGCCGCCGACTTCAAGGGCGAAGAGCTGGCGCCCGACGAGCGGCGCCTGCTGCGCAACATCCTGCGGCTCCACGCGATCACCGCCGCCGACGTGATGGTGCCGCGCGCCGACATCGTGGCGGTCGAGATCGAGACGCCGCTCGCGCGCGTGATCGAGCTCGTCAAGCAGCAGGGCCATTCGCGCTTCCCGGTCTACCGCGGCACGCTCGACGAGATCGTCGGCATGGTCCACATCAAGGACCTCATCGCCCATTGGTCGCAGCGGCGCGGTTTCGCGATCGAGAAGGTGCTGCGCAAGGTCCTGTTCGCGGCGCCGTCGATGCGCGTGCTCGATCTGCTGAAGGAGATGCGCATCACGCGCCTCCATCTCGCGCTCGTCGTCGACGAATACGGCGGCGTCGACGGCCTCGTCACGATCGAAGACCTCGTCGAGGAGATCGTCGGCGAAATCGAGGACGAGCACGACGAAGAGGCGCCGCCGACGTTGATCGAGGAATCCCCCGGCGTGGCGCTCGCCGACGCGCGCGTGAAGCTCGACGAGTTCGAGAAGCGCTTCGGCGCGTTCGTCGGCGAGGAGGAGCGCGCCGAAGTGGATACGCTGGGCGGCCTCGTCTTCTATCTGGCGAATCGCGTGCCGTCGCGCGGCGAGCTGATCCGGCATTCGTCCGGCATCGAGTTCGAAGTGGTCGAAGCCGATCCGCGCCGCGTGCGCCTGCTGCGCGTGCGCCATCTGCCGACGGAGAGCCCGGCCCATGTCGGCGAGGATTGACGCTCTGCCCGGGGCCGGCGCGCCGGCGCCCGCGGCGGGCCTCGCCGCCCGGATCGCGGGCTTGCGCGGCTGGCGCCGCCGCGGCGCGGCCCTGCTGTTCGGCGCGCTGGCCGCGGCCGCGCTGCCGCCGGTGCACGCGCTGCCGCTGCTGCTGGTCGCGTTCCCGGGCCTGATCCTGCTGCTGCGCGGCACCGGCACGGTGTGGAACGGCTTCTGGGCCGGCTGGTGGTTCGGCTGCGGGTTCTTCATCGGCGGCATCTACTGGCTCGCCTGGCCGTTCACGCTCGACATGGAGCGCTTCGGGTGGATGATCCCGTTCGCCGTGTTCGGGCTGAGCGCGCTCCAGGCGGTCTTCGTCGGCGCCGCCGCCGCGCTGGCGCGCGCCACGCGCTTCGCGGGTGCCGCCGGCGTCGTCGTGTTCGCGGTGTGCTGGGCGGCGCTGGAATTCGCGCGCGGGCAGGTGGGCAACGTCTTCGCGGGCTTTCCCTGGAACCTGATCGCGATCTCGTGGACGGCCGTCGACGAGATGATCCAGCCGGCCGCCTATCTCGGCGCCTACGGCCTCGGCTTTCTCACCGTGCTCGTGGCCGCCATGCCCGCCGTGCTGTTCGAGCCGTCGATGCGCCGCGGCGCGCGCGCCGCGTGGCTCGGCGGCGCGCTCGTGCTGCTCGCGGCGCTGTGGCTCGGCGGCGCGCAGCGCCTCGCGGCGGCGAGCGGGGAGCCGGTGCCCGGCGTGCGGCTCCGCCTCGTGCAGGGCAACATCGCGCAGAGCCTCAAATGGGTCGAGGGCCGGCGCGAGCAAACGTTCGCCCACTACATCCGCCTGAGCGCCTCGCCGGGCTTCGAGCGCATCACGCACGTCGTCTGGCCGGAGACCGCGATCGACTATCGCTTCGATACCGAGATCCCGGCCGCCCGCATCGAAGGCGAGCGGCTGCGCCGGATCGCGGCGATCATTCCGCCCAACGGCGCGCTGCTGCTCGGCGCGATCCGCGACCACCAGCGCCGCTACTACAACAGCTTTCACGTCGTCGGCCCCGGCGGCAAGGTCGTCGCCACCTACGACAAGCACGAGCTCGTGCCGTTCGGCGAGTTCGTGCCGATGCGTCCGGTGCTGCGGCGCCTGGGCGTGGAGAAGCTCGCGCACGGCGCCGGCGACTACTCGGCCGGGCCCGGCCCGGCCACGCTCGACGTGCCGGGCGCGCCCGGCGCCAGCCCGCTGATCTGCTACGAGGCGATCTTTCCCGGCCGCACCGATCCGCTGCGCCGCCCCGGCTGGCTGGTGAACGTCACCAACGACGCGTGGTTCGGCCTCACCTCCGGGCCCTACCAGCATTTCGCGAGTGCGCGCTTGCGTGCGGTCGAGGAGGGCGTGCCGCTGGTCCGCGCCGCGAATACCGGAATTACCGCCGTCGTCGATGCCTATGGCCGCGTGCAGGCGCGGCTCGCGATCATGACCCCCGGCGTGCTCGACGCCGCGCTGCCGCGCGCCACGATGCGGCCCACTTTCTATGAACGGTTGGGCGATCGCGTGCTTCTTGTTCTCCTTTTGCTCGCATTGCTCGTCGCGGTTGGGACCGATATGCGACACTTTGCGCTGCACAATCGCCGGTAAGCAAGTCTAGGAAATCTCACGAAACAAGAGGTTGGACTGGCTATCAATTCTATCGGTCGTTCAAATTTCACTTGAATAAGCCGTCTAATATATTAGAAAGTGAATTCGACAGCCCGGGACTTGGTACGACAACCAGCGGGTGGTAGTGTTTCGCGACTGTCGAGAGTTGCAAAAAGCGGCACGAAGCGGGGGCGGCTGGTGGAACCGAACGCCGCGCCGAACGTTGTCCGTCGAATCAATCGAATTCCATTCGAAGAAAGGTCTAGGAAGTCATGGCGACGAGAGGCAGGCCCAAGGGGCGGAGGGGTGCGACGCGAATCAAGTTGGTGCGCCCGCGCCCGGTTGACGCGCATGTCGGTGCCCGTGTCCGCCTGCGCCGGACGATGCTGGGCATGAGCCAGGAAAAGCTGGCCCAGGCGCTCGGACTCACGTTCCAGCAGGTCCAGAAGTACGAGCGCGGCACGAACCGCGTCGGATCGAGCCGGCTCTACGAGCTCTCGAAGATCCTCGACGTGCCGATCCAGTTCTTCTTCGACGAGATGCCGGCCGAGATCGCGGCGACCGCGCGCGGCGGCAACGGCGGCAGCGGCTTCTCCGAGGCCGCGGCGGACTACGAGCCGGATACGCTCGCGAAGCGCGAGACGCTCGAACTCGTGCGCGCCTACTACCGCATCAAGAGCCCGCGCGTGCGCAAGAAGGTGTTCGATCTCGCGAAGACGCTCGGCCGCGCCGAAGACGCCGACTGAGTCGTTTCCCACTTTCGCCCACCGCGATCCGCGCCCCGGCCCAAACCGGGGCGCGACGCTTTTGGGCAATGGGCAACGCGCGCGGCCGCGCACGCATGCGCCGCTTGCGGGGCACGGAGCGCGCGACTATGGTCCCGCGCGCTCGCGCAGCCGAGACTTCCAGAGACTAGATGCAGAAGGAGGACGAGAAGACCGTGGCCAGGGGCAGCAACACTTATCTCTTCACCAGCGAATCCGTGTCCGAGGGTCACCCGGACAAGGTCTGCGATCAGATCTCCGATGCGGTGCTCGACGCCTTCCTCACCAACGACGTGAAGATGGGCGTGGCCGACGATTCGCAGGCCAATTCGCGCGTCGCGTGCGAAACGCTCACCACGACCAACAAGATCGTCATCGCCGGCGAGGTGCGCGGCTCGGCGCCGCTCACGCACCGCTACGGCGCGCACACGGTCGTCAACCGCGAATACGTCGCCGAGATCGCGCGCCAGGTGGTGAAAGACATCGGCTACGACCAGGACGGCTTCTCCTGGTCCGGCGCCGACGTCGAGGTGCTGCTGCACGCGCAGTCGCCCGACATCGCGCGCGGCGTCAACGCGAAGAAGGCCAAGGGCAATGTCGGCGCGCAGGAAGGCGCCGGCGACCAGGGCCTGATGTTCGGCTTCGCCTGCACGGAAACGGAAGTGTACGAGAAGAACTCGTTCATGCCGGCGCCGATCTATTTCGCGCACCGCATCCTGCGCGACCTCAAGGACGCGCGGCACAAGGGCGATCTCGCCGATCTGCTCCCCGATGCCAAGAGCCAGGTGACGGTGCTCTACGAGAACGGCCGGCCGGTCGGCTGCACGAAGGTCGTCGTCTCGACGCAGCATGCCGCCGAGACGAAGAAGGGCAAGCCCTACACGTCGGCGATGATCAAGGAGATGATCAGGTCCTACGTGGCGAAGTCGCTGCCCCAGGGCTGGATGCCGAAAAAGGACGCCGATTTCCTCGTGAACCCCACCGGCCGCTTCGTGGTCGGCGGCCCCGACGGCGATTGCGGCCTCACCGGCCGCAAGATCATCGTCGATACCTACGGCGGCTACGCGCCGCATGGCGGCGGCGCCTTCTCGGGCAAGGATCCGACCAAGGTCGATCGCTCGGCCGCCTACGCCGCGCGCTATCTCGCCAAGAACGTCGTCGCCGCCGGCCTCGCCGAACGCTGCAAGATCCAGGTGGCCTACGCGATCGGCGTCGCCGATCCGATGTCGGTCTATGTCGATACCGAGGGCACGGCGAAGGTGGACGAGGCGAAGCTGCAGAAGCTGCTGCCGCAGATCTACAGCCTGCGCCCGACCGACATCCGCCGCAGCCTCTCGCTCAACAAGCCGATCTACCGGCGCACGGCGTCGTACGGCCATTTCGGCCGCCAGCCCGAGCGCGACGGCGGCTTCTCGTGGGAGCGCACCGATCTGGTGCCCGAGCTGAAGCGGGCGTTTTCGTAACGGCGAAGGCGCGGGCGGCGGGCCCCGGGCCCGTCCCGCGCGCCGCCGCACGGCATGCGAAGTGGGGGCGGGTGCGCAACCCGCCCCTACGCATGTCTGCGATTTCGCCTATCGTCCAAGCGTCATGACCGACCCTGCACCCACGCGACTGCGCCACTATGGCCGCCGGCTCGGGCGCAAGCTGCGGCCGGGGCGGGCGGCGCTGCTCGAAACGCTGCTGCCGGGCATCCGGATTCCGCTCGCGCCGGGCAAGCCGCTCGATCCCTGGGCGCTGTTCGCCGCGCGTCCGGCGCGGCTCTGGCTCGAGATCGGCTTCGGCGCCGGCGAGCACGCGGCGTGGCAGGCCGAGCACAACCCCGATGTCGGCCTGCTCGCGGCCGAGATTTTCGTGAACGGGGTGGCCTCCTTGGTGCGGCACGTTTCGGAACGCGGCCTCGCCAATATCCGCATCCATCCGGAAGACGCCCGGCCGCTGCTCGCGGCGCTGCCCGAGGCGTGCCTCGACCGCGTGTTCCTGCTGCATCCCGATCCGTGGCCGAAGGCGCGCCACGCCGAGCGCCGCTTCGTCAACCCCGCCAATCTCGACGCGCTCGCGCGCGCGATGGCCGACGGCGCCGAGCTGCGCATCGCGTCGGATCACGCGGTCTACAAGATCTGGACGCTGGAGCAGATGGGCAAGCGGCGCGATTTCGAGTGGCTCGCGCGCCGCGCCGACGATTGGCGCGTCCGGCCCGCCGACTGGCCCGAGACGCGCTACGAGCACAAGGCCAAGGGCGAGGGGCGCACGAGCCTCTATCTGCGCTATCGCCGCCGGCCGCGCGATTGACCGCGCAGACGCCGCCGCTAGGATCGCGCGCGTTCGGCCACCGGGGAGTATCGGATGAGACGTTTCGCCATCATCGCCGCAATGCTGGCCGGCGCGCCGGCCGGACACGCGGCGGCCCAGGGCGTGGACTGGAAACTCTGCGGGCCGGAAGCGGCGGGCGACGCCGAGCGCGCCATCGAGGCCTGTTCGCGCATCGTCGCCGCGCCGGCGCTCAAGGCCGGCGATCGCGCCTC